>JADJBK010000006.1:313272-626544 GCA_016703745.1 Nitrosomonas sp. | reverse complement strand
TACGACATTATCAATTTTGATTGACAGGAGGAAATCATGAGCAACTCAATCCATGAAGAACCGATGGCTATCTTGTGGCAGGAAAATATTCCGGGTGGATGTCACTGGTCTGGCATCTTGCGTCGGGGCATGACGTTGCGCCTGACCGATGTGGCTGGAGGTGCCAATGCGGCCACGTTATTTTTTAATGTGGAGGAGAAGCTGGAACGTTTCAATATGGCGGATACGCTGAAAACCCAGCATACGTTCTGCCTCACCCGTGGGCATGCCTGCCATTCTGACATGGGGCGTATTTTCTGCTGTATCACCCAGGATACCGCCGGCTGGCACGATTGTATCTGTGGGTTGAGCGATCGCCATCTGATTGAACGCCAGTACGGCATTACCCGTTATCAGGAATGCCGCAATGACAGGTATCGCAGTGGTCTCGATGGCCTGTTGATTGAATTAGGCAAGTGGGGACTGGGATGGCGGGATGTGGTGCCCAATATTAATTTTTTCAGCAAAGTGACGGCGGACGATATCGGGCAACTGACCTTTCACACGAACTATGCCGAGCCCGGTGCGCATGTGGATCTTGCCTTTACCATGGATACCCTGGTTGCGATTTCAACTGCGCCACATCCCCTGAATCCCGCAGTGCGCTATCAGCCGGGCGCAGTCAAGCTGGAAGCCTATGTCACGCCTTTGGCGCCGGATGGTAATGGTCGCGCTGAAAATGCACGCGCCTTGCGCAATACCGATCGGTTCTATGCTGCGGCCATAACAGGAGGACAAAAATGAATACCAACAGGATTATTGAAAGTCATCTTGATCCACAGTATGCAATCATCGATGAAATTTGTGCAGCTGGGGAACACTGGGTCAAACTCATCAAACAGGGGCAAATTTTTCGTATTGTTGATCTGGAGGGCAATCAGGCTGTCGATACTCTGTTCTTCAATGCTAAACAGCCAACAGAGCGTTACAGCGCAACCGATACCATCTGGCGGCAGAACCAGATTTACCTGGGGGAGGGCAGCAAGCTGTATTCCAATCAGGGTAATGTCATGCTGACGATTACCGCAGATACCTGCGGTCGCCACGATACGCTGGGGGGTGCCTGCTCGGCCGAGAGCAACACGACCCGCTACGCACCCGAGAAGTATTCCATGCATAGCTGTCGTGACAACTTTTTGCACGCATTCGCTCATGACCCCCTCTGTAAACAACTAAAGCTCGATAAACGCGACCTGACCTGCAATATTAATTTTTTTATGAATGTGCCGGTCACGGCGGCTGGCGGGCTGGAGTTTGCCGATGGAATGTCCGCGCCAAACAAATATGTTGAGATGCTGGCATACATGGATGTGCTGGTGCTGATTTCCAATTGTCCGCAGCTCAACAACCCCTGTAATGCTTACCACCCTACGCCGATCCGCTTGCTGATCTGGCATTCGCAATAGGAGTGTATTCATGTTTACCAAAATTCTGGTGGCCAATCGTGGTGCGATTGCCTGCCGCGTCATGCGTACCTTGCGTCACATGGGAATTCAAAGTGTTGCGGTTTATACCGGAGTGGATGCAGGTTCACGACACGTATTGGCAGCGAATGAAAGCTTCTGTATTGGCGAGGGGCCCGCGAGCGAAAGCTACCTCGATGCGGAAAAGGTGCTGGCCATTGCCCGTGAGTGTGGCGCACAGGCCATTCATCCCGGTTATGGATTTCTGAGTGAAAACGCTACCTTTGCCGAGCAATGTTGTGCCTCAAATATTGTTTTCCTGGGGCCGACACCGGAACAAATGCGTACCTTTGGTCTGAAACATACCGCGCGTGCACTGGCGCAACAATGGCAGGTTCCCCTGTTGCCCGGCACCGGTCTGCTCGATAGTATCGAAGATGCCTGCCGGGCAGCCAATCATATTGGTTATCCGGTCATGCTGAAAAGCTCGGCGGGGGGGGGCGGCATTGGCATGCGCCTGTGCTGGAACGAAGAAGAGTTGATCGATCAGTATGAAGCAGTCAGAACGCTGGCACAAAGCCACTTCAATGATGCTGCCGTATTTCTCGAGAAATTTATCGATCAGGCGCGCCATATCGAGGTGCAGATCTTTGGTGATGGCCGGGGTAAGGTTATTGCTTTAGGGGAACGTGATTGTTCGACGCAACGACGCAATCAGAAGATTATCGAAGAAACACCTGCACCCAATCTGGCACCAGCGATTCGTCAGGCAATGCTTGCGGCCGCCATTCGCCTGGGCGAGTCTATCCACTATCGTTCCGCCGGTACGGTGGAATTTCTGTTTGATGCGGCAACCGGTCAGTTCTATTTTCTTGAGGTTAATACCCGTCTGCAGGTGGAGCATGGGGTGACGGAAGCAGTCACGGGTATCGATTTGGTCGAATGGATGATATTACTGGGTGCGGAAGCACTGCCGTTGCTCGATGGCGTGGTGATCAAGCCACAGGGTGCGGCGATTCAAGCGCGTATTTACGCGGAAAATCCTGCAAAAAACTTTCAGCCTTCGAGTGGTTTATTGACGCATGTCGGGTTTCCCGATGAGGTTCGCGTGGAAACCTGGATTGAATCGGGTGCTGAAATATCTGCTTACTATGATCCCATGCTGGCCAAGATTATTGCCTATGCCGATACCCGCGAACAGGCGATTGATCAGCTGAAAACCGCACTGGATAAAACGCTGCTGTATGGCATCGAAACCAATCTCGATTACTTGCGGCAAATTCTCTCCAGTGAGCGCTTTCGCCATGGACAGATTACCACCCGGTTGCTTGCGGATTTTGGCTATCAGGCACATACGATGGAAGTGCTGAGTCCGGGTCTGCAGACTACAGTGCAGGACTATCCGGGCAGGTTGGGATACTGGCATGTTGGTGTGCCGCCTTCCGGGCCGATGGACAGCCTTGCTTTCCGTCTCGCCAACCGGCTGCTGGATCAGCCGGACGGCCTTGCAGGACTGGAAATTACGCTGGCTGGCCCCACGCTGAAGTTTCATTGCGATAGTCGGATTGCCGTATGTGGTGCGCAGATTGAAATCTGGCTGAACGATGAAGTGTTGCCATGCTGGCAGGCGCATACAGTCAAGGCGGGTTCGGTGCTGCGTTTCGGCAGGATCAATGGAGCGGGGAGTCGCGTCTACCTGGCGGTGCAGGGTGGGATACAGGTTCCAGAATATCTCGGCAGTCGCGCCACATTTATGTTGGGACAGTTTGGCGGACATGGCGGACGGGTGCTGCGCCCTGGCGATATGCTGAGTATTCTTCCTGCTGATTCCCCAGCTGTTGTTTGCCATACTCTTGCTCCTGAATGGATTCCTAAGTACTCCCATCACTGGGATATTGGCGTTCTCTATGGCCCGCACGGCGCACCGGATTTTTTCACGGATGCGGCCATTGAAATGTTTTTTTCAACCGACTGGAAAGTCCATCATCATTCCAGCCGTACCGGTATTCGCCTGATTGGTCCCAAACCGGAATGGGCGCGAGCTGATGGTGGCGAAGCCGGGCTGCACCCATCCAATATTCACGACAATCCCTATACAATTGGCGCAATTGATTTTACGGGCGACATGCCGATTATTTTGGGCCCGGATGGACCGAGTCTGGGTGGGTTTGTCTGTCCCGCAGTCATTGCGCACGCCGAGTTATGGAAGATTGGTCAGTTGCAGCCTGGTGATCAAGTCCGTTTTTATCGGATTGATTTGACTCAAGCACTGTGGCTCGACCAGCAGCAAACTGCGCTGATTGAGACACTGCGAGAAGTTGCTCCGCCGTTTGCCTCAAATTGGTCTGGCTATTCTGATCAAGCAGTTCTGTACAGATTGCCTGAAATGCCCGATCTGGAACGGGTGGAAGTCGTCTATCGTCAGGCAGGTGATCGGTACCTGCTAATCGAATACGGTCCATCCGTGCTCGATCTGGCTTTACGCTTGCGAGTGCATGCACTGATGACCAGGTTGCAGGAAGCCATTCAGGAACATAAATTGGGTGGAATCATTGATATCACACCAGGTATCCGTAGTCTGCAGATTCATTACGATCCCTATTTACTGCCACGCCAGAATTTGCTGGACAGACTGCTGGAGATAGAAACAGTATTACCACCCGCAAGCGAAATGGAGGTGCCAGGGCGCATGGTCTATCTGCCGCTTTCATGGGATGATCGCGCGACACGGCTGGCAATCGAAAAATATGCGCAGTCGGTGAGAGCAGATGCACCCTGGTGCCCGAGCAATATCGAATTTATCCGGCGTATTAATGGACTGGATAGTATCGAGGCAGTCAGGCAGATTGTTTTTGACGCAAGCTATCTGGTGATGGGACTGGGGGATGTTTATCTGGGCGCACCGGTTGCGACACCCATCGACCCGCGTCACCGGCTCGTCACTACCAAATACAATCCTGCACGCACCTGGACGCCGGAGAACGCGGTTGGAATCGGTGGTGCTTATCTGTGTGTCTACGGCATGGAAGGACCAGGTGGGTACCAGCTTGTCGGGCGCACGCTGCAAATGTGGAATCGTTATCGTCAGACCAAAGATTTCAGGCAAGACCATCCCTGGTTATTAAACTTTTTTGACCAGATCCGGTTTTATCCGGTTACGGAAACGGAGCTGCTCAAAATACGGCAGGATTTCGTAACCGGACGTTTCAAGTTATCCATGGATGACACAGTTTTCAGCTTGAAAGCGTATCAGGCGTTTCTGCGGGAGCAGGATGCGAGCATCAGTCAATTCAAAGCGCGCCAGCAAGCCGCGTTTGAGGCGGAATATCAGCGTTGGCAGGCGCAGGATCTGCTGGAATTCGCCAGCGAAGATGTCCTCGATCAGACCGATACGGCAAGTGAGCAGGATTTGCCAGACGGAGCGCATGCTGTCTGTTCCGATGTGACAGGTACGATCTGGAAATTATTGGTTGCGTCCGGGCAGCCGGTTAAAAGTGGTGAAACCCTGATCGTGATCGAATCGATGAAAATGGAAATCGCCCTCACGGCACCGGTCGATGCAGTCGTCGACAAGGTTTATTGCAAAGTGGGCGACTATATTGCCGCTGGGCAATTATTATTAATGCTGCAGGAAACCTGATAATTTCCAGGAATAACATATCAGTTGTTTAGTGCCGTGTTCGGCTATTGCCATAGGGAGCTTCTAAAAAGTCAGTCTGTTGGTATGGTTAATCTGAACGACTGCCGCTCGGCCAGCTTGTCGGCCAGACGGGCAAGGTTGGCGTAGGTAGTGCGCCAAGGATTTTGAGAGAAACGGAAGGATAAATAACCCAGTGCACAACCCAGCGTAATATCCGCTAAGGTCAGGGTTGATCCGGTACACCAGAGCTGGTCACCCAGTTCTGCCGCTGCTACCTGCAGTCCCAGATCGATTTTACGTTGCTGGCGCATCAGCCATTCCGGGCTTTGTTGTACCTGTGGGCGTTTATGTTCGAGATAAATGGTTGCACTCGCATCCATTATTCCGTCAGTCAGTGCTTCCCAGCGCTTGACAATAAATCTTGGCGCGCCTGAAGCTGGAATCAGCAGGGGATCATCCTTTAAGCTATCCAGATATTCAACGATAACGCGTGAATCATACAGCGGAGTGCCATCACTCAGCACCAATACAGGTACCTTGCCCAAGGGATTGAGTTTCGTTATCTGATTATCCGGGTTGAACGGCGGGTCGATAATGAGACCGGAGTCAATTTTTTTCTCGGCAAGTACGATACGTACTTTGCGGACATAGGGGCTGGTCAAAGAGCCAATCAGTTGCATAAGTTGATCCTTCTCAAACGATAAATCGTGATCATACAATGCAGCCTCATCCGTGAATACAGTACGTTGTGCTAAAATGCCGCCTTTTAACCAATTGATTGGGAATATCCTGGTTAATGAGCACTTCCCCGCTTCATGCACTCTCCCCATTGGATGGTCGTTATCAACAGAAAGTAGCCGGACTGCGACTTTACTTCAGCGAGTATGGGCTGATTCGCTACCGTGTACGGATCGAAATTGAATGGTTTAAGGCATTGGGTCAATCGATTCTGTTAAGAGAAGCCAATTTTCCGGTGGAATCGCTGGCAGAGCTGGATCAGCTGCTGGAAAATTTCTCTCTGAATGATGCGCAAGCGATTAAAACGATTGAAACGCAGACCAATCATGACGTTAAAGCGATTGAATATTGGTTGAAGCAGCAATTCGCCGGTCAGCCGGGTATGGCTGCATTCTCTGAATATATTCATTTTGGCTGTACTTCAGAGGATATCAATAATCTGTGCCACGGATTGATGCTGATTGATAGTCGTGATCAAGTGATGCTGCCCGCGCTTGATCGGATTATCGAGCAACTGGCGGCACTGGCAAGAGAGTTTGCCGATACGCCCATGCTGGCGCGCACACACGGTCAACCTGCCACCCCGACGACTATGGGTAAAGAGATTGCCAATTTTGTGCATCGATTGCGCCAGGGACGTAAAGGTCTGGCAAAGGTTGCCATTTCGGGAAAAATCAATGGGGCGGTTGGTAACTATAATGCTCATGTGGTGACTTATCCGGATGTGGATTGGGAATCTTTCGCACAAAATTTTGTGGAAGGGTTGGGACTGGGTTTTAATCCGTATACCACTCAGATCGAGCCGCATGACGGTCTTGCCGAGCTGTTCGATGCGTATGCCCGCATCAATACCATTTTGCTGGGTCTGAATCGCGATATCTGGGGATATATTTCACTGGGCTACTTTCGGCAGAAAACCCGAGCGGGTGAGGTTGGTTCTTCCACCATGCCACATAAGGTCAATCCAATTGATTTTGAGAATGCGGAGGGCAATATCGGAATTGCCAATGCCTTGCTGCATCATCTGGCTGAAAAATTGCCCGTCTCACGCTGGCAGCGCGATCTGACCGATTCGACGGTGCTACGTAATATGGGGGTGGCATTGGGTCATACTTTGCTCGCCTATGATTCCTGTCTGAAAGGGTTATGCAAACTGGAGATTAACCCGGTCCGCTTGTCGGCAGATTTACAGGGTGCGTGGGAGGTGCTGGCGGAACCTGTTCAAACGATTATGCGCCGGTATGGGATTGTCAATCCATATGAACAGCTTAAGGAGCTAACCCGTGGCAAAGGCGAAATCAATCAGGAAATATTGCAAAATTTTATTCGTCAGCTCGATATTCCAGAAGCTGAAAAAAACCGCTTGCTGCAGCTTTCTCCGCAAGCATACATTGGATTAGCTGCTCAATTGGCCAGACGTATCTAAACCTGGTTGGGCAGCACCATCAACGTGTTAAATCATATTCATTAAAAAAATTTTCAACCCGGCTAATAAAAGGGGTTGAAAAAAATGAATTGATCACAATATAGCGTGAATCATACTGGAGGAATTTTATGCAGGAATCGAATAATCAAGAGCCTATTGATATAAATAAACTCACGGGAGAGCTTGATGCTACAGCCACGGCAGATGTTGCTCCGTTTGCCGGTGATGAAATGATTCATACCGGAATGGAAGGTGAGACAGAATTGATGCCATCCATTGAGCAACTTTTGAAAGAGGCGGAACTGAGGGCGGTGGAGCATCATGATGCCTGGTTACGTGCCAAGGCAGAAACCGAAAATCTGCGAAAACGGACGCAGGCGGATATTACTAATGCTCATAAATACGCCATTGATAAATTCTCAGCGGAATTACTTCCGGTCATGGATAGTCTGGAAGCAGCACTCATGACCGAAAATGCCACAGTCGAGAACTTTAAGGATGGCATGGAGCTGACGCGCAAGCAGTTAATTGCAATTTTTGAGAAATTCAATATCCAGGTAATTGATCCGCAGGGAGAGAAATTTGATCCTCATCGCCATCAGGCGATGTGTACCATCGAATCGGATGCTGCTGCGAATACTGTCGTTCAGGTCATGCAAAAAGGCTATGCGCTGCACGATCGCGTTATTCGGCCAGCCATGGTTGCTGTCGCAAAATCAAGAGAAGCTTGATATTTTCGGGAAAGCTCCCACATACACTCACAGTCATTATTGATAACCAGAATTAAATTTTAAAGGAAAAAACAATGGGAAAAATTATTGGGATAGATCTGGGTACCACCAATTCATGTGTGGCCGTGATGGAAAATGGCAAGTCCAAAGTGATTGAGAACGCTGAGGGTACGCGTACTACACCCTCCATCGTGGCTTACACGGAGGAGGGTGAAGTTCTGGTGGGCGCTTCAGCCAAGCGCCAGGCTGTGACCAATCCGCAAAACACGCTGTTTGCCATCAAGCGCTTGATTGGACGGCGCTTTAACGAAGAAATGGTGCAGAAGGATATCAGCATGGTGCCTTACAAAATTACCCAGGCGGATAACAATGATGCGTGGGTTGAAGCCCGTGGCAAAAAAATTGCGCCACAGGAAGTATCTGCACAGATATTAATCAAAATGAAAAAAACTGCCGAGGATTATTTGGGAGAACCGGTTACGGAAGCCGTCATTACGGTGCCGGCGTACTTCAATGATTCTCAACGGCAGGCTACCAAGGATGCGGGGCGAATTGCGGGTCTGGAGGTTAAGCGAATCATTAATGAGCCCACTGCCGCAGCGTTGGCATTCGGACTGGATAAAAAGGAAGGAGATCGCAAAATTGCGGTGTATGACCTGGGTGGAGGCACATTCGATGTTTCAATCATTGAGATTGCGGAAGTCGAAGGTGAGCACCAGTTTGAAGTGTTGGCGACGAATGGCGATACTTTTCTGGGTGGAGAGGATTTTGATTCGCGTGTCATTGAGTATCTGGTGTCAGAATTCAAAAAGGAAAGCGGAATCGATCTGAAAAAAGACATGCTGGCCTTACAACGACTCAAGGATGCGGCGGAAAAAGCCAAAATTGAACTGTCTTCCAGCCAGCAAACAGAGGTGAATCTGCCTTATATCACCGCCGATGCGTCTGGCCCCAAACATTTGGCTGTAAAAATTACGCGTGCCAAATTAGAGAGTCTGGTCGAAGAACTGATAGAGCGCACCATTGAACCTTGCCGAATTGCAATTAAGGATGCCGGTTTGTCAGTTTCCGAGATCGCTGATGTGATTCTGGTGGGTGGGCAGACGCGCATGCCGAAGGTTCAGGATAAAGTGAAGGAAATTTTCGGCAAGGAACCGCGCAAGGACGTAAATCCGGATGAAGCGGTGGCCATTGGTGCTGCGGTCCAGGGCGGTGTTTTACAAGGGGATGTCAAGGATGTGTTGTTGCTGGATGTGACGCCGTTATCGCTCGGTATTGAAACCCTGGGAGGCGTGATGACTAAGTTAATCCAGAAGAACACTACTATTCCAACCAAAGCGCAACAGGTTTTTTCTACTGCGGATGACAGCCAGACTGCCGTGACGATTCATGTGCTACAGGGCGAGCGTGAAATGGCGTCTGGCAATAAGAGTCTGGGGCAATTCAATTTGACTGATATTCCACCCGCGCCGCGAGGTATGCCACAGATTGAGGTGGCTTTTGATATTGATGCTAATGGTATCTTGCATGTCTCTGCCAAGGATAAGGCGACGGGTAAGGAAAACAAGATCAAAATTCAGGCAAGTTCCGGATTATCCGAAGATGAGATCAATAAAATGGTCAAGGATGCGGAAGCTCATGCTGAAGAAGACAAAAAAACGTTGGAGCTGGTTAATAGTCGCAATCAGTGCGATGCCATGATTCATTCGGTCAGAAAATCCTTGAGTGAATATGGTGACAAGCTGGAAAGTGATGAAAAGACCAAAATCGAGACTGCTTTGAAAGAGGCTGAAGAAGCACTTAAACTGAGTGACAAAAGTGTAATCGATGCAAAAACGCAGGCACTGACCGAAGCCTCACAAAAACTGGCTGAGAAAATATATGCCCAGGAACAGGCGACGCAGCCAGGAGCGGCAGGACAGGCGGAGACTGGTGCGGGGGGAGGGGCAGGAGCGAGTGATAAACCGGTTGAGGGTGAAGTAGTGGATGCTGAATTCGAGGAAGTCAAAGATAAAAAATAATGGTGCCGATCAGCGTGAAGCTGGTACACAATAACTCCATGTGATGGGATGGTTTCCAGGTTTCGGGCGTATGTTTGCTTAAACCTGCATTTTGCGTTCCGATTGGAAACCATTCACCCCTCACACAATAAATTTATGGCAATTATGTTACAACCTGTTGAATTGCAATGGCAGCTCGGTGCTGCCGTTGCTGCTATTGATTGGCAGAATTCTTTATGACCCAGCGTGATTATTATGAAGTACTCGGCGTCAACCGTAATGCCGATGAAAGTGAACTGAAGAAAGTCTATCGGAAGCTGGCGATGAAATATCATCCGGACCGTAATGCGGGCAATGCAGAGTCAGAGGAACGTTTCAAGGAAATCAAAGAGGCGTTTGAGGTACTTTCAGACAGCAATAAGCGCGCAGCTTACGATCAGTTTGGTCATGCTGGCTTAAACGGTGCGGCTGGTGGAGGGGGTGCGCAGGGATTCAGCGATGCTTTCAGCGATATTTTTGGGGACCTTTTCGGAATGCGAGGGGGGCAGTCTGGCGCGCAACGTGGCGCGGATCTGCGCTATAACCTGGAAATAACGCTGGAACAAGCCGCGCGGGGAGCGGAGACGCAAATTCGTATTCCTAAAATGGATGCTTGCGATACATGCCGTGGTAGCGGCGCAAAACCGGGTTCTTCACCCAAAACCTGCCAGAAATGTAATGGTCATGGCCAGGTCCGCATGCAACAAGGTTTCTTCTCGATTCAGCAAGCCTGTCCACAGTGCCATGGCAGCGGTAAAGTCATTACTGATCCTTGCCATGACTGTCATGGTTCTGGCCGCGTCAAGCGTCATAAGACACTGAATATTAAAATTCCTGCTGGGGTGGATGAGGGTGACAGTATTCGTTTGTCTGGAGAAGGTGAAGCCGGTGTTGCCGGCAGTCCTCCTGGTGATCTGTATGTAGTGATTCATTTGGCCAGCCACTCGGTTTTTCAGCGGGAAGGCAATAACCTGCATTGTGAAATTCCCACCAGCTTTGCAACGGCTGCTCTTGGGGGTGAAATAGAAGTACCGACACTTGATGGCCATGCGCGTATCAAAATCCCGGCAGGCACTCAGACCGGTAAGATATTTCGTTTGCGTGGCAAAGGCATAACGGGTGTGCGTAACCATGTAACCGGTGATTTGCTATGCCATGTTTCGCTGGAAACACCGGTTAACCTGACTGCTCGCCAGAAAGAGCTGTTGGAAGAATTTGAGACAATCAGTCAGAAAGATGACTCACGTCATAGCCCCCGAGCCAAATCCTGGATGGACAAGGCACGTGAGTTTTTTAGCGAGTGATCATAATTACTCGGCCGGGACGCGGCTTTGTTATCATCTAAACTAAACAACCACCAGCTAAAGCTGGTGGGTTAGTGACAATGACTAAAGTCAGGATACGGGTCTTAAGACCCGTTTAGCTTTCGGTACTGAAATTATCATCACCTTTAGGGAACCTCTGAAAAACAAACATTCTGAACGGCAGTCACTCAAAAACTGACCACTACTTCAAATAGTGACGCTGATTTTTATGAAAACAGCCGTTCCTCTCTGGAAACAAGCTCATTTACTGGCTTGTTTTCAAATTTCAGACGCAACAAGACATCGACGTTCATAAGCATCACCACGGATGACGTTGGCAATGGCTGTCAGGAAGGTCAAACGGGCCGCATTTTTGGCCAGGCCGCGATAGCGATTTTTAGCATACCCAAAGCGGATTTTGATATCCCGAAACACGTGTTCGACTTTGGCGCGGCGTTTCGCCAGCTCACGGGCGGCACCGCGCAGTAGTTGAGCCGCCCCGGAATCGTCTTTCGTGAGCCTGGCCAGTTTGCCCGGACGCATCGCGATCACGCAGGCTGGAGGGCTTTCCGCCGGCATCTCCGGGCGTTTATCCAGCCCCTGATATCCGGCATCGCCATGAACAAACTGTTCCTCGCCATGCAGCAGGGCGGCGGCTTCGGCAACGTCGCTGACATGCCCCGAGGTTACTTTGAGCGTATGCACCAACCCGGTTTCATGATCGACGCCGATATGAAACTTGCTGCCGAAAAACCATTGATTGCCCTTTTTGCTGGAATGCATTTCTGGATCACGCGACCGGCTCTTATTTTTGGTTGAAGTCGGCGCGGCAATCAGGCTGGCATCGACGATGGTGCCGGCTTTCAAGAACAACCCACGCTCACCCAGCGTTTGGTTGATGACCTGGAAGATCTGATCCATTAACCCGTGTTTTTCCAGTAAATGCCGAAATTGCAAAATGGTGCTTTCATCCAGCACGGCTTCCAGACGAATGCCGCAAAAACGGCGCAGTGATTCAATCTCATACAGCGCATCTTCCATGCCCGGATCGGAATAGTTGTAGATAATTTGCGCAACATGCGCGCGCAGCATCAATTCCAAGGCAAATGGTTTGCGGCCACGCCCATTGCCTGGCGCATAGTGTGGTTCAATAACATCAATCATAGCCTGCCAAGGCAATAATCCATCAAGTTGATCGAGAAACTTCTCGCGGCGCGTGACTTTGCCCTTATTGGCGTATTCGGCATCAGCAAAACTCATCTGTTGGTAAGGTTTCATGAATAGCTTCTCGAAAAAGTTTGATGCAGAATTATATCGGTGATCGGTTATTGATCAGAGGTTCCTAAAACATCCGACGGATCTTTGCATACATAACCATGGTAATCACCTCTAGTTTCTCCTGCCTAAAACTTAAGCAGAATACGTGAATTACCTGGTCAATTTTCAACCGGTATCAGTGCCCTTTTCTGGTCAATTTTCGACCGGTGTCAACACCGCTCGCTCGCCGACTTCGCGCGCATGGTGGAAGTGTTCGACCGCTGCGGCGTGAGCTTCAGCGCCGTCACCCAGCAGATCAACTCGGCCACCTCGATGGGGCGGCTGATGCTGAACGTGCTGCTGTCCTTCGCCCAGTTCGAGCGCGAGGTCACCGGCGAGCGCATTCGCGACAAGATCGCTGCCAGCAAGGCCAAGGGCATGTGGATGGGCGGGCCGCTGCCGCTCGGTTACGACGTGAAGAACCGCCTGCTCGTCGTCAACGAGGCGGAGGCGGCGGTGGTGCGGCGCATCTTCGCCGACTTCGCCCGCGATCGCTCGACCACCCACATGGTGCGCAACTACGCGGCCGAAGGCATCCGCACCAAGACGGGCCGCACCTTCTGCAAGCAGTCGATTTACAAGCTGCTGCACAACCGCATGTACCTCGGCGAGATCGTCCACAAGGGTCGCTACTACCTGGGCCAGCACCCGCCGATCCTGACCAGCGCCCAGTGGCAGGCCACCCACGACGTGCTGGCCCAGACCGCCGAGGAACGGCGCGCGGCGGTGGCTACGGACGGGCGCGGCTTGCCGTTGCTGCGCGGACTGCTGTTCACCACCAGCGGCGAGCGGTTGATCCCGACCCGCACGACCAAGAAGGGCCAGTGCTACCGGTACTACACGCCGGCCAAGGATCGGCACTTCGGGGCGGGCGCCTCCGACTTCGGCAGCCTGCCTGCCGAGCCGATCGAGGCCTTGGTGGTGGAGCAGATCTGCCAAGTGTTGCGGGCGCCGGAGAGCGTGCAAGCGGTGTGGGACCGGGTGCGCGAAAGCGGCCTCGATCTCGACCAGGCGCGGGTGGTGATGCCGATGCGCCAGCTCGCCGCCGTCTGGCCCTCGCTGTTTCCGGCCGAGCAACGGCGCCTGGCACAGCTGCTGATCGAGCGCGTACTGATCGGCGACGACGGGCTGGAGATCCTTTGGCGCGACGCCGGCTGGGTGGAACTCATCGACGAACTGCGCCCCGGCAGCATCGGCGCGGAACTGGCGGAAGTGGAGACGACGGTATGAGCCGAATACGCAAACTCGGCGAGGCCACGGTGCAACAGCGCATGGACGGCGGCGCCGTGAAGCTCTCGACCTTCATCCCACTGCAGATCCGCAAGCGCGGCGTGCGCAAGGTCGTGATTCGGCCGGACGGGGAGAGCGCAGGCAGCACCACGCGGAACCAGTTCGACAGTCCCATGCTGGTAGCGTTGGCGCGAGCCTTCTATTGGCAACAACTGCTCGACGACGGCGTGGTGGCCAGCGGGACCGACATCGCCCAGCGCGAAGGTCTGCATCACTCGACGGTGAACGAACTGCTGCGCCTGACCCTGCTGGAGCCTGCCATCATCCAGGCCATCCTGGCGGGCACGCAGCCGCGCTGCATGAGCCTGATCTGGTTCCAGCGCAATCCGCTGCCGCTGGACTGGATCGAGCAGCGGCGGGTGGTCGAATCTTTTGATGCGTAGCGGTTTGGCGGCCAATCGGTGGCCATGGTTGACCGCAGAAAGGCCGCGCCAAGTCCCTGTAAACGCAGGGCTCGGCCTCGCGACTACCCGCAGGGCAAACGGAGAAAAGAGACTGGGCTGGCCGGGAAACGGGCCGATTCGGCACATCCGAAGGGCATGGCACCCGCAGGGCAAACCCTCGGAACCCCGCGCCACGCGGGGATGCGCGCAAAGAAAAAGGGCCTGGAGATTATCCAGGCCCTTTGGATTGGTGGAGGCGGCGGGAATTGAACCCGCGTCCGCAAGTCCTCTACAGACAGTTCTACATACTTAGCCTGGTTATTTAGTCTGACTTACCACACGCCAACCGGCAGGCTGGTGATAAGCGAGTTACCTATCATTTAATATTCTGCAAAGTAACCCTGCACAATACGATCCTCGTTAATGACTCCACCGCCTGTTGCCAGACCCGGCGTTGAGGCCCACCGGTGTGGAGTTTAGCCGGATTAAGCGGCTAAAGCGTAGTTTTCGTCGTTTGCGACTATTTTTTTTCAGTGGTTTTACGAGGTTACTGATCCTCGGTATGCCCTGCACTGCTTCGCAACCCGCGTCGAAGCCGGATCGCCCCCTGGGTAAATTTTGAAATGTTAAGAAAATTTTTGAGTGAATTAGTTCAACGTCTAATTCTAACAGATTCAGAAATAGGTAAAAATTTACTTCCAGGGGTTTGTTGGATAGCGCTGTCATGAAGAGATAACCAGCCAAAGGGCAACTCAACGGATTGATACGGCAGTAATGAAAGATGACAGGTTTTTCGCATAGCGGGTTGCGATCTACTCGCTACTGACCCGACTGGCCTTCTGCTCAATCGGTAGGGACAACGTTTGCTTTACGTTATAATCCCGACAAGATTATTTACGCCTGATATGACTCATTATGCTGCGATATTTTGTACTGGTTGGATTGATTGGGTTGCTCTCGGCATGTGGTCTATTTCCGGAAAAGAAAGTTGTCGATGATAAGCAATCTCCAAATAGCCTTTATGCCGAGGCTAAAAACGAACTGAATAGCGGTAACTATGCAGCCGCTGTCAAATTATTCGAAGCCTTGGAAGCAAATTATCCCTATGGTCGATTTGCCCAGCATGCACAGCTTGAAATAGCGTATGCCTATTATAAGGATCAGGAAAACGCATCTGCCATTGCTGCGGCGGATCGGTTTATTCAGCTTTATCCGCACCATCGTAACGTTGATTATGCCTACTACATAAAGGGATTGGCGAACTTTAACGATAACCGGGGAATTCTTGGTTACATTACTACCAAGCTGATCAGTCAGGATATGAGCGAAAGAGATGCGAAGGCATCTCGGGAGTCATTTGAAAATTTCAAGCAATTGGTTACCCGCTTTCCTGATAGTAAGTACACACCTGACGCGCTCAAGCGTATGGCATTTCTGGTAAATACTCTGGCAACGGGGGAAGTTTATGTTGCGCGTTATTACATGAAACGTAAGGCGTATGTCGCGGCGGCCAGACGAGCTCAATTCATACTTCAAGAATATCCACAGACACCGGCTATAGAGGAGGCGCTGTACATTATGGCGCGTGCTTATAACGAACTGGGTTTGATTGATTTGCGTGATGATGCGGAAAAAGTGATGCGTAAAAATTTTCCAGATAGTGACTATCTCTCAGATTCAGAGTCTCTTGGTGAAAAGCCATGGTGGAGAATATGGTAGTTGGTCTATTGGCCCAGGTGGTGAATTACCTGGGTTGGTGTGTCCGGTATAGTGCAGACACACGACCATCACTTTTTCATGAATGGCAGGATAATGAAAATGAGTAGTGATGTTTTTACGTGCTTGTCCAGAGTGCAGCTCGAACGAATGGCTGGTGCTGGCGCTCAGATTGTCGAATGCTACCGGGTATTGCAAAAAGGTGGGCTTAATATTGTGGCGGAAGTGCTGAAAGGCCAGGGTGAATTCTATGAACTGGAGCACTATCCCAAAGATGATGTGTTTGACGGGGAAACCTTTAGTCAGTATTACTATCATGCACATCGTGTCGAGGCCACAGAAAACGGGCATTTCCACACATTTATGCGTCAGCCGGGCATGCCGGATGGATTATCTTCGGTTCCCTGCGACGGGACGGAATCCTGGCCGGAAGGAAGTGATTCGCTCAGTCATCTTATTGGTATCTCAATGGATGCTTATGGTTTTCCACTGGGTTTGTTCGCAACTAATCGATGGGTAACAGCAGAGTCCTGGTACAAGGCCGAGGATGTCATTGCCATGCTGGATTATTTTAAGATCGATCATGCCTATCCTTCGTGGCCGGTTAACTTATGGATTTCCGCCATGTTGATTTTATTTCGGCCACAGATAGAAGCATTGCTGAAGCAGCGTGATCAGGTGGTTGCTGACTGGAAACGCAGATATCCGGATATTGATGTCTATGAGGATAGGGGGCTTGAGCTCACTGGCTACACGACTATTAATGTGGAGCAGCAGATCAGGTGTGTTGTGACCGCAATTGAGAAGCGGACAGTGGCTTGAATTAACTCGTTCTAAAAATTTATTTGTGAGATGCCTGCGCATACTCGTTGCTGCATAGCGCGTTATCCGTGATACCTGAAAACAGATAATCATTTGTATAAATAAAGTGTTTGGGTAGGCGCTCTCTGATGGTATTCCAGGAAATATGATAAAAACCGGTTTGATCTTTAATCCGCTGGGTGGCCAGTTTCGTAAGCGCAATACGCAGATTCGCCAAGCGCTGGCCAGTCTGTCTGAAGTGGAACAACTACAGGCCACCAGTCTGGAGGAATTCGAACAGGCAGTACGTGCATTACTGGCAAAAAATATAGAGTGGTTGATCGTGGTGGGTGGTGATGGAACCCTGCAGGGCGTTATCAATTGTCTATTTACTCAGCTACCGCCGACGCAATGGCCTGTGTTAACCATTGTGCCGGCGGGAACAACTAACATGATTTCATTGGATTTGGGAATGTGTGGCAAACCGGAGTCGATATTGTTGAAGATCAGACAGGCCCTGCAACAGTCTGAAGCGCGACAGATTGTTAAACGTTCGGTTTTGCGTATCGAGCAGACCGGTATAAAAAATGTCTATGGAATGCTGTTTGGTCTGGGTATGATCGCGCGTGGTGTTAAGTTTTCACAGAGCCGGGTCAAACAGTTTGGAATGACTGGCAATCTCTTCACCATCATTATTGTTTTGCGCTCGATTCTCGGTACATTTTTGGGACGTCCGCAGACGCAGTGGGCGCCGGTGTGTATTATGGAAAAAGATGAGGCGGGAAATATCCGTAAAAATTTTTATCTGTTTGCTTTGGTGAGTGCGCTGGAGCGGCTGTTGCTGGGGATACGTCCGTATTGGGGGCGGGAACCGGCTGCGCTGCACGCCACCTTTGTTGCGCAGTGCAGCAAAAAATTCTGGATCCGGATATGGCCGCTGATTATCGGACGTGGCCACTATTTGCAACAGACAGATGGGTATATTAGCTATAACACTTCTCAGCTCGAACTTTTGCTTGATGATGACTATATTGTTGATGGCGAGGTTTATCGGGCTTCGAGCCAGAACGGGCCGTTACGGATCTATGAGGATGGTCCGCTGCGTTTTCGTGTACTTTAGTACGTCATAGCATGCAAAGTAAATCGAGCTTTTCCGCACCACCCGCATCGCTCATAGCTGCGATCACGCCGCAGTCCATGCCAGATATACCTGAGGAATTATTACCGTTGACCGATCAGTTGCAGCAGCGTTTTGGCTCGGCGCTGGATGCGATTCTTCTGTATGGCTCCAGCTTGCATGGATCATCACCGCATGAAGGCGTTGTCGATTTTTATGTGCTGGTGGATGATTACTGTCATGCCTATGACAAAAAGGCATTACGTTATCTGAATGTTTGGCTGGCACCCAATGTTTTCTTTTTAGAGGTGTCAACTTCTGATGACGGTGGTATGCTCCGTGCCAAGTATGCTGTCATGTCAACCACACATTTCGAGAAGGCTGCGGGCTGCTGGTTTCATCCTTACATTTGGGCCCGTTTTGCCCAGCCTTTCGAGCTGCTTTATGGTCGTGATGAAACCGTGGCGCAACGTATTCGAATTGCGCAGGCGCGGGCGATCATCAAATTTCTTGAAACGACGCTGCCAATGCTGTCTCTTGGTGAGGTGAGTGTCGATCAGATCTGGGCCTCGGGATTGCAGCTAACTTATGCTGCAGAATTACGTGCCGAACGTCAGTCGCGCTCCCGTTTGTTGATGGAGATCAATCTACCTGTCTATCGACGCCTGACAGCTGCGGCATGGCCTGCTTTGCGCCCGTTGTTAACGCTGAATGGGGACAGTCAATATGTGATAAGCGTAACACCAGCTCAAAAATTCAGGGCCAGGCTGGACTGGCGGCTACGGCGCTGGCAGGGCAGGGTATTGTCAATTCTGCGTTTGAGCAAAGCGACATTGACATTCCGGGATTGCCTGGATTATGCGGCCTGGAAAATCGAGCGGCATACTGGTGTGAAAGTTGAGATTACGCCCATGCTTCGTCGTCATCCGGTGCTGTGGGGCTACAAGGTTATGTGGCAGTTATTGCGGCGCGGTATTTTGCGTTGAAAAAAGTTATAAGGAGATAAATTGATCATGAAACGGATGGTGTGGCTATTCCTGAGTTTATTGGTATGTTTGCTGGCAGCGTGTTCCAGTATGTACTACAGCGGGCTTGAAAAAATAGGAATTCCCAAGCGGGATGTGCTGGTATATCGGGTTGAGAAGGCGCGCGACACACAGGAAGAAACCAAGCAGCAGTTTAAGTCTGCGTTGGCACAGTTCACAGCCGTAACGCGTTTTGATGGCGGCAATCTTGAGAAGCTATATAACAAACTGAATAGCGAATATGAGGCCAGCGTCAATATGGCAAGCGAGGTGAAAGAACGTATTGCTGATATCGAAGGAGTATCTGTCGCTCTGTTTGAGGAATGGGAGACGGAGATCACGCAATACAATAATCCGGCTCTCAAGCAGCAAAGTCAGAATAAGCTGACTGCAACCCGTAGTCATTATCGTCAATTGATTACGGCGATGAAAAATGCGGAGGCGAGAATTCAGCCCGTGTTGTCAGTATTTAAAGATCAGGTCATGTATCTCAAGCATAATCTTAATGCACAGGCGATTACTTCGCTGAAGAGCGAGCTGGGTAATCTGCAATCTGATGTTTCCACCTTGATTGTTTCAATGGAAAACTCCATTAATGAAGCCAATCTTTTCCTCTCTAACATGGAAAAAAACTAGCAGATATTTCGCTTCTGATGTGTGGAGGATATTGAAAGGATAAAAACTATTTTCTTATGCTTGTTGCTTGTTGTTGTTCAGGAACCTGATCAGTGCCTGTCCAAGTGGCGATTCGCAGGGCAATGTGGCGATCAGGTCATTCAGATGATGAATAGCTGATGGGTTGAGTTGGTGAACGCGTTTGAGTGGGTCTTGTACATGGTTTCGAGAAGGGTTGGGTTGCACGGCTATCCTAATCTCTTTAATTGTAAGATTATTTTTATTGAGATGCCGCAGGATAGCGGGTGCCCATTGACGTAGCTTGCTGGCGACCACACCGTTATCTGCATAGATTGGAACGATGCCGTCAGTGCATTTCCCCGCCATACAGCGATTCTGAATAGACGATGGAATAATCTCCAAAAGCCTGTTTTGTATTTCAATTAACTGATTTGCCTGATTGAAGATGGGTTCATAATCAGGCGAGTTACCAAGAATAGTTAAGTAATTTCTTAAATTAGAGATCGACATAGTTAATTAATAAGGAAGCGCCGATGAATATTATTCTTATTTCTAGCCGATTAGGGCAAGCAAAATCATTAACCTTGACACGCTACCACATATTCATGGGGTTGCTACTATTGCTGGTGATAGTGGTTTTTTTTGCTATCACGCTGAATCGCTTTGCCGGAGAGGTTGTGGATAAAATTAATCATCCGATGCTAAGTGCTGTGCTGCAGAATTCGGAGTCCAAAAGAAATATTAAAATCCAAGAGCATTTGAACAAAAATCTGGATTTTATGGCGGCTAAAGTGGGGAAGATGCAAGTACAGCTGTTTCGCTTAAACGAATTAGGGCGGCGGTTAGTGGATTTATATGGTATTGATCCACAGGAACTCTCCTTTGATCAGCTGCCGGGGCAGGGTGGGGTCGATAGAGAAATCCACGAGCGGAACCTATCCTTAGACGAACTCAACCAGACATTACACCTGGTTGCCCGATCTCTGAGAGACAGGGCAGATAAATTGACGGTGCTGGACAGTCTATTATTAGGTGATCGAATCGAACAAGAAATGCTGCCAAGCGCAATGCCATTGGAGACTGGTTGGTTTTCTTCGGATTTTGGTATGCGGATCGATCCTTTTACCGGTAAAAAAAGCTTCCATGAGGGTGTCGATTTTCCCGCTAAGCCCGGCACACCAATCAAAGCTGCTGCTGGTGGGGTGGTTGTCTTTTCTGCCTATCAACCCGGTTATGGTAACATGGTAGCCATTGATCACGGCAATGCACTGGTTAGTCGCTATGCGCACGCATCCAGGTTGTTGGTTAATGTAGGGCAAGTCGTGTTAAAAGGACAGAAAATTGCGGAAATCGGTAGCACCGGGCGTTCTACCGGGCCGCACTTGCATTTTGAAATCAGACATAATGACATACCACTTAATCCTTCCAGGTTTTTGAAAAAGACTAACTAGTCAGGTTATTTGTCTGGCTGTAAATACAATCCAGATAGAATTTAATTCACCAGGAAATATTCCTGATTAATCCTCAATCGTTGGCAAGCACTAACAAATCACCACTCCATGTTAAATAATTTACTGAAAAAGTTTTTTGGTAGCCGTAATGATCGGCTTGTCAAGCAATATATGCAAACTGTGCGCAAAATTAATGAGTTTGAGTCAGCTATTGCAGTGTTAACGGATGTTGCGTTGCAAGAAAAAACAAATGAATTCAGAAATAGGTTGGCGAATGGCGAAACACTGGATCAATTGATGATGGAAGTATTTGCAGTGGTGCGTGAAACCAGCAAACGCGTATTGGGTATGCGTCATTTTGATGTGCAGTTGATCGGTGGCATGGTACTGCATGAAGGCAAGATAGCTGAGATGCGTACGGGTGAAGGGAAAACGCTGATGGCAACGTTACCAACCTACCTGAATGCTTTGTCTGGCAAGGGTGTGCATATTGTGACGGTCAATGATTATCTTGCCAGACGTGATGCGGAATGGATGGGGCAGATCTATCGTTTTCTGGGACTGACTGTTGGCGTGGTGGTGTCACAAATGCCGCAGGAAACCAAACAGGCGGCCTATGCGGCGGATATCACCTATGGTACGAATAATGAATATGGCTTTGATTATCTGCGTGACAACATGGTTGGGCATGTTATCGAGCGAGTGCAGCGACCCCTTAATTTCGCCATTGTTGATGAAGTGGATTCGATTCTGATTGATGAGGCGCGCACACCCTTGATTATTTCCGGTATGGCGGAAGGTGATACCGAGATTTATACCAAGATCAACAAGCTTATCCCAAAGCTGGTTAAACAGGACAATGAGAAAAGTGTGGGTGATTTCAGTGTGGATGAAAAAACTCAGCAGGTACTGATAAGCGAGACAGGATTCGAACATGCTGAGGCATTGCTAAGCGAAGTCGGATTATTGTCTGCAGGAACCAGTTTGTATGATCCAGCAAATATCAATCTGATACACCATCTCAATGCAGCGTTGCGTGCGCATAATCTGTATAACCGTGATCAGCATTATGTGGTTCAGGATAATGAAGTCATTATTGTGGATGAATTTACCGGTCGGCTTATGCCGGGGCGGCGTTGGTCGGAGGGATTGCACCAGGCGGTAGAGGCAAAAGAGAATGTCGCCATCCAGAAAGAAAACCAGACGCTAGCCTCCATCACTTTCCAGAATTATTTCCGTATGTACGAGAAACTTGCTGGCATGACCGGAACGGCGGATACGGAAGCATTTGAATTTCAGCAGATCTACGGACTCGAAACCGTGGTGATTCCAACACATCGTTCGATGGTTCGAGAAGATCGCATGGATCAGGTTTTTCGTACTACCAAGGAAAAATATCAGGCTATCCTGGCAGATATCAAGGATTGTTATGAGCGCGGACAGCCGGTCCTCGTCGGTACGACCTCTATCGAAAATAATGAACTGTTGTCAGGTTTGCTGAAGCAGGAAAAACTGCCGCATCAGATACTGAATGCCAAACAGCACGCCCGCGAAGCGGATATCATCGCTCAGGCGGGCCAGTCCAAAATGGTTACGATTGCGACTAATATGGCTGGACGTGGTACCGATATTGTATTGGGAGGGAATCCCGAACCTGATGTTCATCGTATTCAGGCTGATACTGCACTGGATAATACAACCAAAACTGAGCGCATCAAGGCTATACAGGATGACTGGCAAATCCGCCATGACGAAGTGATCAAGCTGGGTGGATTGCATATTATTGGAACAGAACGACACGAGTCTCGTCGTATTGATAACCAGTTGCGAGGACGTTCGGGTCGGCAGGGCGATCCTGGTTCCAGTCGTTTCTACCTGTCACTGGAAGATTCGCTGCTGCGTATTTTTTCCTCGGATCGCGTCGCCAGCATCATGACCAAACTTAACATGCCGGAAGGGGAGGCAATCGAGCATCCCTGGGTGACTCGTGCAATTGAAAATGCGCAGCGCAAGGTTGAAGCGCGTAATTTTGATATTCGCAAACAATTGCTGGAGTACGATGACGTTGCTAATGATCAGCGGAAGGTGATTTACCAGCAGCGTAGTGAATTACTGGAAGCGGACCAGAATATTTCCGATACCATCAGCGCTATTCGGGAGAATGTCATCGACGGAATGGTCAGCCTGTATATGCCACCACAGAGCATCGAGGAACAGTGGGATATCGCCGGGCTGGAGAAAGTGCTGCTGGCTGAATTTAATCTCCATTTGCCTGTTCAGCAATGGCTGGACGAAGACCAGGATTTGCATGAAGAGAATTTACGGCAACGCATTATTGAAACGGTCAATACTTTCTATACGAATAAAGTGGTACAGGCAGGCACGACCTTAATGCAGCAATATGAACGAATGGTGATGCTGCACACACTTGATAGCCACTGGCGTGAGCATCTGGGAGCGCTGGATCATTTGCGGCAGAGTATTCATTTGCGCGGCTATGCACAAAAAAATCCCAAGCAGGAATATAAACGGGAGGCTTTCGAATTATTTACCGGAATGCTGGAATCCGTTAAAGCGGAAGTGACCAGAATTTTACTGACCGTGCAGATCAGGAACGAACAACAAGTGGATGCTGTTGCTGATGCACCTGTTCCAGGGGGCATGCAGTACCACCATGCTAACTATGAAGATGTGGTGGGTGATGGTGTGCCATCAGCAAAAAATCAGGACGACACCGAGAGCAAGGTACAGCCTTATATTCGCGGGAATGACAAGGTTGGACGCAATGATCCTTGTCCGTGTGGTTCAGGAAAAAAATACAAACAATGCCATGGCAAGCTTGAGTAATACTGAAAGCAGACTCGTCTGATAAGAAGCCATGAAGAAATAAGTCTGACAATTGGATGCGTCTGGCGGGATGTAAAGCGAGAGGAGGAGCCATAGCCCGGCTATGGTGACGACGAACAACGCCGCAATGTGCCCGCCAGAGGTGATTCAGGTGTTATTTTATGAGCGACCTCTAAAGCTCTAAACACCATTAATACCATTCGAATCGCTCAAATCAACTTTCCGTGCCACGAATCAATAATACGGGTATTGACGAACTTCTGGCCACGCCTTCCGCTACACTACCCAGCAGCAGGCGAGTGAATCCCGAATGACCATGTGAGCCGATTACGATCAGGTCAGCCTGCCAGCGCTCAGCTTCCGCAATAATTGCTTGTGCAATTTTCTGATTGCCAGCCGAGATTGATTGCGTTTGCGCTGTCAAGCCCGCTTGCTGAAATAATGCGGTAGCTTCGGTCAGTATTTTTTCACCAGCGAGTTGCACAGTTTTCTGCAATTCTTCGTAGTTGATGTAGTCTTCATCCACCAGATAGGCAATATCAGTGTAGATATGAACGAGTGTAACCTGCGCATGAGTAAGTTTTGTCAATGCGATGGCTTGCTGCAGAGCAAGTTTCGCCGTCGGACTGCCGTCAACT
This sequence comes from Nitrosomonas sp., assembly GCA_016703745.1. Taxonomy (NCBI): domain Bacteria; kingdom Pseudomonadati; phylum Pseudomonadota; class Betaproteobacteria; order Nitrosomonadales; family Nitrosomonadaceae; genus Nitrosomonas; species Nitrosomonas sp. The sequence goes on along the minus strand of JADJBK010000006.1, from coordinate 602,003 downwards.
GGTACCAGAATTTTTTGAAACATGTGATCTCCTAAAAATAGTCATTGATAAATTTGCGATTATTTGCCGCGCATGAACATTTTATCAAGTTCTGCCTGGCTGATCTCAAACCAGGTGGGTCGTCCATGATTGCATTGATCGGCGCGATCGGTTTGCTCCATTTTCCGCAGTAACGCATTCATTTCAGTTAGAGTTAGCTGGCGATTGGCACGTACAGCACCATGGCATGCTATTTTGGCCAGTAACTCATTGTATTGCGCAGTTAGCAGCAGTTTGGGATTGCCTTCCCTGATCTCCTGCAGCACGTCCCGTGTCAGTTTCTCAATATTGGCATCCTGTAACATGGCGGGAACCGCGCGGATTACCAGCGAGGTGGCGGATAGCCATGCTATTTCAAAACCCAGATCCTGCAAAAGCGGCTGATTTTCTTCAGCAGTTGCCATGTCGAGGCTGTCAGTATGAAATGTTACGGGTATTAATAAACGTTGTACTGCTGGTTTGCGTTGATCCAGCGAGGTTTTTAGCTGTTCGTAAACGATACGCTCGTGTGCGGCATGCATATCTACCAGGACCAATCCTTTCGTATTTTGCGCCAGCAGGTAAATACCATGAAGCTGACCGATAGCAAAGCCAAGAGGTGGAGCGGTTTCCCCATGTTCGGATGAATGGTTGCCACGCACGTCAACTGTTTCAGTTTGGTTGCCATACAGAATTTCATAGAATGGCGCGGGTGACTGCGCAATCGTTCTAATCGGCAGGCTTTGTTGCTGGTAATGGCTGCTTCCTTTAAAGCCATGTTGAGTCAGCCGGTCATCTGTAGCCTGCTGTTGTTCGCCGGTCTGGTCAGGTGGGTTCGGGCTGAGTGGCTTGGGCATCATGAGCGTAGCCGCATCTGAACCACGCCGAGATGCCAGTGCCTTGCTGACAGCGTGATAAATAAATTGATGAATCGCGCGGCTTTCATGGAAGCGGACTTCTATTTTGGTTGGATGCACATTGACATCGATCTGCCCAGGTTCAATATCCAGATACAGCACAAAAGCGGCGTGGCGATCGTGATGCAGTATGTCCCGGTAGCCTTCGCGCAAGGCATGTGTTATCAGCTTGTCGCGGATGAAGCGACCATTGACAAAAAAGTACTGCGTATCACTCGTTGCACGGGAATAAGCTGGTAACGCCAACATGCCACATAATCCGACGCCAGCGGAGAGTTCATCAAAGCGGATGGCAGCTTGTGTGAATTCTTCACCCAATATGACCAAAATGCGTGAATGGATTTCTGCTGCTGGATAGTGATGACGCAGTTTTCCATTTCGCTTCAGACTGAAGGTCACGCCGGGATGTGACAGTGCGATCCGCTGAAAAATGGCTTCACAATGCGCGAATTCAGTTGATTCGGTTTTGAGAAATTTGCGGCGGGCAGGTAAATTGAAAAAAAGATCGCTTACCTCAACAGTGGTACCAACGGCATGGGCAGATGGCTCAATTGGTAACAAGCGTGTTCCTTCCGCCCTGATTTGCCAGGCATGTTCACCGGTCAAGTGGCGGCTGACGAGCAACAGATTGGATACCGAGGCAATGCTGGCCAGTCCCTCACCACGAAAACCCAGGCTGGTAATGTTCTGCAGATCTTCCTGGCTGTCAATCTTGCTGGTGGCATGCCGCATCAATGCCAGGGGTAACTCTTCTGCAGCAATTCCTGTGCCGTTATCGGTAATTCGTATCTGTTTAAACCCACCTTGATGGATTTCTACAGAAACTTCGGTGGCGCCAGCGTCAATGGAGTTTTCCATCAGCTCTTTCAGAACAGAAGCCGGACGCTCAACCACTTCTCCAGCTGCGATTTGATTGATCAGGCCATCGGGGAGTAGTTTAATGGTGCGCATAAAAATTCGCTCTACAGAATATATTCATGTTCATTCTAATTACGCTAACTTAATTCCTATTTATTAATTACAAAATGGATGCCAAGTTATGATACGCTTTAATCGGACTGTGGGATTCATGGGCGGGCGTGCTGCAGCAGATAGTGAAACCGTTAATTGGGCAATCCTTGGAAAGAATACAAGTAAAACTAAATTTTGGAAGCTGTCTTTTAGAAGAGTGCTTCAGCGTAACTTATAAAACAATATGACTCAAGACGAACAAAAGCAGGCAGCCGCGCAGGCTGCGATTCAGTATGTACCCAAAGGTAGCTTTGTTGGTGTGGGAACGGGTTCCACCGCAAATCATTTTATTGATGCACTTGCTACGATCAAGCACCAAATTGAAGGTGCAGTGGCAAGTTCGCAAGCAACCGCTGATCGGTTGAAGAGGCACGGAATTGAGGTGGTTGATCTCAATTCCGTTGATAATCTTCCGGTTTATGTGGATGGCGCTGATGAAATTACCCGTCATCTGCATATGATTAAAGGTGGTGGCGGGGCGTTGACCCGCGAGAAAATTGTGGCCGCGGTAGCACGAAAATTTATCTGTATTACCGATCAGAGTAAGCTGGTCGATGTATTAGGAAATTTTCCGTTACCAGTCGAAGTTATCCCCATGGCGCGCAGTTATGTGGCGCGTGAAATTGCGCTGCTCGGCGGGCAGCCGGCACTACGTGTTGGCTTTACAACCGACAATGGTAATTTGATTCTCGATATCTATAATTTGAATATAGTGAATGCGGTTGAACTTGAAACCACTTTGAATCAGATTGCCGGTGTTGTCACTAATGGTTTATTCGCCAGAAGAGGTGCGGATTTATTATTATTGGGAACACCACAAGGCGTTGAAACCATAAAGTTATAATATTCTTTTCTGAAAAATGGTTCGTTTAGAACCATGAATTTTCAGAAATTTAAATTAAATAGATGCTGTGTGATCCCTCATGAATACAAAGCCTTTCAATTGAGGGGTCGCTGCAATCAGTTTGTCATTTTTTTCACCTACCATTGATATTTTAGATTTTCCAAGGCTATTCACATGATCACAAAAGAGCATATTTCCAAAAAATTTGATGCCGATCTTGAAGAAGTCCGCACCAGTGTCCTGCAAATGGGGGGGTTTGTTGTACAACAAGTAGAACAGGCGGTTGAGGCATTATCCACTGGCGATGAGCAGGCTATTGAGCAGATCGTTGAAAACGACCACCGGGTCAATGCCATGCAGGTGAAAATTGATGAGCTGAGTTGCCAGATTATTGCCCGCCGTCAGCCAACGGCTGGTGATCTGCGTATGATCATGACTGTTATCAATACCATCACTGATCTGGAGAGAATTGGTGATGAGGCGGCTAAAATCGCCCGAATGGCCAAAATGATCTACGATACGGATCGCCTGCAAGTGCCCCGTTTTATTGAAATCAAACACATCGCCAACCTTACGATTGACATGGTGAATAAGGCACTTGATGCGTTTGCTCGTCTGGATCCCAGCGTATCAGCTAAGATTGTGCGTCAGGATGATGAGGTGGACGAAGAATTTCGCTCGATTATTCGGCAGTTAATTACCTTTATGATGGAAGATCCTCGCAAAATTTCGACTGCCATTGAAATTTTGTTTGTTGCCAAGGCGATAGAGCGGATAGGAGATCACGCAAAAAATATGTCTGAATACGTGGTCTATATGGTCAAAGGTAAAGATGTGCGGCATACCTCTGCCGATGAGATCGAGCGTGAGGTCAATGGGTAATGTCCCCGATCCCAAAATTACAAAAATACCCAGCCATCTGATCCATGCATGAATACTCAACCCTGGCGGCAGTTGACCTGGGATCCAACAGTTTCCATCTGCAGGTGGCAAGAGTTGTAGACAAACAGCTCTACCCGCTGGACGACCTTAAAGAGATGGTGCAACTTGCGGCAGGTCTGTCCGAGGATAAACTGCTGCATGAAGATTCCCAGCTGCGGGCATTGGCATGTCTGGAGAGGTTTGGTGAAAGATTGCGTGGTCTATCGCAACATGCAGTACGTGTCGTAGGTACAAATTCTTTGCGTGTCGCCAGAAACGCCGCAGATTTTCTGGAAAAAGCGGAACAGGCCATTGGATTTCCAATTGAGGTAATTGCTGGGCATGAAGAAGCCAGGCTTATCTACTTGGGTGTGGCGCATAGCCTCCCTGCTTCAGATAAAAATCGACTGGTTATAGACATCGGCGGGGGATCAACCGAATTAATCATTGGTAACCGCTTTGAATCCAGTAAGCTTGAGAGCCTTTATATGGGGTGTATCAATTATAGCCAGCGATTTTTCCCGGATGGAAAAATAGGTAAGGGTGGCATGAAGCGCGCAGAGCTTGCTGCCAGAACGGAAATTCAGGCAATTTCTACGGATTTTTCCTCAGAGCACTGGCAGGAAGCATACGGAGCATCTGGAACCGCACGCGCGCTAGCACGCATACTCGGTGTAAACCAGTTTAATGACGGTGACGAATCAGAGGTTATCACGTCGGCAGGGCTGGACAGATTACGTGATCATCTCCTTAAAGCTGGAGACAGCCGCAATTTGGGATTGGCTGGTTTGCAATCCGATCGTGAAAAAGTCATTGTTGGTGGTTTTGCCATCATGGCTGCTGTTTTTACTGAATTGAAGATTACGCGCATGGCCGTCACTTCTGGCGCCTTGCGTGAAGGTGTTTTATGCGATTTGCTGGGACGATTTCATCAGGAAGATATACGCGAGGTTTCTGTGCAGCAATTCGTGCGCCGCTATCGCATTGATTCAAAACAAGCAAACCGGATTGAATCACTTGCTGTTATGCTGGGAGAGCAGCTGCTGGTAGATTTTCCGGATGAAGAGGTGGTTGAGAATGCCTTGAAGATACTTTCATGGGCAGCGCGTTTACATGAAATTGGGATCTGCGTGGCGCATACCAGCTTTCACAAGCATTCAGCCTATATTCTGAATAATGCCGATATTCCTGGTTTTTCCAGAATGGAGCAGTCGCAGTTGAGTCAGTTGGCGCTGGCAGTGCAGGGTTCACTTACCAAAGTCAGGGAATTTATTGGTAATCCGATCAATTTGACGCGTGTAGTCGCACTGCGCCTTGCGGCAATTTTCTATCACAGCCGTACCGGCATTGAATTACCAGGTATGAAAATAGTTATAGAGGGTAGAAAATGCAGGCTGCTTATTCCGCAGAAATGGCTGGAATCTTATCCGTTAACGGATACGTTACTAGTCGCTGAAAGTGAGGCATGGGCTAAAGTCAATATTGATTTTAATGTGGAAAATTACTCCAGCCAGCACGCCCCCTGATTGCATCACGGTTTGGAGTGAATATTAATAACTGACTTCTCTTTTGACTGAGAACCGGTAACCGGTCCCCCTCACAGTTTGAATGAGATATTCCTTCTCCGCTGCTTCTAGTGCCTTGCGTAACCGGCGTATGTGGACATCAATGGTACGGTCTTCTACAAAAACATGGTCTCCCCATACCCTATCCAGCAATTGGGCGCGGGAGTGGACCCTTTCGGAGTGCGCCATCAGATAATGCAGCAAGCGAAATTCGGTTGGGCCAAGTATGATTTCTTGCGGATAGATGCCTTCTGGCATATCCGAGATTGTTACTCTATGGGTGGTCGGGTCGAGCCGCAACCCGCTGATATCAATTACTTCATCAGATATTTCTGGAATACGTCGGCGTAAAACCGCTTTGATACGGGCATTTAATTCACGCGGTGAGAAAGGTTTGGTAATGTAGTCATCCGCACCTACTTCCAGTCCGGAAATTTTGTCGGTTTCATCCACGCGGGCTGTCAACATGATGATGGGGATCGGTTTTGTACGCGTTCCGCTGCGCAGCAACCGAACAAAATCGATGCCACTCATGCTGGGTAACATCCAGTCTACCAGTATCAGATCAGGCAAGACCTCATTGACCATTGCAATGGCCTGTTCTGCTGTTTCAGCGCTTAGCGAAACATAGCCAGCATTTCTCAGGTTATAGGAAATCAACTCCTGAATAGCAGGTTCATCTTCAACCACCAGAACTGTCGCGGACATTTGGCACCTCGTTTATACGTTAAATTATTTAAATCATATAAAGAAAATCTTGCAGATTTATGACAGACTGACCATGCTGTCATGATACGGATGCCTGTGAGTAAATGGATTTCAGGTTAATCAGGTATTAATCCTGTTTTTTGCTGGATTCCTTGTATTCAACCAGGGTTTGCATGGATTGCAGCAGGGTGGCGAGTGTGGGCCAGATATTTTCCATAATTTTTTCCTGAGCGCGTTCATTGGGATGAATACCATCCGCGAGGAAAAATTCACGATGTTCGCCAAATCCCTCTAGCATGAATGGAACGAACTGTAGTTGATGATGTTGTGCGAGGCGGGGAAAAATATCACGAAACTTTCGAGTGTAACTTATGCCATAATTGGGCGGCAATTGTATTCCAACCAGTAATGGCGCGGCATTGTGCTGTTTGCAGGTTAGCACGATTGTTTCCAGATTATCATATATAGACTGAATCGACTTGCCTTGCAGGCCATCGTTGCCACCAAGTGCGATTACGACAATGACGGGTTGGTGCATGGCAAGCGCCTGTTCGATACGTTTGCGCCCACCCAGAGTAATTTCTCCACTGATGCTGAGATTGATTACTTCGTAACTGGATGACTGAGCTTGCAAACGCTGCCGGAGCAAGTCCACCCAACCGGAATGCGATGGTAAACCATAACCAACGGATAAGCTGTCTCCGAGTATCATGATTTTGGTGCCAGTTGCAGACCAGGCAGTATGAGAACCTAAGGTAACAAATAACCAACCTACGATGAGTAAAAATTTTTTCATGGCAAAAAATCTGTCGATCGAACCGTCCATACAAATAAAAGATCAGCCTATCATACAAGCGCAGGAACTGACGAGAGAGATAGAAACTGGCGAAACCAGATTGACAATCCTGAAGGAAGTTAGTTTGCAAGTGAATGCAGGTGAGTCCATCGCCGTGGTTGGTGCATCCGGTTCGGGAAAATCTACCTTGCTGGGTTTACTGGCCGGATTGGATGAACCAACCATGGGAACCGTTTTTATTGATGGGCAGGATATATTCAAGCTTGATGAGGATGAAAGGGCTGTGCTGCGTGGCAGATTATTGGGATTCATGTTCCAGTCGTTTCAGCTGCTGCCGGCATTGACCGCGCTGGAAAATGTCATGCTGCCGTTGGAATTGGCTGGTGCGAATCAAGCGCGTGATGCCGCCCTCAATTGGCTGATGCGGGTTGGGCTGGAGAAACGGGCAAAGCATTATCCCAGGCAATTATCGGGAGGGGAGCAGCAGCGTGTCGCCATCGCGCGGGCGTTCGTTACCCAGCCGAAACTGTTGTTTGCTGATGAGCCAACCGGTAATCTGGATGCGGCGACAGGATTGCAAATTATTGATCTCATGTTTGAACTTAATCGTGAACAAGGGACTACGCTGGTATTGGTCACGCATGATGAGAAACTGACTGAACGTTGCGCGCGGATGGTGAAACTGGCGGCAGGCAGAACTGTTAACTAATAAGAAGGATGCTCGAATGAATTTGTTACGACTCTCCTTGCGAATGTTGTTACGTGACTGGCGTGCAGGGGAATTGCGAATTCTTGTTCTGGCTCTGATCATTGCCGTAAGCGGTATAACTACAGTCGGTTTTTTTGCCGATCGGGTGCAGCGTGCTCTGGTACGTGAGAGTAGTCAATTGTTGGGTGGCGATCTGCTGGTCAATTCCAGTCAGGTACTACCTGCCGAATATGAGCAGCAGGCTAGACGTTTTCGCCTGCAAACGGTTGCATTGACCCGGTTTCCGAGCATGGTCAGTTATGCAGACAATAATCTGTTATGCGCCATCAAGGCGGTCACGCCGGGATATCCATTGCGCGGAAAACTCCAGCTGGCTGCGCTCTCAGAAGATGGCGAACCTTCCCGGTCTCCTGAGCGTGTTGCCCAGGGTATCCCCGCTCCTGGAACCGTTTGGATCGATGAAAAAATAATGGTGGGACTGGATGTCAAACTGGGTGATAAGCTTGAAATTGGCATGATTGAGCTGACCGTTACGGAACTGGTTGCGAACGAACCTGATCATTCAGTGGGGTTCATTAACATGAATCCTCGGTTGCTGATCAATGCACAGGATCTTGCCGCCAGCGAGCTCATTCAGACGGGAAGTCGTGTCAGTTACCAGTTGCTAGTCGCAGGAGAAATGGCCGATGTCGCCGCTTATCGAAGCTGGCTCGAGCCACAGCTTGCACCAGGAGAAAGCGTTGAAGGCATCCAGGATGCGCGTCCAGAGATTCGTGCGGCGCTGGATCGGGCTGGGAAATTTCTGGGGCTGGCTGCACTCGCGAGTGTGGTCGTTGCTGCTGTGGCGGTTGCCCTGGCGACACGTCGCTTTATTCAACGGCATCTCGACGGCTGCGCGGTGATGCGCTGTCTGGGTGCAACCCAGTCGGTGCTGCTGCGATTGTACCTTTATCATTTTCTCATGCTGGGAACACTCGCCAGTTTATTAGGTTGCACATTAGGGATAGTTGCGCAGGAATTTTTGTCTCGCTGGCTTGCCGAGCTGGCGGGCACCGTGTTGCCGCTCCCGGGAAGTTTGCCGGCAGTGCAAGGTATGTTGACCGGCATGGCGCTGTTATTGGGTTTTTCTTTACCACCGCTGCTGAATTTGCGACAAGTGCCCGCGTTACGTGTCATTCGGCGAGACATGGATAGCGTGAATCTGCATGGTTTCGCCGGGTATGTGTTTGGGTTAATTATGCTGTCCATACTTTTTATCTGGAAAGCGGGTGATGTCAAACTTGGTTTGTTGATTATGCTGGGATTTCTGCTGGCAATTGTGGTATTTGCCACGATTGGCTGGGTAATCATCCGTTTGATGTTATTGATGCGTGCGCAGGGATCGGGTGCGTGGCATTACGGTCTTGCTAACGTCAAGCGGCGCACGCTGGCAACTTTGGTGCAGGCAGTCGCGCTTGGATTGGGAATGATGGCGCTCATGACCCTCACGTTGATTCGCACGGATCTGCTGCAGGATTGGCAAACCCGCCTGCCCCCCGATACCCCCAATCGTTTCCTGATCAATATTCAGCCCGATCAACAACCCGCACTGGTTACTTTTTTTGAACAGCACGAGATTGCGCAGCCGGAGATGTTTCCGATGGTGCGTGGTCGCTTGATCCGAATCAATGATGAAACCGTGCGCTCTGAGGATTATGATCACAATCCTCATGCCAAGCAGTTCATCATGCGTGAATTCAATCTGTCGTGGATGGATACCCTGCAACAGGATAACGAAATCGTTGCCGGGCAGTGGTGGCAGTCTGAAGAAGCCAATATCAACGAATTGTCAATGGAAGCAGATTTTGCTAAAACCATCGGCGTAAAGTTGGGTGATCAGATGACATTTCATATTGCAGGTGAAGATTTTACAGCGACCATCACCAGTTTGCGCAAAATTGACTGGGATACGTTCCATGTCAATTTTTTTGCAGTCTTGCGTCCGGGCTCACTCGATAATTATCCAGCCACGTATGTCACGAGCTTTTATCTGCCATCGTCCCAGATTGGTGTCATGCCATATCTGGTACGCACTTTCCCCAATATTTTGATAATCGATGTCGCCAGTATGATCGAACGGGTGCAAACCATGATCGCTCAGGTGGCCCGTGCAGTTGAATTTGTATTTATGTTCACCTTGCTGGCCGGGTTTATCGTGTTGTACGCCGCAATTGCGGCTACTCAGGATGAACGCAGATATGAAGCAGCCATCTTTCGTACACTGGGTGCCAGAAAACGCCAGCTTGCCCGTGCCTGGTTCGTTGAATTCGCAATTCTCGGGGGGCTGGCGGGTATTTTTGCAGCGGCAGGTTCCGGCGTGCTCGGCTATATCATCAGTGAACGCACGCTACATTTATCCTATACGCCCAACCCCTGGCTTTGGCTAACCGGTATTCTGATTGGCGTAATCAGCGTAACGGCGGCCGGATTGATTGGCACGCGCTCGACGTTGTCGCAGCCACCTCTACTAACCCTGCGCAAGGCCGGATAATTGAGCACGGCTGGTGAGCATGAGACTTGATCGCTATTGGTACATTAACTGTTGCACTTGGTTCTTGAATCCGCCATCTGCGATGCATTGAATGCAATCTATATTCGCATGGACGCTCAGGAAGCCGAACGCTGGCATTAGGATAAACGGGTAGGGAGTGTTGAACAAGAAATCGTGACTGTGTTTTTAACAGAAAACGAAGATACGCGAGCCTGGTGGAATCGGCGTGCGTAAAACCGATACTCGCTTTGATTTATCCGCTGGGTTTACACCATCACCACCACCAAATACAGCATGTGCGGCCATAAAGTACCTTCCGAGGAAACAGTGCAGCTTCCCGTTTTTGATTCGAAGGATTATTCGGGCTGACCGAAGACAATATGTTGTAACCAGATCAGGCGCGGCGGATAGTTTCAGCACCTCTTCCGCGTTGAGTCCAGTGAAAGTTCCGTCTATGTGTGCAGTTCGGTGGATCTGCACCAACCGTGCCGATCCACGGATTAAAGCGCTTATCATCAAAAAACCTGATCAGGGCATCAGTCTATAATACCTTTCGACTCAAGAAATTCGGTTGGGATATCCGCATTTTTGCGACCTGCTATTGCAAAATAATACAACGGCTCTCCATCTATTGAGAGTCTGTGTCGGTATCGTTCGATGTGATAAACATCGAGATACTCAGAAAATATCAACTCTCGAATCATTTTTGAAAATCCTGATTTATCATTCGTATCGAAAAATGTTTCTTTTATATTAAATGCCAGCCATCCTTTTGTTTTGACTATATTCAGAGCTTCTATAAATGCTTTTACAGGGATATCCCCAAAACCCAATGCGGCAACCGTTACCATGCAATCACACTGCCATGATGCAATATCCTCTTTTTTTTCCGTGCTCAATTGAGTGAGATCTTCAACATAATACGCATCATATAAACCGGGTCTATCACGAACCATGGCCTCATATGCTTCCGGAAGTATATCTATACCGACCAAGCGTGATACTCCATATTTTTTTAATGCTTCTCCCATCATGCCATTCCCGGCGCCAAAATCCAGCACACGTAATTTAGATAAATTACCTCCAGATTGCTTTAAAGATGCCTCAAGTATGGTTGATACTTTTTCTGGTGATGTACATTTCAGGCGATCATAAAATATCTGCTCATACAGACCGTGTATCTGATATATCTTGTCGTAGTCGTGGAATCTGATTTTGCGCTGACCATCTTCTTCCTCAAGATAGAAGTAAACCTCGTCCTGGTTAAGTTTGGATGATTCGTTTTTTGGAAATTGTATTCTATGTCTTTTTAGCATGATTCTCTTGTTGTGCTCGGCTGTATGGGTCTGGCCATAAAGATGCCTTAAAAATAACGCAATAAATATCAACATACTGTAAAAATAATGAATCTGATACAGTATGTTGCGCGACATCAACCTGATCTTCCTTTTTAAGATAGCACAAGAAAAAACTATTCGGCTGAATAAAAGGACGAGAAATATTTTTGATCGTATTGATTTCAAGGAAAAGAATTTGTCGTGGTGGGGCGATTTGTCACTGCCTTGCCTGGTGGCAAGGCAAGTACCATTTTGCATGTATGTTAAAATGGCGGTTTCCTGGGCTATGTACTTCATTCGATATCATTCTTTAACCATGATGCAGATAAACTTCAATACCTTGAATTTACAGTTGATAATGATTTTCAAAAAATATTTTTTTACAGTGCCTTGTCGTATAAAAAAATATATGACAGTAGGTTTGCTTTTTGGAGCGAGTATTGCGAGCAGCCCCGTATTTTCAGAGGATGCTGGAACCGATAGTCGATATAGCTGGCAAGCTGTTCCTCCTGTTACCCCCATGCCGAGGGTTGGAATTTTTGTCAAACCGCCTGTCGGTCCAGGCTATTATTCGTTACTCGACTGGTTTAAAGGAAATCACCGTGAGAAACCGCCTGTTTCCCCCTACCCGCCTTTCGCATTATTGCCAACTTCAGCTTTTGACGTAGATTTTCGCTATCTGGAAAAATCCGAATACGAAAGAGATTTATTCGATCCCGTTAAACGGATGCATCTGGGTAATGACTGGTTGTTGTCCTTTGGTGGCAGCTTCTGGTATCGCTACATGCATGAAACTGACAGCCGTATCAATGCTGCTGGTACCGACAATAATCATCATTTGGTACGTACCCGCCTACATGCTGATCTTTGGTATCGTAATCAATTCAGATTATTTGCCGAGATGATCGATGCGCGCGCTTTTGGTCTTGATCTTCCAGCACAGCCAATTGATAGAAACCACACCGACATACTCAATCTGTTTGCCGATATTAAATTAGGCGATCGGGAAGGTGAGACGGCCTATCTGCGTGTTGGGCGACAGGAATTGCTTTATGGCTCGCAACGTTTGATTTCGACCCTTGACTGGGCAAATACTCGTCGTACCTTCCAAGGTGTTAAAGCATTCTGGCATACGCCTGCATTCAATCTTGATACATTCTGGGTACGGCCGATGCGTACCGAGCCCCATCAATTTGACAACTGGGACAAAGACCGTAATTTCGTGGGTTTGTGGGGAAGTTACAAGGGAATTCAGGACCAGACAATTGACCTTTATTATCTCAGTCTGATTGATAACAGATCGGTTTCGGCAGCTAATATTCAGCAGGGTAATACCTTGCAGGGAAACTCGGTACTACATACGATTGGTACCCGTTGGATTGGCAACTTGCAAAGATTGGCTTATGAACTGGAAGGTATGTATCAGTTTGGCAATCGCTCCGGTCAGGATATCTCGGCATTCGCGATTGCATCGGGAGTCGGGTACCATTTGCCATTGCCCATGAACCCTCAGTTCTGGTTACGCTATGACTTCGCCTCAGGCGACAATAATCCACGGAATGGGCAGAGTAATACGTTCAATCAGCTCTTTCCATTTGGACATTACTACATGGGATATATGGATCGTATCGGCAGACAGAACATCCATGATTTTAATGCCCAGTTCACGATGCATCCCCAGCCCTGGTTTACATTTATTGGGCAATATCATCGTTTTTACCTCGCCAATAAACGGGATTATCTTTATAACGCTGCGGGTGCTCCCACACTGCGTGATATTAATGGGCAATCAGGTAGTCATATTGGCGATGAAATTGATTTTCGAGTAAATTTCCACTTGAGTCGTCATCATGATTTATTGCTGGGTTATTCCAAACTCTTTACGGGCAATTTTGTCAAAAACCAGCGCCCAGGAGTATCTCCCGAACTCTTCTATGTGCAATATAACTTTCGTTTCTAGTGTGAATCTATCCTGTTTATTTTTTTAAGGAAAATAAGTGTTAAATAAAATTGCTGTTTTGTTGGTCATGTTTGCTCTCGGTATTGTGAGTACGATTACTGTTCAGGCGGAATCACCGCCAACAGTTGCCGTCTTGCCTGCGAATGAGGGCGTTGTTGTTTCGTCAATTGATACGACCGGATATACCTATATTGAATTATCCAATAATGGCAAATCCTTCTGGATCGCAGCTCCATCAACTAAAGTAAAAAATGGTGATCATCTGCGTTTTGTGGAAAGCATGTCCATGCATAATTTCACCAGCAAGACACTGAATCGGACTTTTGATAGGTTGATTTTTGTGACTTCTACCCAGGTTAAGGTCAATCCTTAAACTCAGGGTGGGCAGATTAGCCGGAATATCAGTCTTTTCTGACTCTTCTTCCCCTTTTTTTAGTTAATGCCGGCATGCTGCCGGTATTAACGATTTCTTCGCCAGGTAAGGTTGTGGTGCCGATGAACAGTTTGTTTCTAAGCTGTCTGATTTCGTCGCGTATATGTGCTGCTTGCTCAAATTCAAGGTTCTTCGCTGCAACCAACATATTTTTTTCAAGTAGTTGAATTTCCTTCGCCAGCTGTGATTCATCCATACTGGAATAACGCGCTTCAGTTTGAGCAATCTGAAGATTCTGCGACGTGTTTTCTGGGGCATAAATGCCATCAATCATATCTTTTATCTGTTTGTTTACACTACGAGGAACGATATGATGCTGCTGGTTAAATAATATCTGTTTGGTGCGGCGTCTTTCGATTTCATCCATCGCGTTGCGCATGGAGCTGGTTATTCTGTCAGCATACAGAATCGCGGTTCCATTGATGTGGCGTGCCGCACGTCCCATGGTCTGAATCAGGGAGCGTGTTGAGCGCAAAAATCCTTCCTTATCCGCGTCAAGTATCCCAACCAGCGAAACTTCCGGTATATCCAGTCCCTCCCTCAGTAGATTGATTCCGACTAACGCATCAAATTTCCCCAAGCGTAGATCGCGAATAATCTCGACTCGCTCTACCGTGTCGATATCGGAATGTAAATAGCGAACGCGAATACCATGTTCCGAAAAATAATCGGTCAGATCTTCCGCCATACGTTTGGTCAATGTGGTTACCAGTACCCGCTCATTCTTGGCGGCGCGAATGGTTACCTCGGACATCAAATCATCGACTTGTGAAGTAATAGGACGAACCATGATGATGGGATCAACCAGACCGGTTGGCCGTGCGACCTGTTCGACAATCTGCCCGCTATGCGTCATTTCATAATCAGCTGGAGTTGCCGAGACAAAGATCGTCTGCGGCATGAGCCGCTCAAACTCGTCAAATTTCAGTGGACGATTATCCAGGGCGGAGGGCAGTCTGAATCCATATTCCACCAGATTCTCCTTTCTGGAACGATCCCCTTTGTACATGCCCCCAATTTGCGGGACAGTCACATGGCTTTCATCGATAATCATCAGCGCATTTTGGGGGAGATAGTCGATCAGGGTTGGTGGAGGATCCCCTGCTTGTCGGCCAGATAAATGGCGTGAATAATTTTCGATACCTTTACAGAAACCCAATTCATTCATCATCTCCAGATCAAAACGGGTGCGTTGCTCGATACGCTGTGCCTCTACCAGTTTGTGATGTGCATAGAGCCAGTTTTTTCGTTGTTCCAATTCAGTTTTGATGGTCTCGATCGCGCGTAGGGTCGTACTGCGTGGCGTAACATAGTGGCTCGATGGAAAAACGGTATAGCGGGATACTTTTCGTAAAATATGACCGGTGAGAGGGTCAAACAGCGCTATGCTCTCGACTTCGTCATCAAATAATGAAATGCGCAGCGCAGTTTCTGCGTTTTCTGCCGGAAAAATATCGATTATATCCCCGCGTACCCGGAAGGTCCCACGGCTGAATTCAAATTCATTACGCTGATACTGCATTTCAGTAAGGCGTGTGATAACTTCCCGCTGGGTAGCCTGTTCATGTTCACGTACATGCAGGATCATGCCGTGATAATCGACCGGATCACCAATCCCGTATATGCAGGAGACAGACGCAATAATGATGGCGTCGTCTCTTTCCAGCAGCGATTTCGTTGCCGATAGCCGCATTTGTTCGATATGCTCGTTAATGCTTGAATCCTTCTCGATGAACAGATCGCGCGAGGGCACATAGGCTTCTGGTTGGTAATAATCGTAATAGGAAACGAAATATTCCACTGCATTTTCTGGGAAAAACTCGCGCATTTCTGCATAGAGCTGAGCAGCTAAAGTTTTATTTGGCGCCATGATAATGGCAGGACGTCCCAGTTGCGCCAACATGTTAGCAATGGTGAAGGTTTTGCCAGAACCGGTCACGCCCAGTAAAGTTTGAAATGACAAGCCTGACTGTACTCCATCTATCAGTTGGCGGATGGCTTCGGGTTGATCTCCCGCAGGCTGGAATGCCTGATTGAGCTTGAAAGGGCTGCCGGGAAAGGTAATAATCACAGTATAATTTTCCGGTTATCGGTCATTTAATTTTAATACGCGACAATCGCACATATTTGGAGCCCATTCGTGAAACTCTCGCAACGTGTTCAAGCCATCAAGCCTTCTGCTACGTTAATGGTGACCGCCCAGGCAGCTAAACTTAAAGCGGAGGGTAAGGATATTATTGGGCTGGGAGCGGGTGAACCCGATTTTGATACACCTCAGCATATCAAAGAAAGTGCGATTGCTGCAATTCAACGTGGCTTTACCAAGTATACCGCTGTGGGAGGAACTCCTTCGCTCAAGCAAGCGGTTATCAATAAGTTTAAGCGGGAAAACAATCTGGACTACACCGCCAGGGAAATACTGGTTTCCAGTGGTGGTAAGCAGAGTTTTTTCAATCTGGTATTGGCAACGATAGACTCCGGAGATGAAGTGATCATTCCGGCGCCTTATTGGGTTTCCTACCCGGATATTGTACTGATTGCGGAAGGTAAGCCGGTATTTATTCCTGCCGGTATCGAGGATAATTTCAAGATAACGCCTGCACAACTTGCCGCCGCAATTACGCCGCGTACCCGTATGTTCGTGATTAACAGTCCCAGCAATCCTTCAGGGAGTGTTTACGGCCTGACTGAATTGAAGGCGCTGGGAGAAGTGCTGCGCCAATACCCCGACATTCTGATTGCAACCGATGATATGTATGAGCATATCCTGCTCAGTGGCGATAAATTTGTCAATATTCTCGATGCCTGCCCTGACCTGAAGGAGCGCACGGTGGTGCTGAATGGTGTATCCAAGGCCTACGCCATGACTGGCTGGCGAATTGGCTATTGTGGCGGGCCCATTGACGTTATTACCGCTATGGAGAACATACAATCGCAAAGTACCTCCAACCCTAATTCCATTGCGCAGGTTGCGGCTGAAACGGCATTGAACGGTAATCAGTCCTGTATCATTCCAATGATCACGGCTTTCAAAGAGCGTAATGAGTTTCTTACCGATAGTCTGAATGCTATCCACGGTCTTCGCTGCCTGCTTTCCAAGGGTGCGTTTTATGCATTTGTTGACGCACGCATGGCAATCAACCGATTGTATGCGCAACAGCTGATAACAGAGGCAAATGATGTTGCATTCAGCGCCTATCTGCTTGAGAAATCAGGAGTCGCAGTTGTTCCAGGCTCTGCTTTTGGTTCTGAGGGTTATATTCGTCTGTCATTTGCTACGTCTATGGAAAATTTACAGGCGGCAGTTAAACGGATGGAGGATTTGCTGAATTGATTATCCCTGAAGCCGATTTGCTTTACGCATGCAACATGAGATTCTATAAAAAATATTTGAGGAAGTGACATCATGGGATTTCTGGTCAACAAAAAAATACTAATTACTGGTCTGCTTAGCAGTCGTTCCATTGCTTATGGTATTGCGCGTGCAATGCACCGAGAAGGAGCAACGCTGGCATTTACTTATCAATCAGACGAATTGCAGGAACGTGTCAGAAAACTGGCGGCAGATTTCGATAGCAAGCTGCTGTTTCGCTGCGATGTTAGCAAAGATGAAGAAATTGACCAGTGTTTCCAGCAGCTGGCCGGTTGCTGGGATGGGCTCGATGGCATCGTACATTCCATTGCATTTGCGCCACGTGCAGCTTTAGCGGGTGATTATCTGCAAAGTGTGACGCGCGAGGCTTTCCATATTGCGCATGATGTGAGTTCGTATAGTTTTGCAGCATTAGCAAAATCCGGGCTGTCATTAATGCAAGGCAGGCAAGCAGCGTTGCTGACCCTCAGTTATTTGGGCGCGGTACGCGTCATGCCAAATTACAACGTAATGGGTTTAGCCAAGGCGAGTCTGGAGGCCAATGTGCGTTTTATGGCTTCTAGTTTGGGAAAACATGGGATCAGAGTGAATGCGGTCTCTGCTGGACCGATCAAAACACTTGCGGCATCTGGTATTGGTGATTTTGGGAAGCTATTAGGGTATACAGAAAAAGTTGCTCCACTCCATAGGAATGTCACCATTGATGAAGTTGGTAATGCCGCTGCATTTTTGTGTAGCGACCTTGCCAGCGGTATTACCGGGGAAATCACTTATGTGGATGCAGGTTTTAATACTGTTGCTTTTGATTTGTAGCCTGTTTTCCAGAACCATGGGCTCAGCATTGAAGTATAAAACCTTGGAACGCTAACGTATAGCCCACTCTGTGGGCTTATATTTTTCCGATATAGTGACACTTGGTATGGGATGATTGCCTGTGATAGAAACAACTGGTTTTAGTATCGCCTCGTTATCATAATCCGCAGACCCGTGAAAACCGGTAAGTTTTTGTGTATTCCGGGAGCAATTGACGTTCGTCAGTTATGTCTGGTCAGACTCGTTCGCTAATCCCGCACCGACGAATACCATAAACGGTTAAGGTAGCGTTGGTACAAGGTGTCAGTTAATTAATCGTCACGTGGAAAAATAGTGTAAGCATTCTTTGTTAGAATAGCGCTTTTTGTGAGACCGGGCTTTAAATGATGGAATCTACCTTTTTAATCGACAACATGTTTTTTGTGATCGCTGCCATGTTGAGTGGCGGGATGTTGCTATTTCCTCTGATTATGCGTCATGGTGCAAAAGAAATCGACGCGCAGCAGGCCGTTCGGTTGATCAACTACGAACATGCTGTTGTATTGGATGTGAGAGATGATGGCGATTATGCCAGTGGGCACTTGCCTGACTCCGAGCACATTCCACAAGCATCGGTACAGGAACGCCTGGGCGAACTGGAAAAATACAAAAAAAAACCTATTATCATCATCTTCACACCAAATTTGCGCGCAGCACAGACAGGTGCAATTTTGCATAAAAATGGCTTCGAACGCGTATTCAGTCTTAGTGGAGGTATTGATGGCTGGAAGCGAGAGAATCTTCCACTGGTTAAAGAGTAGCCGATCGTATTTTTTAGCAGGAATTATTTACCTATGCCCAAGGTTATCATGTACGTTTCCGGTTTTTGTCCATACTGCACCATGGCAGAGAAATTATTACGCGCGCGTGGTGTGGAAGAAATTGAAAAGATCCGCGTGGATTTACAGCCGGAACAGCGAATGGAGATGATGCAGAAAACGGGTCGTCGTACCGTGCCGCAAATTTATATTGGACAAACCCACGTTGGTGGTTACGATGATCTGGCATTGCTGGACCAAGAAGGGGGAATTGTTAGTTTGCTGGCAAACTAAAAACCATGTATCAATTTTAATTAACGTATCTACCGGGATTAAGCATGACTGAGCAGAAGCAACCAGTTTTCGTTATCGAAAAGATTTATGCCAAAGATATTTCACTGGAAATACCCAATGCACCCGAAATTTTTCTGGAACGTGAAGCGCCGGAAATTAATTTGCAACTGGGCACAAAAGATGCACTTATCAACGGTGATATTCATGAAGTGGTGCTAACCGCGACCGTAACAGCCCGCCTGAAAGAAAAGGATGTCGTGATGTTTCTGGTTGAGGCTCATCAGGCTGGTATTTTCCGGATTAAAGATGTTCCAGGTGATGATATTGAACCGGTACTGGGTATTCTGTGCCCCAATATTCTGTTTCCCTACCTGAGGGAAACAATCTCGGATGTTGTTACCCGCGCGGGTTTTCCTGCGGTTATTCTTAATCCAGTAAATTTTGATGCGATTTATCAGCAAAAAAAACAACAGCAAGAGCAAGCGCAAGCTGATGACAATACATCAAAAGACTCATCTCCACTGGATAGTGCCACCAAGCATTGATTGATGGGTGATCGACGCATTGGTTGCAGGTATTATTGCCTGCTCTTTTTCTTCTGTGGACTAGTCTTGCTGCTTTCTTTCAGTCAGGTGATGGCGGATGAGAAAAATACAAAGCTGTTTCTTTCGGTCGTTAATCCAGCATCCCTGCTGTATGATGCCCCCTCGCACAACGCTGAGAAATTGTTTGTTGTCAGTCGAAATTTGCCGCTCGAAATGTTAACCAGACTGGCAGAGTGGACTAAGGTGCGAGATAGTCTCGGACGCGTTGCCTGGATAGAGAGCAATAACCTGAGCACCAAACGCTTCGTCATTGTCAATACGGCTATTGCTAATATCCATTTATCTGCTAATACTGCTTCTGATATCGTATATCAGGCTGAACAAGATGTAATCCTGGAATGGCTTGAAACGGTTTCTGGTCAATGGGCAAAAGTCAGACACCCGGATGGTGATACCGGATTTGTCAATACTGCTCAGATCTGGGGATTATGAATATTCTGGTTCTGGGTGCTGGTGCTTGGGGTACAGCACTATCCATCCACCTTGCAACTCGTCATCCAGTCACTTTATGGGCACGCAGTCAAGATCATCTGGACGAGATGCTCCAACATCGCATGAATCAGCGCTACCTGCCTGGGCATAATTTACCAAAATCTATCCAGCTTACTGCTCAACTAAATAGCGCAATAAGGCAGGCTGAATTGATCCTGGTAGCTGTTCCCGTTTCTGGTTTGCGAGATATTCTGATGCAGCTGACCGCGTTAAACTGTGCGCTCCCACTGGTGCTTGCCTGCAAAGGATTGGAAGTGTCCTCTGCAAAACTTCCACATCAAATTGTATCGGATGTCTACTCACCCACAGCTTTGTGTGGTGTACTATCCGGACCAAGCTTTGCCCAGGAAATAGCGCAAGGTCTACCGGCAGCGCTGACATTGGCTGCGCATGATTCCCATTTTGCTTCAATGATAGCAGGCAAAATTCACACTACCTATCTACGCGTTTACGCCAGTAGTGATGTCCTTGGCGTAGAAATTGCTGGTGCACTCAAAAATGTTATTGCGATTGCCGCCGGGATTGCCGATGGAATGGCGTTTGGTAATAATGCTCGTGCGGCCCTGATTACACGTGGACTGGCAGAGATAACCCGGTTAGGAGTGGCACTTGGTGGATGCCATGAAACTTTTATGGGTCTGGCAGGCGTGGGGGATTTAATATTGACCTGCACGGGTGATTTATCCAGAAACCGTCAGGTTGGCTTGTTATTGTCTTCAGGAATGCGCTTGCCGGAAATCTTGTCTCGTATTGGTCATGTCACTGAAGGCGTCTATACTGTAAGTGAAGCACATAATTTTGCAGGTAGACTGGGTGTTGACATGCCTGTTACAGAAGCGGTTTACGAAATCTTATATGAAAATATGCCGGTACAGGACGCAATCCAGACTATGCTGGAAAGAGAGCCGAAGCCGGAAGTGTGTCATTATAATAATTGATTTAAATCAATATGATATTTATTGAGTAAATCTATAAAAAAATAAAAAACCCATACAAATCAAATGATATGGCAATAAATAACCGGAAATATTTACGTATCGCCGCTTGACGAGCGCAAAATGCCTTGATATAAGTGCACCTGCACTATTTTTGAATTATTGTTTTATATTTTAGTAAACCTTGAAACAAGATAAAGGGGAATGTCATGAATAAATCTGAACTCATCGATGCTATCGCTCAATCTGCTAATCTTACTAAAGTTCAGGCTGGTGAGGCACTGAACGGCGCTTTGGCTGCTATCAAGAAATCTCTTAGTGAAGATGACAGCGTCACTTTGGTAGGCTTTGGAACATTCAAGGTAGGCAAACGGGCGGCACGAACTGGCCGTAATCCACGAACAGGTGCAGCCATCAAGATAAAGGCGGCCAAAGTACCTAAATTCACCGCTGGCAAAGCACTTAAAGATGCGGTAAAATGACCTGCTTTGCAACAAAGTGTCAGTAGCGAGGGTGCTTAGCTCAGCTGGTAGAGCGTCGCCCTTACAAGGCGAATGTCGGCGGTTCGATCCCGTCAGCACCCACCATGCAATGTGCCTGAATGTGTTAAAATGCAAGAATTCTGCAGTCAAATTAGCTTAACAGTAGCAGGAACGACCAGGAGTGGTAGTTCAGTTGGTTAGAATACCGGCCTGTCACGCCGGGGGTCGCGGGTTCGAGTCCCGTCCACTCCGCCATAATTTTCAAACAAATTCGGACGCGATTCCGATTCATAATGCATTATCGCAATCCCTTCAAGATGTGTGCTTTACGGCAGTTTTAACCGTGATATCGATTCACCTAAATATTGTAAATCGCACACTGCTTCTACCTAATTTTCTGGATTTTTGCCGTGTTTGATTTCGTTCATAAAAAGAAAACTATTGTTCAGGTTGTTTTGTTCATTGCGGTTCTGCCATTTATGTTCTGGGGAATCCAGTCATATCGTGGTGACGGCACTGAAGGTTATGTTGCCAAGGTAGGTAGCGAAGAAATTAGTCGCCGTGATTATGAGCAGGCATTACGTAATCAGCAGGAAAACTTACGAAATATGCTTGGAGATAAATTTGATAGCACGCTACTTGATAATCCTCAGATGCGATTAAGTGTGCTGGAAAATTTGATTCGGCAGAAATTGGCACAACAGGAAGCCGCTTCTTTGGGTTTGACAATTCTTGAAACGCAGCTGGCAGCAGAAATTCAGGCAATCAGTTTTTTTCAGGAAAACGGGAAATTTTCTCTACAGCGTTATCAGGATTTACTGCAGCGCCAGGGGATGTCTGCGAGTTTGTTTGAATCCAGACTAGCTAATGAATTAAAGCAGCAACAGCTTCTGGAGGGAATCACCAAGAGCGTGATTATGCCGGAAGCAGTAACTGAAAAACTTTTTCGTTTAAGTGACACCAAGTACAACATTAATCGATTTGCGTTACATTCCGATCAGTTTGTCGACCAGATTAATCCGGATGAGACTGAAATACTGACCTATTATGACAATCATTATCGTGATTTCATGCTGCCTGAACAGTTAAGGGTTGCATATATCGTTCTGTCGATTGATGAATTGGCAAAGCAGGAGGAAGTGACTGCGGAAGAAACCAAAAAATATTTTAGTGACCATCCAGATGAATTCGGTCGCCCGGAAGAGCGTCGTGCCAGCCACATTTTACTGACCGCTTCAGCAGAAATAACTGAGGAAGCCAGAGCCGAGATTAGGAATAAGGCCGAACAGCTTCTGCAGGAACTGCAACAAAACCCTGAGAGATTTGAAGAATTGGCAGCAGAAGTATCCGAAGATCCTGGCTCCGCCAAAATGGGAGGAGATCTTGGTTTTTTTGGCAGGGGTTTAATGGTTAAAGCATTTGAGGATGAGGTATTTTCTATGCAGCCGAAGGAAATCCGTGGGCCGATAGAAACCCTCTTTGGTTTCCATATTATTAAACTTGCTGAGATTAAATCAGCTGATGTAGCAAGCTTTAATGAAGTGAGTGACCATATTGAAGCGTTGCTTAAACATCAGAAAGCATCAGAAAAATTTGGTGAGCTTGCTGAAGATTTCCGGAATATCGTTTTTGAGGAAAACAATACATTACAGGTAGCGGCAGATATGTTTAATCTCCCTATACAAGAATCTGACTGGATTAGCCGTCAATCAATAGAGCCGCCACTTGTCACGCATCAATCGGTATTGGATGAAATTTTTTCACATAATGTTATCCATAGCCAATCTAATACTGGGGTAGTTGAAGTACAGCCTGACACATTGCTTGCTGCTAGAGCACTTGAGCATCGACCCGCTACTGCCCAATCCATAGAATTGGTACGAGATCAGGTAATTTCTCGCTTAAAACTACAGTTGGTGCAAAGTCTGGTTTCTGAAAAAGGACAGGAAATTCTGGCTCGCCTTCAAGCGGGAAAAACGGATGATGAGTTGGATTGGGGGGGAGCTGCTGAAATTTCTTATACTCAGGCGCAAGGTATCGATCTCGAAACCTTGCGTCTAGTCAGCCAAGTTGATACAAGCCAGGTATTTCCAGTTTATATTGGAAAATCAACCCAACAGGGCGGATATGATCTGATCAGAATTAACCAAATTACTGAATCTGTCGGGGAGCTGGCAGATGGAAAAAATAAGGCTTTTATCAACCAGCTACAACAACTTCGCAGCCAGGAAGAGTTGGATGCCTATCTATCCGGACTCAGACAGCGCTCAGAAGTGCAAATTAAAGAAGAAAGCTTTTAAACTAGTCCGTGTTTGACTGACACCCCTGTCGGTCACCAATCTCCTTGAGTATTTTGTTGTCGCAAGCAATCGGTAAAACCCTTTTACGGGGTGAACTCATGAGCTTATGGGCTGAATAGATACTTCTTGGCCAGTCTTTTCTTTGTCCGTGATGACAGCACCAATGGGTTAAAATAGAGCTTTCCGAATCATTACTATCTTTTATAAATGATTAAAGTTGGCATCGTTGGTGGTACCGGCTATACGGGTGTTGAGCTCCTACGCATATTGGTGCGACACCCGGAGGTAACGATAAAAGCAATTACTTCTCGTCAGGAAAGTGGGCAGGGAGTTGATGTTCTTTTTCCAAGCTTGCGTGGTTTGATTGATCTGCAATTCAGTGATCCGGCACAGGCTAATCTTGAGCAATGTGATGTCGTTTTTTTTGCAACCCCTAATGGAGTGGCGATGCATCAGGCAGCCGCGTTGCTGGCTGCAAATGTAAAAATTATTGATCTTTCTGCTGATTTTAGAATTAAGGATATTCTGCTATGGGAAAAATGGTATGGGATGAAACATTCTGCTCCCGACTTGATAGCGGAAGCAGTTTATGGATTGCCAGAAGTTAATCGAGAAAAAATACGTCATGCACGGTTAATTGCGAACCCAGGCTGTTATCCGACAGCAGTACAGCTGGGTTTTTTCCCGCTGATCGAAGCCGGAGTGGTAGATAGTGATTGTCTGATAGCGGATACCAAGTCGGGTGTATCCGGGGCGGGGCGTAAGGCAGAAGTGCCTATTCTTTTTGGAGAGGCAGCTGATAATTTTAAGTCTTACGGTGTACCAGGGCATCGTCATTTGCCGGAGATCCGGCAGGGGTTATCCGAACGGGCGGGTAGAGCTGTTGGTTTGACGTTTGTGCCACACTTGACTCCAATGATTCGCGGCATTCATGCCACACTTTACGCCAGATTAACCAAAGAAATTGATTTGCAGGCGTTATATATGGATCGCTATCGGGGGGAACCTTTTGTCGATGTGATGCCAGCAGGCAGTCACCCAGAGACCCGTTCTGTTCGCGGCTCCAATATTTGCCGGCTTGCTGTTCATCGCCCGCAACAGGGTGAGATGGCAGTAGTTTTATCCGTAACAGATAATTTGGTCAAGGGCGCGGCCGGACAGGCAGTACAGAATATGAATATAATGTTCGGGCTGGGAGAGGTGACTGGTATTGATCTCGTTCCTTTACTACCCTAAACCCTCGATATGATAATAAGAGATAATCAAGCAGATGCGTAGTAAAACCAATATCAGTGCACCGGTTATGGTGGTAAAAGCCCATGTACCTTGGTACAAACGTGTACTGTTAACTGCCATTGGTTTGCTGCTGGTTGCTTTGCTCGCTTATGGTGCATATGAAACTGGCAAAGGAACGGGCACAGTGGATAGTGGAAATGTTGCCACTAACGATCCAGCACTTGAGCAGATACTTGAAGCCAGTAATTGCCTGAAAAAATATAATGAGGCGCTTTGTACACAGATAGCCGACCTCGTGAGACAACTACAAATTAGTAATGCCACACGAGTGGATCTAGCCAAGCAGGTAAAATCGCTGGATGAAGAAAATGAGCGCTTGCGTGAAGATTTATCACTCTTTCAGCGGTTGATATCCGGGAATGATGAAGCTGCAGATGCTGAGCTCGTTATCCATCGATTTTCACTGGAACCAAGCCAGATCCCAGGCGAGTATCTTTATACACTCTTGCTGGCACAGGGTGGCAAGCGACTCAAGAATTTTATAGGTAATCTGGAATTTGCCGTTGAATTAAAACAGGATGATGATAAGAAATTGATTTCCTTGGTGGATGAGAATGCATCTAAGGGATTCCCAGTTAATTTTCGCTATTATCACCGTTTGGAAAAAAGCTTTCAGGTACCTACGGAGACAGTCGTTGAAAGTCTGCAGGTCAGAATATTTGAAAATGGTGAAAGCAAACCTATTCTGACAAAAACAATCCAGTTACTCCCTTGAGGAATCCACATGTTTTGGCAAAAAAACAAAGCAATCAGTCATATTGATACCCTGATTGGATCTAATACCGCCATTGCGGGCGATATTCATTTTGCAGGGGGGTTGAGAGTGGATGGGCGTGTGTGTGGCAGCGTGGTGGCAGAAGGCGAATCACTTTCCATGCTGGTGTTAAGTGAGCAGGGCGTGATTGAAGGCAAGGTGAAAGTGACACATATGGTGGTCAATGGTACGGTCAAAGGCCCGATCTATGTTGAACAGGAACTCGAGCTGCAGTCACATGCGAGAATTATGGGGGATATTCATTACCGGTCTGTTAAGATTCACCAAGGGGCCTCAGTGGAAGGGAAAATGATTCGCATAGAAGGGGTCCAATCTGAGAAGCTGGTCACTCTGATTGCACCGCCTCAGCAGCAGAAGAAAACCAAAGAAGAAAGTGACTAAAATCAGGATACGGGTCTTAAGATCCGTTAAAAAACTGCGTCGAACAGCACAGCGGCGAGGAACGGTTACCCATCAACCCGTATTTTTCCAGTAAATGCCGAAATTGCAAAATGGTGCTTTCATCCGGCACGGCTTCCAGACGAATGCCGCAAAAACGGCGCAGTGATTCAATCTCATACAGCGCATCTTCCATGCCCGGATCGGAATAGTTGTAGATAATTTGCGCAACATGCGCGCGCAGCATCAATTCCAGGGCAAATGGTTTGCGGCCACGCCCATTGCCTGGCGCATAGTGTGGTTCAATAACATCAATCATGGCCTGCCAAGGCAATAACCCGTCAAGTTGATCGAGAAACTTCTCGCGGCGCGTGACTTTGCCCTTATTGGCGTATTCGGCATCAGCAAAACTCATCTGTTGGTAAGGTTTCATGAATGGCTTCTCGAAAAAGTTTGATGCAGAATTATATCGGTGATCGGTTATCGATCAGAGGCTCCTTAAGTCTCTCCCGCAGATATCACTGGTGTGCATTTCTTTGATATGGCCGTGCGACAATTTGTCGCATTGACTGGTAACGGATGCACTATAGAATGACTTGTTCCAGACAAAACCAATTAAATGGAGGGGTTGATGAAAACGATCATAGTGCAGGTAACAGAAATAGCTGTTTTTTTACTGGCGTTACTGGTGGTTTCGGGTTGTGCATCATCTAATTTGCCCAAGACGGACATACTGGCTGAAAACAGGTCGACAGCATCCTCGGAGGTTGGTAGAGCGGATGCACCGGGTGCCGTGAAGGAAGGGGAGCATAACCATCGCGCTCAAAAAATGCCGCCTAAGCCAAACGGGGTGATTAGTCTCGATGTCGTTGAGAAAAATGGGAAAATCTATCTGCTGTTGGGAGAACGCGAAGATGAAGCGCAATCTTTGGTGCTCCAAGCTTCCCGAGATGGTGGCAAGAGCTGGTCGCAACCGGTTGCGGTTGATGCCGGCCAAACCTTTGCTCCATTGCTGACACGCAGTAACGACGCACGCCTTGCGGTTTCCGGTAATAACTTGCTGGCTTTTTGGACGAGCTTTAAGGAGGCGGCGCCATTTGGCCGTGGCCCCATGGCAGTGGCGTATTCTGCCGATGGTGGCCAACACTGGCAGCCTGGCGCCAGCCCAGCTGACTGGCAAGAAGGTTCGCACGCTTTTTTTTCGGTGGATGGTAATGGAAAACAGATGCATGCAGTATGGCTCGACAGTCGTAATGGACCTTCGCAGATTAAGGGTACACAGGGTATGCGCCATGCTTTTTCCAGGGATGGTGGCAAAAACTGGAGTCAGAACGTTACGCTGGACGATGTAACCTGCGCCTGCTGCTGGACGGCCGCTCGATTGCATAAGGATGCGCTCTATGTGCTGTATCGGGATAAGCAGCCGTCTGACATGTCGATGGGCGTTCTGCGCGGGCAGGAATGGCAGCATCTCGGAACAGTAGGTGAATTCAACTGGTTTTTTGAAGGTTGTCCGCATGTTGGTGGTGGCATGGCTTTCGGTTCCGGTAAGAATGATCAATCCGTTCATGCGGTCATTGGGACGGGATTGCCCGAGCAGAGTGGAATTTATTATCTACATAGCGATGATGGCGGCAAAAACTGGGCGCAACCTGAAAGAATGGGAGATGACACCGGGCTGCATGGCGATATCGCGATCGACGCTAATGGCAGGCTGGTAGTGGTATGGGATGCCCTTACTGATGATGGATTAGCAATCTATGCCGCAGAACGGTTGCGTAATGGAACGTTTACCGAGCCGGTCAAACTTTCTGCGTCAGGTATCAGAGCGGCATTTCCACGTGTGGTAGCTGCCGGGAATAAATTTCTGGTTGTGTGGACACAAAGCAAGGATGGCAAACGTGAAGAACTGGCCATGCAGCACTTCTGATCTACGACTATTTATAGAGGCCAAAAATGAAAAAGTGGATGATCTATCTTATGCTTGCTGTGTTGTGGCTGGCACCAGCCTGTTTTGCCAATCCTCAATCGGCGACAATTCACCCTTTCGTGAAAGGCAGCTTTGCGCAGATTCTGGCCCAGAATGCCGGAAAACCTTTTTTGATGGTATTCTGGTCGGAAACCTGCACCTACTGCATGGAAGAGTTGACTATGCTGGGAAAATTACAGAAAAAATATCCTGAACAAGCAATCGTGGTAGTGGCGACCGACCCCTTTCTGGATGAGAAAATCGTCTGGAAAACTCTGGCCGAACACGATCTTCGATTAGCCTACACTTGGGTGTTTGGCGAATCTTTTCCCGAAATAATTTACCGGGATGTAGATAAAGGCTGGCGTGGCGAACTGCCGTTAACCCTCTTCGTTGATGCGCAGGGAAAGCAGTTCAAACATCTGGGTATTGTCAACGAGGAAATCCTGCATGCCTGGTTTGAAAGACCAACACTTTGAAATCATTAAAAATTCATAAAGAGCTGTACTGCCAGAATATGCTGCATGAGATCTGGTCGCGGATTTTTTTTGGTGTTAATAAACTGGTTAAGGTAGCCAATCTCGAAAACGGTATGCTGATTGAGGCGGTAGAACACCCCGGCGAATCCACGATTCAGGGCAAATCCGTCACGCAGACCGGAATCAGTATTGTTCAGGTTGATAAATAATTCATCATAGAATGCCAGCCCAAAAGCGGGTGAAATAGAGGGCAGGGGAATGGACAGTTTGATAAACTGACGGAAGCGATAACCTGTATCTTCCGATCTGGGAAGGCCGCTGAAGAAGCGTTGCTCCAGGCGAGTGCGACTAGTAAGCGTACCGAATGAAAATTTGTCGCTCCACAGGAGTTGCTGCCAGATACGGTGCTCGTCAAATGCTTTTCTGGCAGCAAACGGCAAGCTGGTGGGTACCCACGCATGACCAAGCCAGACGCTGGTTTTGTCATTGACTGCATAACCGAGACCGTTGCGTACCATGCCTTGGGAGAAGCGGGAAGTATCGTTGCCAAACCTGCCTTGCCCCTCTACCCAGTATTTGAAATTTTTCCAATCCGGATTGATGGCGCCAAAGCTACCCGTTGCGACGAAAACACCCCAAGTCTGAAAATCTTCTTCTATATTCTCAGCTGCAGCAGAAGTGGACAATAAACCAAGCGTAGCCAGGACTGGCCAATATTTGATCGATTTCAGCATAATTTGAGTATAAGTGGTTATCTGGATTAATAAAAACAATGAAGTTATTTAATCTTTATTGAGAATTATTCCGGATTCTAGCATTGATTTTGTGAAGTTTATGTGAGGTAGCCTTTTGTTGGAAATGGCCGGAAAACAGTAAATAGGCATGGGTTGCAAACAGAAGGTATTTCTAAATGTATTGTAATGAAATGTGGATTTTTAGAGATGCCCTATAATGACCATCTATCTGCTGTTATATCATCTGCCATGGTAAGGCAGAGCAGCGAGATTTCTCTTTGGGCTTTGCTGCCTTGATTGTTGTATCTGTGAGTTTCATATAAGGATAAGTTTTCAGAAGTACTTGAACTTACCCTCAATATTGCCCGCATTTTAATCTTGTTACCCACATTTCCCGCTGTTGCCCAGTGCTATCTTAAATCTATTGAAACTATTTATTTATAAGGGTATATTTGGCAACTGTGGGCGACTGCTGGGGCATAGTTGGCGGAGAGGGTGGGATTCGAACCCACGTGCCGGGAAAACCCGACCATCTGATTTCGAGTCAGCGCCGTTATGGCCACTTCGGTACCTCTCCCTGTCTATGTGCTAATTACTAACTACTAACAGTCATCGTAAGTGCGCATATTTTACCAGTATTTGGTCATAGTTAGCCATTGGGCAGAATCAGGACCGTAATTGAATTTGGAGCTTGCTCATGAGAATAGTGACACTAAAAATACCGGATGTTTGCTTGATTGAGCCACGCGTATTTGGAGATGAGCGTGGTTTCTTTTTTGAAAGCTATAACCAGCTTGAGTTTGTTGCCGGAATTAAACGGTCTGTAAATTTTGTGCAGGCCAATCATTCGCGTTCGGTCAAAAATGTTTTGCGTGGGTTACATTATCAGATCAAGCAACCCCAGGGCAAACTGGTACGGGTGGCAGCGGGAGAGGTGTTTGATGTGGCGGTGGATCTGCGACGTCATTCCCTCACTTTTGGGCAATGGGTGGGGGATATTCTGAGCGCAGAAAATAAAAAACAGCTCTGGGTTCCCGAGGGGTTTGCACATGGTTTTGTGGTACTTTCGGAGTTCGCGGAATTTTTATATCAAACTACTGACTACTGGGCGCCGGAATATGAGCGCTGTATCTTGTGGAATGACCCAACTTTGGCGATAGACTGGCCGGTTGAGTCTGAACCGGTGCTTTCTATGAAAGATATGCAGGGTAAATTATTTGAGCATGCGGATGTATACGAAGAAGCTGTTTGATTTGCTGCAAGCGGATGGGTGATGGCTAGAATCAAGGTATGTTATACCTGTAGTGGCTGTGGGGGTCAGACATCCAAATGGCAGGGGCAGTGTCCCCATTGTCAGGAGTGGAATACGCTGATAGAGGAAGTGGCTAATCGAGATATCTCCCGATTTGTCATGGATGCGGCAGCAGGGAAAATACTTAATCTGAGTCAAGTAGACGCGGCAGATGCACCACGTTTTTCCACCGGCCTGGCTGAATTTGATCGTGTGCTGGGTGGTGGTTTGGTGCCAGGAGGCGTGGTCTTACTGGGTGGCGATCCCGGCATTGGAAAATCTACTTTGTTGTTGCAAGCGTTATCGCGCATGTCAAAGCAACAGTCAGTGCTTTACGTCAGTGGCGAAGAATCCGCTCAGCAGGTCGCGTTGCGTGCTCGCCGTTTATCATTGGATGTGAATTCTGTCAATCTACTAGCTGAAATTCAGCTTGAAGTTATTATCGCTACGTTATCCCATCATCCAGCAAAAATTGCGGTGATTGATTCGATTCAAACAATTTATACCGATAGTCTGCAGGCTGCACCAGGTTCGGTATCGCAAGTGCGAGAATGCGCAGCTAGTTTGACCCGCTTTGCCAAGACCAATGGCACGAGCATTATTCTGGTTGGTCATGTCACCAAGGAGGGCGCTCTGGCGGGGCCGCGTGTGCTGGAGCATATGGTTGATACCGTGCTCTATTTCGAGGGTGATACGCATTCTGCATTTCGTATGATTCGTGCGTTCAAGAATCGCTTTGGTGCCGTCAATGAGCTGGGAGTGTTTGCCATGACGGAAAAGGGCTTGCGTGAGGTTGGCAATCCCTCCGCACTTTTTCTCTCTCATCACAGCAGTGTGGTACCGGGCACTTGTGTGATGGTGACACAAGAGGGTACGCGTCCATTATTGGTGGAAATCCAGGCATTGGTAAATGAAACGCACGCGCCCAATTCTCGCCGTCTAAGTGTGGGGTTAGAACTGAATCGACTGGCTATGCTGCTGGCGGTATTGCATCGTCATACCGGTATGGCCTGTTTTGATCAGGATATTTTTATTAATGCAGTGGGTGGGGTAAAAATTAGTGAGCCAGGGGCGGATCTCGCCGTATTACTGGCAATTGTTTCTTCTTTGAAAAACAGGGCATTGCCTGAAAAATTGGTGGTGTTTGGTGAAATTGGACTGGCTGGAGAAGTCCGCCCGGTACAACGCGGACAGGAGCGACTCAAGGAGGCTGCCAAGCTGGGATTTTCCCGCGCTATTATTCCGAAAGCCAACCAGTTCAAACTGCCAATTGAAGGGATTGAGATTTTTGCGGTAGAGCGCATTGAAGAGGCAGTTAATCATGTGCGCAATCTTTCATAATTTACTAGACGCTTTTAAATTTTATGATCAGTGAGTTAATAAATGAGCAGGTGATGAATTGGTTGAGTCATCCCATCTTACAAAGTGGGATTGCACCATTTCTGGTAGCGTTGATCGCCGCATTTCTGTTTGATCGTCTCCACTTGTCTGGAATGGCGATATTGGCTGGGTTCTGTACAACCGTTTATCTGATTGCTGATTTTAATTTTGAGTCTTTGACCATTACCAGGAAAATTATCCTGATGGGAATCGTTGCCGGAGCATTGGCGCCGGTTATTGCCATTGTTCCATCAACTTGGCGTATGGTGCGTTATTTTCTAGGAGCTAGTGCTGCAGCAGTAACGCTGTGGGTATTCTGGTCAATTTTGATACCAAAACAGCTTGTGGAAAGCCTGGCTCTGGGAACAGGGTTGGCTCTATTTGTTACGTGGCAGGTAAGGGTAACGGATAGCCTGTCTTCTCAGCCGGTGCGCGCAGGTGCGGCTGGATTAGGAATGGGTATGGGTGCAGGATTTTGTTCGCTTTTGGGGGCTTCCGCTCTGCTTGGTCAATTGGGACTGTCGATGGGCGCGGCAAGTGCTGCCTACCTATTTTTGCAAATGGTACGAAACCAGCCTTTGTCATGCGGACGCACATTTACTCTGCCGGCTTCGTTAATACCAGCTTTACTGGTTAGTGCGGCACTGGTACTGGCAAAACTGCCCTGGTATTGCCTGCCTGTTATGGCATTGATTCCATCGACAGCATACTTGCCAATTATGCAAACCAGATCATACCGGATACAAATTATGGTATTTTCACTCATGACTATGATGGTTGCGAGTGTTGCGGTGGGTCTTGCGTGGTATGCTGAGGGAGCTGTTTTGTCATAGATAGCTGGAGCATCCTGAATTCTTAATATATTTAAAAGGTGAAACCATGATATCTCGATTGATTGCTTATTGGTTTGTTCTGCCGATGATGTTGCTGAGTTTGCAAATAGTTGCGGCAGCCGAAAATTATGATATTGATCCTACGCATACCTATCCGAATTTCACAGTTAGCCATTTGGGATTTTCTACGATGCATGGACGATTTGACAAAACCAGTGGAACATTTGCGTTTGATCGGGAAAATCGACAAGGTACTGTCGATATTACGATTCAGACCGCGTCCATCAGCACCGGTCATGAAAAACGTGATGATCACCTGCGCTCTCCTGATTTCTTCAATACGGTTGAATTTCCTGTGGCAGCGTATAAATCGCGTAGCGTGAAGTTTGAAGGTGATGAACCGAAAAGTATTGATGGAAATCTGACTTTGCTGGGTATTACCAAGCCGGTGACGCTGACTATTATCGCGTTTAAGTGTGGACAGAATCCGATGAACAATAAGGCAATGTGCGGAATAGATGCGGTTGGCAGTCTAAAACGTTCAGATTTTGGAATGAAATATGCGTTGCCTGGCGTGGGTGATGATATCCAGTTGATGATTAGTGTCGAAGGGTATAAAAAATAATAACTATTTAAAAATGTAATTAATTGGTTCGATTTTCTACAAACAGCAGTTCGCGTCTGTGTCCCAAAATACACAATATCATTATCTGCAGTTACCAACGCACATCGATGACAAAAGCAACCCCCGTGATTATCACCAAATTGCCTATACCGATTGGGGAGATCCGGATAATTGCCACATTGTTTTGTGTGCACATGGGCTGACCCGAAATTGCCGTGATTTTGATTTTCTGGCGAGAGCACTGGAAAGTGATTTCAGGGTAATCGGTGTGGATATGGTTGGTCGTGGCCGAAGTGACTGGCTGCCAGATGCTATGGGGTATAACAGTCCCCTGGTTTATCTGTCTGATTTTGAGAATTTGTTCAGGCATGTCTGTACAAAACAGAACCGTACTATCAAGCTTTATTGGGTAGGTGTTTCTATGGGCGGGTTACTTGGCCTGTTGCTGGCAGCGCGTACACATATACCCACCCCTATTCAGGCACTGGTGATCAGCGATATTGGCCCTTTTCTACCCGCTACCATATTAAGGCCGTTTGCTGAATATGTTGGAAAATCACCAAAATTCAATAATCTGAATGAGCTGGAAGGCTATCTACGCTGTTTGTCAGCCGTATCGGGTGAAATGACAGATTTACAATGGCGTCATATAACGAAATATAGTGCACGGGAAAATGCCGATGGCACGGTCACATTACGCTACGATCCTGCAATCTCAATTTGTTTTCAACCGGATATTGTAAGAGATATTGATTTGTGGACACATTGGGATCGTCTTGATTGTCCGGTTCTGGTGCTAAGAGGAAAAGAGTCGGATATATTGCCGGCGCAGATGGCCATTAAAATGAAGGAAAGACACGCAGATACCGTGGTTATCGAGTTGCCGGGTGTAGGGCATGCACCCTTGTTGGTGGATTCTCGACAAATTCAGATTGTCAGGAATTTTTTATTACGATGCAAATCTCATAGTCAATGAGAATGTTATTTTATAAATTATTCCAACTCTAATTTAGATTAGGAGGTAGAGCGGTCTTTTATTGTGGGGATGGGAAGCTTAAGTTAAGTGGATTTATGACGTTTACAAAAACTGGTATCACTATTAAATAAGTATTTTTATATCATAACCCATTATTATTAAGCGAAAATATTATGAAGCTTTTTAAAAATATTCCCAACCCCAGAGAGATTCGTGTAAAGCTTGGATTAAATCAGCAGGAATTCTGGAGTAAAGTCGGTGTTACACAGAGCGGTGGATCCCGCTATGAGAGTGGGCGTGAAATGCCAAGAGCGGTCAGAGAATTAGTCAGGCTGGTGCATATTGATGGCATAGACTTGACTAAAGTCAAACGAGATGACCTGGCTATTGCCGCTATGCTTAAAGCACAATATCCTGATCTCTACAAAAGTCTGAAGAAATCAGCCAGGCAATTGAATCAGTAAAGTGTGGTGTCATTTATCAATCATTGACTTGCACCAGAATGCCTAGCTCACTAATGCTATTTGCAAATTGCTCCATCCGTTCTCTGCTGGCACTGGATAAATTGACTGCTTCGGCTTGTAATGAAGGGCGTGCCAGGCTGTATAGCAGCACGCCTTTAATATCGGTACCTTCTTGCAGCAAGGTACGTACAAAATTTAGATAAGCTTGTGTTTCTTTCTCATCAGGCGCAAGCCCATTCCAATTAAAAATACAAGTCTGTAACCAGGTTGGGCAGAGTAATGCGCTTAATTGCAGATTTTTACGCATTTGTTGCAGGCTGGAACGGGTATGATTGATCCGCATGCGACCCTCCCTGGTTACGCTATCCACCTTGAACCAAACTTCGCCATTGAGTTGTGCCATCTGGCGTAACCCTGCCTGAACTGCAGCGCGATGAATCAGGCTGCCATTGGTGATTAGTCGAAGTTTCAGTGTGACAGGTAGTGGAAAACGCTGGATCACTTTGCCAATCAGCGTGATAATCTCGGAGAACTCACTTGCACTGGTGGGCTCCCCGTTTCCGGATAAAGCAATATCATGAATGATTCTGGCTGCTGGTGGTACGTGCTGCTGCATAAAGTCGCCAAACAATAACTGCTCAAGGAAACCGCATAACTCGCTTTCCAGTTTGTACAGATCGATTGGTGGCGCAGTACCACGCTTAAGATTGGGTACCTGGCAATATACACAGCGCCAGTTACAGGCGTTGTTCGGGTTGAGATTGATACCAATCGAGAGTCCACCGGCGCGGCGCGAGATAACGGGATAAACGTAGGTCAGCGCGGCACTGTCACGATCGTGATTATCAGTGCCTAAGATTTTACTGTTAGTTGGCAATGGTATAATGCCTGTTTCATTTGTTGAATGTAGATGTCAGCGTACTTCTAAAAACTAATTCTCGCTATTATATCCAGATAGCGATCACCAGATGGTGACCAGAATTTGTTCTCATATTCGATTCCCACTGTTACCCATGCTGATTACCCGTAAATTTGAATTTGATGCTGGACACAGAATTTCGACGCACGCCAGTCAATGTCGGAATTTACATGGACATCGCTACGTGCTGGAAATTACCCTGTCTGGCAAGATTGTCAGTGACGAAGGTGTTCCGGAGCAGGGAATGGTTATGGATTTTTCGCAAATCAAATCTATCGTTCATCAGGCACTGATTAATCAATGGGATCATGCTTTCCTGGTTTATGCCCAGGACAAAGTAGTGCTGGATTTTTTATTATCAATTCCTGAGCATAAAACAGTTGTACTTGATTTGCAGCCAACGGCCGAGAATCTTGCGTTGATTGCTTTCGACATACTCGATCATGCCTTCAGAAGGTGCTATATGGAGCAGTTGCAGCTTGATCATGTACGATTGTTTGAAACTCCTAATTGCTGGGCAGATGTCGCCCGTACTAAGGCAGAATCTTAACTATCATATGTTATGTTTGTAGACTCGCATTGCCATCTTGATTTTCCTGATCTGGCTGATCATCTTGACGAATTATTACAGAATATGCGGGCCAGCCAGGTGTCGCACGCATTGTGTGTCGGCGTTGATCTTGAAAACTTTCCACGTGTACTGGCACTGGCGCAAGCCTATCCACATCTTTTTGCATCCGTTGGTGTGCATCCTGACCATGAATTGCCTGAAGAACCTGATGTTACCTGTCTGGCTAAATTGGCTGATCAACCTAAAGTTATTGCTATTGGGGAGACCGGGCTGGATTACTTCCGGTTGACAGGTGATCTGGAATGGCAACGTGAGCGTTTTCGAAAGCATATTCGTGCCGCCAGACAGTGTGGTAAGCCCTTGATCATTCATACCCGTGCCGCAGCCGAAGATACGCTGTGTATTATGGCGGAGGAAAATGCTCAGTCTATCGGCGGGGTAATGCATTGCTTCACAGAAAGCTGGGAAGTCGCCAGGCGTGCGCTTGACATGAATTTCTACATTTCCTTCTCTGGAATTATTACTTTTAAAAATGCAAAAGTCATTAAAGAGGTAGCCATGAAAGTGCCAGCTGATCGTATGCTGATTGAAACTGATTCTCCTTATCTTGCCCCCGTGCCACATCGTGGAAAAATTAATCAGCCAGCTTATGTATGCCATGTTGCTGAGGAAATTGCACGTCTACGGAGCATGACGCTATCTGAAGTCGCTCAGATAACCACTAATAATTTTTTTAATCTATTCAATATCGAGAAGGCCAATGATAATCCGGAAGCAGGGTTTTCTTAACCTAAGCTCAGGAGCTGTCCTCTTATGGATGTTGGTTCTGAGTATGCAGATTCAGGCGGGTGTAGATGAGGATTTGATACGTGCAGTAGAGAATAATAGTACTCACCAAGTCACAAATTTACTTAATAAGGGCGCGAATCCAGATGCTCGCAATTCACGTGGTTATACCGCGCTGATGCTGGCAGCTCGTCATAAAAAAACTAAATTGGATAAGTTGCTCCTGTCGGCCGGTGCCGATGTTAATCTGCGTAATAAATATGGGGAAACAGCCATCATGCTGGCAAGCTATCATGGTCAGATAGATGTGGTTAAGCAGCTCCATAAAAATGGGGCGGACTTTGACCATGCAGGCTGGAATCCACTAATTTATGCAGCCACCAATGGTTATCACGAGATCGTTACATTCTTACTGGATTCTGGTGCGAACATTAATGCCACAATCGACAACGGCGCGACAGCTTTGATGATGGCAGTACGCGGCAATCATTATGAGACTGTCAAACTATTGATCGCACGGGGGGCAAGTTTGCAGATTAGTAATGAAACGGGAGAAACCGCGATCGATTGGGCAAATAAAGGAGGGCGCAGCAGCATGGTGCAACTATTGCTGAAGTATGGCCATACAGACTGATATGGAACCCTCCAAAAGCACTATTAAACATTAACTGTTACGGTTGGTTCTTGAATCAGTCACTTGATTCCTGATTTATAAAAAAACTGAATTACCTCAATATCATACATCTTCAAAGCGCATCGATAGATCGACCGCCTGGATGTGTTTGGTTAAGCTGCCGACCGAGATACGGTCTACGCCGGTTTCTGCCACCAGGCGTACGTTGTCAAGCGTGATGTTCCCTGAAGCCTCCAGCACGGCTGGCTGACC
The DNA here is from genome assembly GCA_016703745.1 of Nitrosomonas sp. Taxonomy (NCBI): domain Bacteria; kingdom Pseudomonadati; phylum Pseudomonadota; class Betaproteobacteria; order Nitrosomonadales; family Nitrosomonadaceae; genus Nitrosomonas; species Nitrosomonas sp. The sequence continues at coordinate 563,801 of JADJBK010000006.1, read as the reverse complement.
AGCAAACTGTTGATTGAGCTTGACAGCTTCACACAGGTCAGCCACGCTGAAATTATCAAGCAGTACCATGCTTGCGCCTGCCCGCAATGCCTGTTGCAGCTCATCAAGTGTTTCCACCTCGATTTGCACCAGGACATTGGCGGGTGCGATTTCTGCAGCTTTGTGCAGAATATTTTCTATGCCACCGGCAGCGATGATATGATTTTCCTTGATTAGAATGCCGTCAAAAAGTCCGATACGGTGATTTATTCCACCCCCGCAACGCACGGCGTATTTCTGGGCGATACGCAATCCTGGAATGGTTTTGCGGGTATCTACAATAGATGCTGCCGTGCCTTGGATGGCCGCCACGAATTGCCTGGTTCGGGTGGCCACCGCAGAAAGAGTCTGCAGAAAGTTAAGTGCGGTTCGTTCCGCTGTCAGCAAAGGCCGCGCCGCACCGCGCACGCCACATAAAATCTGCCCAGCCGATGCGGATTGACCATCGGCAATATGCCAGTCAATTCTGATGGAGGGACAAAGCTGCCGAAAACAGGCTTCAAACCAGGCCGTGCCGCAGACAATAATTGATTCGCGCGTTACCACGCTGGCGCTCAGACAAGCGTCACCCGGCACCAACACAGCCGTCAAATCGCCAGCACCCATATCTTCTGCCAATGCCTGACAAACCTGGTTGATAATGAATTCATTATTCAACATACTGCATATCCATCCCTTTATCGTTCAAAAAGACCCTGCCCTATGCCTACCAGCCTGTTTAACCTGATTATCTTCAGTATTGGCACCATCCTCGGGCTGATCGTCGTTGGTGCAATTGTTACCTTCTTCATTCGCGATGTTACTCAAAAAGAACACGCTATTCTGCGTAATTATCCCATTATTGGCCGATTGCGCTACTTCTTCGAGACGCAGGGAAAATATTTTCGCCAGTATTTTTTTGCCAGTGACCGCGATGAAATGCCGTTCAATCGCGCGACCCGGGCATGGATCTATAAAAACGCAAAAAATAAGGGGGGTATTGTTGGCTTTGGTTCCACTTACGATTTACGTGAGCCGGGAGCATTTATTTTCGTCAATGCCGCTTTTCCCATCCTGGAAGAAGATCAACTGCCCGCACCAAAATTATGTATCGGAGACGGCTACTGCACACATCCCTTCCAGGCCAAATCCATATTCAATATCAGCGGCATGAGCTACGGCGCAATTTCAGCACCAGCCGTGCGCGCGTTATCGCTTGGCGCTGCTAAAGCCGGATGCTGGCTAAACACCGGCGAAGGTGGTCTTTCTCTCTATCATCTGGAAGGAGAGTGTGACCGTATCATGCAGATCGGAACCGCAAAATACGGTATTCGCGATCAACAGGGTAACTTCTCGGCTTCCCGGGCAAAAGAAATCGCAAGGCAGGTCAGTGCGTTTGAAATCAAACTTTCACAAGGCGCTAAACCGGGTAAGGGCGGGGTGTTGCCGGCTTCGAAAGTCAGTCTGGAAATAGCCGGGATCAGGGGGATATCCGTTCATCAGGATTCCATCAGCCCGAATCGTCACCATGATATCGGCAGCATTGACGAGTTGCTCGATCAGATCAGCTTCATTCGTGAGTTGACCGGGCGACCCGTTGGTGTGAAGACTGCGATCGGAGGCTGGAGATTCATCAATGAATTGTGTGATTCGATCCTTCGGCGCGGACTGGAATATGCGCCAGATTTTCTAACGATTGACGGTGGCGAGGGTGGAACAGGCGCGGCACCCCAAACATTGATGGATCATGCCGGCTTGCCCATTGCCGAAGCATTGCCAAGAGTAGTGGATGCATTGATCGAATCTGATTTGAAACAGCGTATTCGCGTTGTTGCTGCCGGTAAGCTGGTCACTTCCGCACAAGGCGCCTGGGCACTGTGCGCCGGCGCGGATTTTATCAATTCAGCCCGAGGTTTCATGTTCGCGCTTGGCTGTATTCAGGCAATGCGCTGTCATTTGAACACTTGCCCAACTGGTGTGACCACGCATAATCCACGCCTGCAGCGAGGACTGGTCGTGGAGGAGAAATACCTGCGTGTCGCCAATTACGTCGCCAACGTGAACCGCGAAATGGACATGATTGCACACTCATGCGGATTGCGTCACGCACGAGAATTTACTCGCGAGCATGTGCGTATCGTGCAGACTGCCGGGCAAAGCACCGCACTCAATATGCTGCATCCTTATCCGCAGGCAAAAGTCTGAATACTTGAAATTTGCAGCTTACGCCGCATATTAGTAGTGACTCAACCTATTTCAACCAGGAGATCATATGCGTTTTGACAAATTCACTACCCGATTTCAACAGGCTCTCGCTGATGCACAAAGTCTGGCGACCAGACAGGATCATGCCTACATCGAACCTCAACATTTATTGCTTGCGTTACTGCAACAGGAAGATGGCGGCACGGTTTCATTGTTGCAGCGGGCTGGCGTCAACGTGCCGCCCCTGCGCCAGGCACTGATACAAAACCTTGAGCGCTTGCCCAAAGTGGAAGGGACTGGCGGGGAAGTTAATGTTTCCCGCGACCTGGGCAATCTTCTGAATCTGACTGACAAAGAGGCTCAGAAAAAGGGAGATCAGTTCATTGCTTCGGAAATGTTTTTGTTGGCCGCACTGGATGACAAAGGCGAAACAGGCAGCCTCCTGAAGCAATATGGCGCTAACCGCTCCGCACTGGAGCAAGCTATCAATACGGTGCGTGGTGGCGAGAAGGTAGCCGACGCGGAAGCAGAAGGCAGTCGTGAAGCACTGAAAAAATATACGCTGGATCTGACCGAACGGGCACGCATGGGTAAGCTCGACCCGGTTATCGGCCGCGACGATGAAATCCGGCGCACAATTCAGGTATTGCAACGACGTACCAAAAACAATCCGGTACTGATCGGTGAGCCGGGTGTGGGCAAAACCGCTATCGTCGAAGGACTCGCGCAGCGGATTGTGAATGGTGAAGTTCCGGAAACACTGAAAAACAAGCGCGTACTCTCGCTGGATATGGCTTCATTGCTGGCAGGCGCAAAATACCGGGGAGAGTTTGAGGAGCGGCTTAAAGCGGTTCTGAAAGAATTGTCACAGGATGAAGGGCGTACCATCGTTTTTATTGATGAATTGCATACCATGGTCGGCGCAGGCAAGGCGGAAGGCGCAATTGATGCCGGCAATATGTTGAAGCCCGCATTGGCGCGCGGCGAACTACACTGTGTTGGTGCAACCACACTCGATGAATACCGTAAATATGTTGAAAAAGATGCGGCGCTCGAACGCCGTTTTCAGAAAGTCATAGTAGACGAACCGAGCGTGGAAGCGACGATCGCCATTCTGCGCGGTCTGCAGGAAAAATATGAATTGCATCACGGCGTGGAAATTACCGATCCGGCAATCGTTGCTGCTGCCGAGCTTTCGCATCGCTATGTCACCGACCGTTTTTTACCCGACAAGGCCATTGATCTGATCGATGAAGCGGCTGCGCGCATTCGCATGGAACAGGATTCCAAGCCTGAAATCATGGATAAAATGGGTCGCCGTCTGATTCAGCTGAAAATAGAGCGCGAGGCAGTTAAAAAAGAAAAAGATGACGCTTCCAAAAAACGGCTGGCCTTACTTGAAGAGGAAATCAACAAACTCGAACGTGAATATGCGGATCTGGATGAAATCCTGAAAATCGAAAAATCACGCGCCAGGGGATCACAAGACACCAAGGAAGGATTGGAGCGACTGCGCCGGGAAGAAGAAGCCGCGCGGCGCAGCGGTGATTTGCAGAAAGCCGCAGAACTGCTTTACCGCGACATTCCGCAGCTGGAAGCACGCTTGATCGAACAAACTCATCAGGCTGAGGTTTCCGGTGAGAATGTGCAGCCAAAACTGTTTCGCACACAAGTGGGCGCGGAAGAAATCGCTGAAGTCGTCTCACGTGCAACTGGCATACCAGTTGCAAAAATGATGCGGGGAGAGCGCGAAAAATTAATACACATGGAAGCCAAATTACATGAGCGTGTTATTGGTCAGAATGAAGCCGTACAACTGGTTTCCGATGCTATCCGACGTTCGCGTTCGGGTCTGGCTGATCCGGATCGACCCTACGGTTCTTTTCTTTTCCTTGGGCCAACCGGTGTGGGAAAAACCGAATTATGCAAAATACTGGCTGCGTTTCTGTTTGACTCGGAAGATCATCTGATACGGGTGGACATGTCGGAATTTATGGAGAAGCATTCTGTTTCAAGACTGATCGGCGCGCCACCAGGATACGTTGGTTATGAAGAAGGTGGTTATTTGACTGAACAGGTGCGACGCAAACCTTATTCAGTCATTCTGCTCGATGAAGTTGAAAAAGCGCACCCGGATGTCTTCAATGTGCTGTTGCAAGTACTGGATGATGGCCGCATGACCGATGGCCAGGGGCGCACGGTTGATTTCAAGAACACGGTGATCGTCATGACCTCCAATCTGGGTTCACAAATGATTCAGCAAATGGCTGGGGACGATTATCAGGTGATCAAGCTTGCTGTCATGGGAGAAGTCAAAACCTACTTCCGCCCGGAATTCATTAATCGTATCGATGAAGTCGTTGTTTTTCATGCACTGGATGAACGTCATATCAAATCAATCGCAGCAATTCAACTGGGGTATCTCAGATCAAGATTGGCGAAATTGGAAATTAAACTGAGTATTGACGAGCCAGCGCTTGCCGAACTGGCACAAGCCGGTTTTGATCCGGTTTTCGGTGCCCGTCCTTTGAAAAGAGCGATTCAATCCCAGATAGAGAATCCGCTTGCCAGGGAATTGCTGGAGGGACGCTTCGGAGCGGGCAGCACTATTTCTGTAACCTGCGAAAATGGAATCATACGATTTGTCGAAGGTGGCTGAGGACCATGTGAAGTTAGAAAGCAAGGAGTGCGTATTCAGGTAAAATGGCCATCATTTTTCTTTGGAAGAAACGCCCATGTTTACAGGTAGTCTGGTAGCAATGGTGACTCCCATGCTGGAAGATGGGGGGCTGGATCTGGACAGATTCTGTTCCCTGATTGACTTTCATGTGGAGCAAAAAACGGACGGTATCGTGGTGGTTGGCACGACTGGTGAATCACCAACAGTGGACTTTGAGGAACATCACCTGTTGATTCGTACTGCTGTTAAGCATGCTGCAGGGCGTATTCCTGTCATTGCGGGTACGGGTGCCAATTCAACTCGGGAAGCCGTCGAGTTAACCGTATTTTCAAAGAACGCCGGTGCTGATGCCTGCCTGTCGGTTGCGCCTTATTACAACAAGCCGACTCAGGAAGGTCTGTACCAGCATTTTAAGGCTATCGCTGAGGCAGTGGATATTCCACTGATTTTATATAATGTGCCCGGACGAACGGTTGTCGATATCGAGAACGACACAGCAATCAGGCTGGCGCAGATTCCCGGCATCATCGGTATTAAGGATGCCACCGGAAATATTGCGCGTGGATGCGATTTGTTGATGCGAGTGCCTGAAGGTTTTCTGGTTTATAGTGGAGATGATGCAACTTCACTGGCATTGCTGCTGCTTGGTTGTCATGGCGTTATTTCGGTTACGGCAAATGTCGCGCCAAGACGTATGCACGAAATGTGTGATGCAGCGTTTACGGGTAAGTTGGCGGAAGCGCGGCATATCAATAATCAGCTGTTCAAACTGCATACCAATTTATTCGTGGAAGCCAACCCCATTCCAGTCAAATGGGCAGTTGCCCAGATGGGGTTTATTGGAAATGAATTGCGTTTGCCATTGACGGTGCTATCCAGCAAGTATCACGAATTGATCAAGGAAGCCATGCGACATGCTGGCGTTATCACGTAAGGGTTGTTCATGCGGAACAGGCAGTATAAACACAAACTCACTATATCGTGTCTTGCACTTCTGGTTTTGCTGTCAGGTTGTAATCTATTGCCTGAAGCAGACAAAATTAACTATAAGTCGGCAGGTAAACTGCCTCCACTTGAAATCCCTCCAGATTTGACTTTGCCTGATACTGAAGATCGTTTTACCGTTCCGGATATCAATACACCAGGAAGTGCCACCTTTTCCGCCTATGATGGTCGTGTGCAGGGTGGTCAGGGTAATACACGCACCGAATCTTCTATTTTATCTGCAACCGAAATGCAGGGAGATGTTCGGATGGCTCGCGCCGGTACGCAGCGCTGGTTGGTAGTGCCGCGTGCACCAGAGGTCGTTTGGCCACAGGTTAAGGAATTCTGGCAGGATATGGGGTTCTTGCTCAAACTGGAGGCGCCAGACGTCGGCATTATGGAAACTGATTGGGCGGAGAATCGTGCCAAGATTCCACAAGATATTATTCGCAGCGCGCTCTCCACTTTTCTGGATGGTTTGTACTCGACCGCAGAGCGGGATAAGTTTCGTGCCCGTCTGGAACGTAGCGAAACTGGTAATACTGAGATTTATATCAGTCATCGAGGGATGATTGAAGTACTTGCTGATCGAAGTACTAATCGTACAATTTGGCAGCCAAGACAGGCTGATCCTGAACTGGAAGCAGAAATGCTAACGCGAATGATGAAGCATTTTGGGGTGGAGGAGGAGCGGGCGATTATTGAAGTAGCCGCCAGTGAAAATGTTGCTGAAACACGTGCCTTCATTGATAACAGCAGGGAAGGCGTGCTGATTATTAAAGAAGCATTTGATCGTGCGTGGCGCAGAGTGGGGTTGGCTCTGGATCGGGTAGGATTTACAGTGGAAGACAGGGATCGAACCAACGGCATTTACTTTGTTCGCTACGTTAGCGCGGAAGAAGCTCGCCAGGTAAACAAGGGGGAAGGATTGCTATCAAAGATTGCTTTCTGGAAAACCGATACCGATAAAGTGGCTGAAAAATATCAAATTCAAGTTAATGAAATTGGTTTGAACAGTGAGGCCGTGATAAGAAACGTTGATGGAACACCAGCTGAATCCGCAATTGCCAAGCGTATTACCAGTTTGTTATACGAGCAATTGAAATAGAGACAGCCAATAGCTTACGCGCTATTGATAGCAATGCATTACAATCACACCATTGACCATAAAAAAACCGCCAAATGGCGGTTTTTTTATGGTCAGGTCTTAGTAAAGAATAATATTATTCTTTGGAATCTTGTCCTGCACCAGACTGAATTTTTTCAAAAGCTTCTTTTTGGGTAGTAGGTTGTGGTTGTTCTGGGCGTCCACATGCTGCTAATACCATTGCTGCGACGATAGCCAATACATATACAGATTTCATTGTAAATTCCTTAATAAGATTGCACAAAAACTACATTGTGGGTTCACAGTATATAACGAGACGGGGGCTTTACTCAAGAACTAAAATAAGCGATAAGTGCCGGATAGCGCTCCGCTGTCGAGTAGTTTGAGTCCTTGGGTGGGGAATAAAATAACGATTTCAAAATAAGGCTTAATGCAATTTAGAAAGTAAATCAGGCGCCTGTTATCTGTATAAAATGGGTGAATCACATAACTAGGGGACTGAATTGGAGAATCCTGAGCAAAAAGAAAGTAACACATCCGAATTGCTGCAGTTAATTGTGGTGCAAAACCATAATGAAGTCATCAGTGTGAGGGAGATAAAAAATTCTTTGCATGAGAGAGGGTTTGGCGTATTGCTGGCCATTGCCGCATTGCCACTATGTTTACCGGTTCCGGTGCCGCCAGGGTATACCACTTTTTTTTCGATACCACTATTTATTTTTTCCGTGCAGATGATGTGGGGTATGAAATCACCCTGGATTCCTCAATGGCTGGCAGCCAAGCAAATCAAAAAAGTAAATCTCGATAAAATGGTACAGAAAGCCACGCCCTGGTTGCGTAAAATCGAGAGCTATCTCCACCCGAGATTGACTTATATCAGCACGCATGCGTGGGAACGTATTATTGGTATTTTTGCATTTATATTTTCACTTTCAATTGCACTGCCGATTCCGTTAACTAATTTTCCTCCTGGCTGGGGTATTCTTATCATGTCTTTGGGATTGCTTAGCAAGGATGGGTTAACTATTATTGTGGGTATGATCGTTGGTACCGTGGGGGTTGGCATTACTCTGGTGGTGTTGGCTCTTTTATGGATGGGAGTCTCTATGCCGGATTTTTTTTGATAACAATAAGCGGAGAGAATTGACCGTCTATTTCGATCAGGTTTATTGATATATGCTGGTGTATATTATCTTCAAGATCAATTGGTAAGGTGGATGATATTTATGCTGTCACGTTCTGTGCCGCTTTATGGGTACCAGAATATTTCCAGGATAACTACCTATGGCTTCCTATTTCTCTAATCTGTTCTCTCAAAAATCAATAGGTTTGTTGTGCGGGCTATTACTCGCGTGCACCCATGCAAAAGCAGGTAACTTCAAAACATTACTTGCATTGGGACAACAGTATGAGCATGGTGAAGGTATCCCTAAAGACTACGCTAAAGCGATGGAATATTACTGCCTTGCTGCGCGGCGGGGTTCGTCCGATGGACTATACGCACTAGGGTGGATGTATGCCAATGGGCGCGGGGTAACGCGAGATGAAAAGACTGCCGCAGCATTGTTTACCCGAGCAGCTAAAAAGAAACACCCGGGTGCGCAAAAAATGATTGCTTACCTGCCATCAGACAATCGATCCAATACCACTTTACGTGGTTGTGAAATAGTTTCCTCTGCGAGCATCAATTATGCGGGCAATCAACAGATGACTTACCCTGTAGGGCAACAATCCGTTATCTCGTTAGTGTATAAATTAGCGCTGGAATACCGGGTGGATCCAAATTTAGTACTGGCTATTATTTCTGTTGAATCTGCTTTTAACAGTCGTGCGGTTTCTCCAAAAAATGCCCAGGGACTCATGCAGCTTATCCCGGCGACTGCCCAACGTTTTCAGGTCAAGGACAGTTTTGATCCCGAGGAAAACATCAAAGGTGGACTTGCCTATCTAAGATGGCTGCTTGCCTATTTCAGGGGAAATGTTGCGTGGGTGGTTGCTGCTTATAACGCAGGAGAAGGTGCGGTTGAAAAGTATCGTGGTATTCCTCCTTATCCTGAAACCGTTAAGTATGTCGACAAAATTCTCCAGCGCTACCAGAAAACTATTCATCCTTATCAGCCCGAAATAATTAACCGATCATCTTTCATCTTCACATCTGCAGAGTAATAAATATTAATTGGTGCGTAAACCAGGATTTGTTGGTTTTTTTTGTTTTTAAGGAAAGACAAAGCTGGGTTAATTTTGGGAATAATGCGCCATATCCATAACTTAACGTTAATTTTCATTTTTACCAAGTCCGTTAATAGCCGATTCTCGCTATATTTCAAATAAACAGGTATTCGAGTATCTGATTACAGGCTTCTCCTTTACGCTTTCTGATTTCGCTATCGTATGCCACGATCATGAGCGGCATGATGACTATAGCGGATGGGGGGCGCTATGGCATTTATCTGATCGCCGCACATCGCAAAGGTGCCAGCTTTCAGCGCATTCAAAGCCCATGGAAAAGGTGGTTTATTTTCTATGCCTATGTCCTCTCATACCCAGGAGGTATGGTCAACGTATCCTGAACCAGAGCGCGTACAGCGCCGGAACAAAAAGCAGTGTAATTGCGGTGCCAACCAGTACGCCACCGATCAATACATAGGCGAGCGGTCCCCAGAAACTGTCGAGCGTCAGGGGAATAAAGGCCAGCGCAGCGGCCAGCGCTGTCAGGACAACCGGGCGGGATCGGTGCACGGCAGCCTCCACCACGGCAGGTAGAATTTCCATGCCCGCTGCGATGTTGTCTGACACTTGCTGGGTGAGAATCAAGGTGTTGCGCATCAGAATACCCGCCAAACCCGTCAATCCAAGAAGTGCAACAAAGCCAAAAGGCTGGTTGAACAGCAATAAAGCGATTACTGCGCCTATTAAACCCAGGGGAGCCGTTGCCACGACGATAAAGGTGCCGGAAAATGAACGCATCTGCAACATGATGAAGATCAGCATCAGGCCAACCATAAGTGGCTGCAGTTTCTCGATCGAGGAATCGGCACGAATTGAGTCTTCGACGGTTCCGCCAATATCGATGCGGTAATCTTCGGGCAATGCCTGCCGGATATTTTTGAGATTTTCCCAGATGTCCGCAGTAATATCACTCGACTGCGCGCCACGCGCTTCCGCATTCACTGCGATGAAAAGTTCGCGATTGTAGCGCCGGATAACCGGGTCTTCATAACGCACCTGCTGTTCGCCAATTTGCGCCAGAGGCACTTTGCGTCCATCCTGGGTTTTTATTTCCAACGCCAATAGATCTGACTTGTTATCCTTTAGACCACGTGCACGCACCTCCACCGTGCGGATACCATGCCGCACCTCTGTAACGGACAAACCATCGAGCTGGAATTGAAGCTGCTGCGCAATATCCTGGGGTGTCAGTCCAGTCAGGCTCAGTTGGTTTTGATCGATGGCCAGATGGAGTATTGGTGCTCGCTCATCCCATTCCAGATGGGGGTCATGCGCGTAGGGGTTGGTTTTCATGACATCCCGCACCTGATGCGCAATTTCCCGTAGATTGACCGGATCTGGACCAACGACACGAAATGTGATAGGCCAGACAATGGGCGGGCCAAACAATAATGTCGTTACCCGGACCCTTGCTTCCGGAAATGCGCCGTTGACAATATGATGATCAAGCGCTGCCATAATTTTATCGCGCGCAGCCGCGTCTTTCGCCACGATAATGAGTTTGGCAAAAGCCGGGTCGGGCTGTTCTGGATTGACCGCAAAGAAAAAGCGTGGCACGCCCGCACCAATGTAGGACGAGTACGTTTTGATCTCCGGCATTTCAGCAAGAATCGCTTCCATTTTCTGTACCGTCGCATCGGTATTGATGATGGCGCTGCCCTGCGGCATAAAAATGCTGACCAGTATTTCCGGACGATCAGAGCTGGGGAAGAACTGCTTTTGCACTGGCCCGATCAGTCCGGCAATGCTTGACAGCAGCAAGGCGATGGTACCGAATACAATGGTTTTCCGATGCAGCACGCACCAGCGGATCAGTGCGCGAATTTTATTGTAGCGCGGTGTCTGATAAAGCTTGCCTTCATCGGCTGCATGTTTCTGCTGGTCAGGCAACAGCAAAGTGCCTAAATAAGGTGTAAAAGTTACTGCCACGATCCAGGATGCCAACAGCGAATAAGCAAGTACCCAGAAAATATTACCTGCATATTCACCTACACCCGATTTTGCAAAACCAATTGGCACAAAACCCGCTATGGTAACCAGCGTTCCGAACAGCATCGGCGCTGCGGTGACGGTCCAGGCATGAGTTGCGGCGCGTACACGGTCCCAACCTTCGGACATCTTCACCACCATCATTTCAATCGAGATAATGGCGTCATCCACCAGTAATCCAAGCGCGATAATCAACGCGCCGAGTGAGATACGATCAAGATTGATGCCGCCTGCCTTGATCAGGAGGAAAGTGATGCCCAGCGTGATCGGAATGGCAATCCCGACTACCAGCCCCGCATGCCAGCCGATTGCCAGCAAGGTTACGCCCATTACAACCATGACGGCAACCAGCAGCTTGATCTGAAAAAGATCGACAGCAGCAGAAATGACCTCGGCCTGATTGGTCAGTTGTGTCATGGACATGCCAAGTGGCAGGCGGCCACGCTCAGCTTCCAAAAAAGTGGCAAGACGTTCTCCGAGATCCAGGCCGTTCTCACCTTTGCGCATGACGACGCCCAGCACAACCGCATCCTCGCCTTGCGCCCGGACCAGGTAACTCGGGGGGTCCTCATAGCCACGACTGATGGTTGCAACGTCATCGAGGCGCAGCAGGCTATCGCCAATGCGGATTGGAATGGCGGCAAGCGCTGCGGGATCAGCAAGATCGGTATCCAGCCGGATATAGATGCGTGGCCCGGCTGTTTCCAGAAAACCAGCAGGCACCATGCGATTGTGCGCCTCAATCGCATCAAAGATTTGCTGTGGAGAAATTCCCAGATTGATCAGCCGAGCGTTATCAAACTCGATATAGACCCGCTCGCTGCGCTCTCCCAATATCAGCGCTTTATGCACGCCTTCAACCCGTTGCAGACGGTCGCGTATCGCTTCTGTTGCACGTGTCAGCTGCCACATGGGCATGCCGGGGGCGGTAAGTGCGATGAGCGTGAAGTAAACGTCAGAAAAATCCTCGTTGATGATGGGCCCAACCACTTCTCGCGGAAGACGGGGCGCCTCATCCACCATGCGTTTGCGCACCTGGTAGAAAAGATCCAGAATCATGGCGTTGGTAACATAATCATGAAATTCCACCTGCAAATCAGCCCGACCTGGACGAATCGTGGTTTCAATGCGGTATAGATGTTCTACTTCCTGAACACGTTTTTCCAGACGATCCACTACCTGGTTTTGGATTTCCTCCGTAGTAGCGCCTGGCCAAAGTACCGATACCACCATTACCCGTACGGTAAATGCGGGATCTTCCGCGCGCCCCAGCGAAAGAAAAGCGTAGATGCCGGCAAAAACTGAAAACAGAATAAAAAACAGCGTAACCGAACGTTCGCGGACAGCAATCTTGGAAAGATTAGGGAAACTCACTGCGTCAGCGCCTGAACGGCCATGCCAGGTTTAAGCAGGTTGACTCCCAGTGCGATGATGCGGTTATTCTCCGCTAGATCGGCACGTACCCAGGCATGCTCATTATCCAGTGCAATAACCTGGGCGGATACTGGTTGCGCCTTACCCTCGCGCAACTGCCAGATGCGCGCGCCTTCGCCGCGTTCATCCAAGGCGCCGAGTGGAATTTTCAGTGTACTGTCTGCACCGCTGTTTTTTATGAAATGGGTTTTTACGATCCGCCCCAGTAATAAATCCTGGTGATCCTGCTTGATGCGATAACGTGCGCGCCAGGTACGGCTGGCAGGATTGGCCGCGCCTGCCGCCTCACGCAGCAGCAGTGGCACATTGCCATCAGGCAGATCGGCACTGCCTGATTCACGCGGCAGGGCAGTCTCAGGGAAAAATACCTCCACCTCCCGCTCACCATCGTGTGCCAGCACCGCAATTGCCTGTCCAAACGAAATGACCTGGCCAGGCTCGCCGCTCACCTCAATCAGTACGCCGGATGCTTCCGCACGTAACCTGGCGTATCCCAAAGCATGTTGTGCCTGCTTTTCTCTTGCCCGTGCCGCATTCAGCCGGGCACGAGCTTCTTGTTCAGTCAGTTTGCTCCGGTCAAGCGCTTGCTTGCTCACGAAATTTCTTGCCAGTAATTTCTGGTCTCGATCTACGTCTGCTGTTGCGGTAGCAAGTGCGGCTACTGAGGCTGCCCGCTCAGCTGCGGCAGTCTGGATCGTCTGCAGCAGATCGCGTGTATCCAGTTCAAACAAAAGCTGATCTTTTTTAACCTGTTGTCCGGCATGAACGTGGCGCGCGGCAATGCGTCCACTCAGCTGAAATGCCACTGGTGTTTCATAGCGCGCACGCACCACGCCGGAGAGCTCCAGTGCGGATTGATCATCGGCGCTGGCCAGAACGGTTTTTACCCAGGGAGCCGTTGTTTGAGCCGAATCCGCCTTCTCATCGATCGAGCAGGCCGAAAATCCGAAAACAAAACAACCGCAAATTAGAAGTCGAGTAAGGGTAGTCATGATAACGAAGTGATTGCAGTGATTGCCCGATTCTAACAGGTTGACCCCCGCACCCTTGGTCTAAAACCAAACAACAACATAAAGTATAACGTGCGGCAAAAAGGTAACTGACGCGGAAAACTGCGTTCACACAAAATGTGAAATCATAACCAGACAAAAAATATTGCGCCAATGCACATGGCTTTAGCCTGGATGCTGGCGTGCGTTGCACCATGAATCAGCGTAAGAAATTGAAACGTCTGTGCCGTTACATCACGCGGCCGGTGATTGCCAGTAAATGGCTGACACGCAATGCTGCTGGGCAGGTGGTACTGACGCTAAAGACGCATCAGGATACTGAAAACAGTACTGACCATCACCTGCTTTGATCGAGCCGGAGCGCCTCGTCTCTCATGACCCCGACCTCTCGAACCGTTCAGTGCGAACCCCGATGCCGGGTGGTGCGGCAGGGTTGCCTCCTAAGAATGGAGGCTCCTTGTGCCGATTATGGATATGTGTATCTTCAATACGATTTATTTACAAACCGCTGGTTCCGTTTGACTTGATTCTTGCTTTATTCAGTTGGTTGCCCATTTGACCGGATTGCGCGGAAGAATTCATGGATGCCTGCTCGGCAGCGATCGCACTATGGTAAGCGGCTTTTGCCAGATTCTCCCGGGCAACCTGATCGTACTCCTGAATTTTATTCACGATGCGTAATTTAAGATATTTTCCATTTCTGCCGAGAAAACTGGTGCTTGGCTTGTTTTTAAGAATTTCTATTTGTATTTCTTTTTTATCCTGCATTTTGCTAGCCAAATGCCTGTGTTGTTCTGCTATTGCGATGTGATCGAGATAACTGCTGCGCGCCTGATTGACAGGCTGCATGTTGACACCTTCATTTGATGCAAATGTATTAGCCGATAAAACGATATTCAAGAAAAAAGCCAGCAATGAAAAAACGGTCAGAGATTTTTCTGTTTTCATAGTAGCAATAGCTCCAAGTAAATTGATACGCCACCATATTAATAAACTTCGGTCAATGCGTATATTGGGGAAACTATTGTTTTGCGCTAATGGAAACCATTAGAAGCTGATATGAAAAACACAAAATTGTAATTACCCGGAAACAATTGTCGAAATCGATACAAAAACACGCTAAATACCGTTTGTTTTATATGTTTCTCTAATGGTTTCGCTTAGATAAAAATAAGCGCCTCCCCGATTCTCTTGACTGCATAACTTACCTAGAATGACTACCGTGATGATATTGATTTTAGGAGAGATGATCATGAAAACAGGAAAAAGCGGGCTGGTAAAATGGATGGCTTTATTGACGCTGGTAGTGATGGCAATGCCCATCAGCGGATTCTCTGCGGAACAGGACGTACAACTCGGCTCAGTAACAATGAGCAGCGATGGAACGGTTAATCATCTTGCGCTGGCTGCTTACTATGAAAATCATGCTGATGAAATGCATGCCAGAATAGAAGAGCAGATTGAAGCGTTGAGTCACAAGCCTAAAAGTGGTTTCTTTGGAAAAAACGGAAGAAATATTAAAAAACACGTTGAATATAAAATTCATGAGTTTGAAAAAGAAGCTGAAGAAAGTTTAAAGAAAGCTGCGTATCACAAAGAAATGGCTGAAGAACAATCGATCCGTCCGGCATTCGTCACTTCAGGTAAAAAGAAAAGTTAAGTGATTCGGTTAACATACGAGGAAGCATTTGGATCAATCCTAAATCCAAACCTCCAGGTTTTTAGCAAAAAGCCCACTACGGTGGGTTTTTTATTGCCTTCCTTCCTCACTGAGATAAATAATAGCAAAGCCGTCATGTATGATAAGTTACCCGCTCCAAGCCGGCGGATCACTTCTAATGCTTCCGGCTCATCGCTCGGGCTGCGCATACCGCCCGCTGTCTGACTTAAAATAGCCGGATGATCAGTGGCGGCGCAACTCGGCGAGAGCTTCCACCTATTGTTCCAGCTGCGCCAGCCAGTCTCACACCCTCAAGTAACCTTGCGTTATGCGCAGCGCCCGATTCGTGACCTGAATTTATTGGCGCGCTATGGCATTCACCTGATCACCGTGCATCGCAAAGATGCCAGTATTGGCGAAGGATCAAGTCCGTGGTGGATGCTGCTGATCGTGATCATGCTGACGTCGATACTGACCGAAATGCTGAGCAACAATGCGAGGCGGTGCTGATACTGTTTTCTGGTCGTTGTAACCTTCCTCATAACTGCCATTTTTGTTTTCAGCGGGGTATCAGTGCGACAATTTGTCGCATTTACAGTGTCTTGCCGCCATGTTATGTTGGATTTCCTTTTTTACTGATACAGGATTGATGAAATCGGGAAAAGGTAAATATGTGCCATTTTTTATTAATAATTTATAGAGGTATGTGATGAATTTCGACAAAAAGTATCTGGTCTTTCTGTTATCCCTGCTTGTGTTCATGTTATGTTTTGGCAATGCACAGGCAATGAATCCAAATAAACGGCAGAGTATAGTCGTCAAGCTGAATTCGTTTGATGCCGCCAATTGGGAAGATCCCGTGGCGGGTGGACACAACTGGCAATCAGTTTGTATGGCAATGGGAATAACCGATCATGTACTTGGCAGGAAACTGGGACCGAGATATGCCAATGAAGTGACGCTTTTCCTGAATCTGAGTGCAGTGGAGCTGGCGGATACAGTTGATGTGCCTGATCTTTCCATTTTCACCTGTTCGAGTGGAAAGAATCTGCAACAGTATTGGGATGATCTGATCAGTAAAGGTGTTTCCATCATGGTTTGCCCAGGATGCGCTGTGATTGGCGGCGTTACGCCTGATATCGTGCGCGAGGGTGCGCATATGGGCAATATGCCAAGCGTACAGCAGCTCTTCTTGCGCGCAGATAAAGTGATTGATTTTTAACTTATTGAATAGTCAGTAACCAGGAGTCCCAATTAAGCATGGCGGTTTGTGTGTGGTTGCCTGCACAGATTGCCATGCTTTTTTTTGATGCATAAAGAATATATAAATTTTCGTGATAACGAAGGGTTTTTATGTTTCGACTGATCAAAACCATGGCATCCAGTACAGGCTTGTTTCTGATTTGCATGCTGGCTTTTCTGCCGTCAATAAATGGCCAGGCACAGGCTTGGATAATCGACAATCCTGCGGAAAAAGGAGCGAGACTGCCGCGCCTTGTGACCGTGCCCGATGGTTCAGTGTTGCTAAGCTGGGTGGAAACGACTCATGCTGGGAAAAAAGATGAGCATCATGCACTCAAGTATGCACTCCGCAATAAGGGGCAGTGGGTCAGAACTGGCGTGGTGACAAAGGGGAGTAACTGGTTTATCAACTGGGCAGATTTTCCATCGGTCGTGGCAATAGATGCCCATTTTTGGGTAGCGCACTGGCTGGTTAAATCTCCCGGGGGGCGCAGTTATGATTACGATATTCACCTATCCATTTCAACTGACGCAGGGCTGAGCTGGCAATCCGCAGTCAAACCGCATCGTGACGGCGTCGCGGCTGAACATGGGTTCGTATCAATTTTTCCAGTTGGGGGCAGTGCGGGCATCATCTGGCTGGATGGCCGTGACTATCAGACGGGTGGCATGGGTAAATTTGCGCTGCGCTATACGAAGCTTGACCGGGACGGCACTCTGCATGCTGAGGAAGTGATCGACGATGACACCTGCACCTGTTGCTGGACGGCAGCGACAACGTCAATAACCGGCCCGGTCATTGCGTGGCGTAGTCGGCGTGCTGGTCATGTCCGTGATCATCATATGGCACGCATGGAAGAGGGAAAGTGGTTAAAACCCGTTAAGCTTGGCCAGGATAACTGGGTAATCGATGCTTGCCCGGTCAATGGCCCCGGATTAATTGCCAATGACAATCAGGTGGTATCGGCGTGGTTTACGGCAGCAAATAACCGGCCAACAGTACGTGCGGCGCTTTCCCATGATGGTGGTAAACATTTTTCCGGGCCGCTTGAGGTAGATGCCAGCCAGCCATTGGGGCGGATCAGTCTTGCCTGGTTAGATAAAAAAACTGCTGTGATTGCCTGGTTGGGTGCAATCAATAAAATCAGCAAACGATCTCCGCTTATACTGCGTGCACTCTCAATTGATGGCACGCTTCATCCCACACTCAAATTGCTGGATATCGATCCGGGGCGCGCAACCGGCGTGCCACAGATGGTGCGCGCCAGCGATGGTGAGCTCATACTGGCCTGGACGGCGCCCGCGCCGGAATATGGCCTACGTACTTTGGTTCTGCCTGTTGGTGTACTGAAGAATTAAAGTTGTTTTCAGCAGCCCATTTTTTGAAATTTTTCAGAAATGCCTTGCAATCCACAACGAAATCAGGGAAATTTCATGGTTGTCGGAATGAAGTTAAATAAAAAACCGACTTTGGGGAATAATTCAACAGGGAGGAGAGAAATGAAATACAAAAGTATCGAGGAATTCAGGAATTATGTTGCGGAAAGAAACCCTGGGCAACCTGAGTTTCTGCAAGCGGTAACCGAGGTAGTGGAAAGCTTGTGGCCGTTCATTGTGAAGCATCGGCGCTATGCGGAGCATGGTCTGCTTGATCGCCTGATCGAGCCGGAACGGGTGATCATGTTCCGGGTTGCCTGGGTGGATGATCATGGAGAAGTAAAAGTCAACCGTGGTTACCGTATTCAGCATAATTCTGCGATCGGACCTTACAAGGGTGGTACGCGCTTTCATCCCTCGGTTAATCTTTCCATCCTCAAGTTTCTGGCATTTGAGCAGACCTTCAAGAATGCTCTGACAACACTACCAATGGGTGGCGGTAAAGGCGGATCAGATTTTGACCCGAAAGGCAGAAGTCCAGGCGAAGTGATGCGTTTTTGTCAGGCGTATGTCAGCGAATTGTTCCGGCATATTGGCGCGGATACCGATGTGCCAGCGGGTGATATCGGAGTGGGTGGCAGGGAAATCGGTTTTATGGTCGGGATGGTCAGAAAATTGACCAATCGTTCCGACTGTGTGTTTACCGGTAAGGGATTAAGTTTTGGAGGGTCATTATTACGTCCGGAGGCCACAGGTTATGGCGTGGTTTATTTTGTGGATGAAATGCTCAAACATGCGGGTCGTTCGCTCGATGGGTTGCGCGTGGCCGTATCCGGGTCAGGAAATGTCGCGCAGTTTGCGATAGAAAAAGCCATGGCTTTGGGTGCCAAGGTAGTGACGATCTCTGATTCCAGCGGCAGTATTGTCGATGAAGCCGGTTTTACAACGGAAAAACTGGCCATTCTGGCTGAAATCAAGAATCACCTGTATGGCAGAGTCAGTGATTATGCGGAACGTGTAGGTGTCAAGTTTCTGCCCGGCGAGAAACCGTGGTATGTGCCGGTTGATGTGGCGCTGCCCTGTGCCACGCAAAATGAGATCAGCGAGGATGATGCGGCTATTCTAATTAAACAGGGAGTGAGCTGTGTGGCGGAAGGAGCGAATATGCCCTGTACGGCAGGAGCGATTGAGCGTTTTGAACATGCCGGGGTATTATTTGCACCGGGCAAGGCGAGCAATGCTGGCGGGGTATCCACCTCTGGTCTGGAAATGAGTCAGCAGGCAATGCGGCTCTCATGGGGGCCTGAAGAGGTGGATATGCGTTTACTGGGCATTATGAAAGCGATTCATCAATCCTGTATCGATTACGGCACAGCCGATGATGGCCGTGTCAATTATATTGATGGTGCTAACATTGCCGGTTTTGTAAAAGTATCTGATGCGATGCAGGCGCAAGGCGTGATTTGATAGTGTTGAATTATCTATCCGATTTGCCCTGATAGGGGAGGCTAGTCAGAAGAAGTGGGTAAAGACGGCTTTGCTCATGATATTGACTATTTTTCTTTCCAGTAAAACTGGTTAGTCATAACGAAGCGGGGTGAGAAGGGTTGGGTAAATTCAGTATGACAGTTTCTGGATACGGGCATGTCGTGAAAAAAATTCTGGGCGGATGGGTGTTATTTTGGTGGGTCGGGTTGTTGTCTGCCAATATGGATGGAGATTTCATCAAAATCCAGGAAGCATTTCGTGCAAAGGATGTGACGAAAGTCACTTTTTATGCGGATCGTCTGCGCCAGCACCCGCTGGCGCCCTATGCGGAATACTATCGTTTGCGCCTGTCCGCTCAGAAGTATGACGAAACCCGGGTTAAGGATTTTCTGGCAAGGTATCAAAGCAGTTATATCGCCGATAAATTACGGGGAGAATGGCTGCAGATATTAGGGGAGGGTCGGCAATGGGCGGCATTCAACGAGGAATTCCCCAAACTGGTTCAACAGGATGATCATGTCGTATGCTTCGCGTTGTACATGAAGCTGCTCAATAGCGACCAGACTGCAGTGGCGGAATTAAAATCACGCTGGCTGAGTGGGCGCAATATGCCAAGAGGTTGTGTTGCTCCCTTTCAGGAATTAATTCGATCTGGAAAAATCTCGACAGATGATATCTGGTCAAGAATTCGGGCGGCGCTGGCGGCAGGTAATACCAGCGTTGCCAAAGAATCCAATAAGCATCTGGCTGCCGGTCAGGCAATTGATCCACGCAGAATCGATGCGGCAACAAAAAATCCTGCACGCTTTCTCGATCAACAAAAAAATATCAAAACCCGTGCTGATAAAGAGGTAGTTTTATTTGCCTTGCTGCGGTTGTTGCGCAGCGATACCAATCATGGGCTGGCACGCTGGTTGAAAGTGCGCGGGCAGTTTTCTGCCACTGATCAATCTTATTTTTTGGGTAATCTTGCTTATTGGGCGGCTATCCGTCAGGACGAGCGTGCATTGAACTGGTTTACGCAAGCCGTGAGTGGTAAAACAACCTATCCGCTGTCCGCAATCAATCATGCCTGGTGGACGCGAACCGCACTGCGCCAGCATAACTGGCAGATGGTGCTGCAAAGCATCGAAGCCATGCCGGAGTCAATGCGGCAGGAGGACGCGTGGCGCTATTGGCGCGCGCGCGCGTTCAAGGCAACCGGCAAGAAAAGTGATGCCAATAAGCTGCTTGCACAGTTAAGTAATGAGCACAGCTACTATGGGCAACTCGCCAAGGAGGAGCTGGGCGTGATGATGAGTATTCCGGTGGTACGGCATGCTCCCAGTGAGCAAGACATCCGCGCGATGGAAAATAATCCGGGTATCCGGCGTGCGCTTACGCTGTATCGGCTTGGCCAGCGCGTGGAAGCCAATCGTGAATGGAGCTGGACTATCAGTCAGTTTAATGATCAGCAGCTATTGGCAGCTGCCAGGGTTGCCGAACGTCACCAGATTTATGATCGCACCATCAATACGGCACTGAAAACCGTTTCCCAGCATGATTTCAGCTTGCGTTATCTGGCGCCGTATCGCACCCAAATGGAGCCGGTCATCAAGCAACAACAGCTTGATGAAGCGTATGTTTATGGGCTGATTCGCCAGGAAAGCCGGTTTATCGCCGATATCAAATCCAGCGCGGGCGCCATGGGGTTGATGCAGTTGATGCCGGCGACAGCCAAATGGGTTGCCGGTAAGCTCGGGATACCAAAATTTCAGACGGGTATGGTGACTGAAATCAATACCAACCTTCAGTTAGGAACTTATTATCTCAGGCATGTGCTGGATCAGTTCGACCAGCAACCCCTGCTGGCCGCTGCCGCCTATAATGCGGGACCTGGGCGGGCGAGGCGCTGGCGTGATGTCAAGCCCCTGGAGGGGGCGATTTATGCGGAGACCATTCCTTTCAATGAAACGCGCGACTATGTTCAGGTTGTCCTGAATAATTCGATGTATTACGCCAGCCAATTCAATCATCAGCGCAGACCTACTCTGAAAGAGCGGCTGGGAATCGTTGCCGCCAAACAAGTCAACTAGCCGTTATCCGGGAATGAAGACCTACCTGGTTGGCGGTTCCGTGCGTGACGAGTTACTCGGATTGCCCGTCCAGGATCATGATTATGTTGTCGTCGGTGCAACGCCAGCGCAACTTGAACAAATGGGCTACCGTCCGGTCGGCAAGGATTTTCCGGTTTTTCTGCATCCCCAAACCCATGAACAATATGCGCTGGCGCGTACCGAGCGCAAGGTTTCTCGCGGATACAGAGGATTTGAGATTTATGCGACACCGGAGGTAACTCTGCAGGAAGATCTGGCGCGGCGTGATCTGACTATCAACGCGCTTGCCAAGGATGAGCATGGTGAGATTATCGATCCATTTGGTGGTATCGCCGATTTGCAGGCTGGTATTTTGCGGCATATCGGCCCGGCATTTGTCGAAGATCCGGTCAGGGTTTTGCGGATCGCGCGTTTTGCCGCCCGCTTTGGCTTCCAGGTTGCTCCTGAGACGCTCGCACTGATGAAGCAGATAGTGCACGACGGCGAAGTCGATGCGCTGGTGGCCGAACGTGTCTGGCAGGAAATGGCGCGCGGATTGATGGAAACACATCCATCGCGCATGTTTTATGTACTGCGCGAGTGTGGCGCGCTGGCGCGGATCATGCCGGAAGTTGATGTTCTGTTTGGTGTGCCGCAATCCCCGCACGCCCACCCCGAGATTGATACCGGCGTGCATGTCATGATGGTCATCGATCATGCAGCAGCCAGACAATATGCGCTTGAAGTACGTTTTGCCGCGCTGATGCATGATCTTGGCAAAGGGACAACACCGCCGGAGCAATGGCCGCAGCATGCTGGCCATGAGGTGCGAGGCATCGCGCTCGTAGACGCGTTGTGCGAGCGCTTACGCGTGCCGGGAGAAGCAAGAGCGCTGGCTCTGCTGGTCACACGCTTGCATGGCGAAGTGCATCGTGCACTGGATTTAACCGCGACTGAAATCGCTGAGCTATTGCGCTCAACCGATGCGTATCGCAAACCTGACCGGTTTGACGCATTTCTACAGACCTGCGCCAGTGATTTTCATGGTCGTCCTGGTTTTGCGCAACAGGAATACCGGCAGATGGCGCATTTGCAGCGAGCGTTGCAGGCGGCAATTCAAGTCGACGCCGGTGCCATTGCCGGTCGGTTGCAACGAAATAATACGGGGAATGCTCATTTGTCCATGCTGATCAATCAGCATATCTACTCGGCAAAAGTAGCGGCAATCAAGGAGATTCTGATATTACGGTGACAGTTTACTAAATATACCAATAATGCCATATTGTCAGCATGGCTTGCTTACTTCGTATTGTAATATCCGGCTATTTGGTTCGGAGGATTAGATCGAAAAGTTAACGGCAATGACTGGCCGTGAATTTAAGGCGAAGAAATGCGGTCCCCCAAAAAAAGTAAAGGGTGGGAGCTAAGTATATTTAGTAAACTGTCACCGTAATCCGTGTTGGGGTTCATGCCTCACCCCAACCTACGCGCTATATTTCGTAATTTGCGGTTATGGCGAGCGTTATGCCTTAAAAAATAAAAGGAGAAAATCATGAATATTAATCACGCTCTACTCTTCGTCGCGTTCACCGCCGTTCTGTCTGGATGCGCATCAAATCAGCTGAAGTTATCTGTCGAACTTCAGCAAGAAATAGATACTCCTCTTTACTGCAATAGCGAAGATGAATGCAAGGTTATGTGGGAGCGTGCAACATTCTTTGTAAATGACAATGCTGGTTTCAAACTGCAAATTCATAACGACACCATCATCCAAACATACAACCCAACTGAATACTCAGTAAACTTAGCCTTCAGTATATCGAGGGAACCCTTGGGTAATGGAAAATATCAAATCTGGACTAAGGCCTGGTGTGCCAATATGTTTGGATGCCAACCAAATCAAGACGAAGCTATCGCCAAAGCAAAACGTTATATGCGCACAGGTCAGAAATAAGGTAATTACGGTGATAATTACGGTGACAGTTTACTAAATATATTGATTATGCAACATTGCCAGCATGGCATAGTTAGTGTATTTGGTAAACTGTCACCGTAATTTTGTTAGATCGAAAAGTTAACGGCAATGACTGGCCGTGAATTTAAGGCGAAGAAACGCGGCCCCCCAAAAAAAGTAAAGGGTGGGAGCTAAGTATATTTAGTAAACTGTCACCGTAATCCGTCACCGTAATCTGTAATCGTGTCACCGTAATCGATAATAGAACGTAGGTTGGGGTGAGACACGAACCCCAACACGACAGCCGTTCAATCACCAGCCAGCCATAATCAAGGCAATAGGGGTCTAACCCTTTTGCATTTTGTGCAGGAGTGCGCCCATGCTGGGCGCACAAAAAAAACCGCCTCCGGTTCCCCAGAGGCGGTTTAATTGGTTTGGCGTTTGCGTTGGGGTTCGCAAGCTCACCCCAACCTACGCACTACACCCGAATAGCGTAATTCCCCATCGTGGTGATTTTAGCCATGACTCGTCTGGTCATTTCAGACAGTGGTACGATTTCCTCAACCGCACCGATCGCAATCGCTTCTTTGGGCATGCCAAAAACCACGCAGCTGGCTTCATCCTGAGCAAAGTTGCAGGCGCCTGCTTCACGCATCGCCAGCATACCGGCTGCGCCGTCCTTGCCCATGCCAGTCAGGATGACGCCAATTGCATTGCTTCCCGCGTATTTGGCGGCGGAATGAAACAGCACATCCACCGAAGGCCGGAAACGGTTGACGGGCTCAGCCTGGCTTAATTCTGTGACATAGTTAGCGCCATTTTTTTTCAGTAACAGATGCGAGTGTCCCGGAGCCAGATAGGCGTGGCCAGGCAGCACACGCTCCCCTCCTTGCGCTTCCATCACACGAATTTTACTGAGCCGATCCAGACGTTCCGCAAATGAGCGCGTAAACGCTGGCGGCATGTGCTGCGTGATCAGAATCCCCGGACAGTCGGATGGCAGAGCGGTCAAAAACTCCTTGAGCGCCTCGGTGCCGCCTGTTGAAGCACCAATAATAATCAGCTTCTCTGTTGACGTGGCCTGTTGTCTGAATGTGGTCGGCTGCGCCTGTACCTGGCGAGCTTCATGCGTGCCGGCAGAAGGTTCCAGACGGCGAACACGTGCTGTGCTGGCCGCTCGAAGCTTGTCCGTGATTTCATCTGTATAGCTTTCCATGCCATTACGAATATCCATTTTTGGCTTGGCAATATAATCTACCGCACCCAGTTCCAGCGCGCGGAATGTGGCATCCGAGCCCTGATCAGTCAGGGTTGAAACCATGACCACCGGCATCGGCCGCAGCCGCATCAGTTTTTCAAGGAACGTCAATCCATCCATTTTTGGCATCTCGATATCCAGCGTCAGCACATCCGGATTGCTGGCGCGGATCATTTCTCTTGCCACCAGGGGATCGGGAGCAGCCCCGATGACCTCCATATCCGGCTGACTATTGATAATCTGTGTCAGTAAATTCCGGATCAGGGCAGAATCATCGATTATAAGTACGCGAGTTTTTTTCATGATATTTCAGATAGTAACGAAATCAATTACGCCACGGTTTTCGCGGCCATTAACAGCAAACGGTTGTAGCGCTGCTCACGCTGCAGGATGGTATCGTTGTGCAATACATATAATTTTTTCATCAACACCTTGCCGCTTCTTGGGAAAAAATGAATCTTGCGCGGATTGATGCCTGCCAGATCAGTAGCCAGCACACGGATTTGATGTTTGGCGAGGTAATCTTTGACAAACCTGGCATTCTGCGAGCCAACATGAGTGGTGATCATTGCCCGCTGCACATTTCCGCCACCAAATACCTTCGCAACCAGATTGGCGCGGCGCGCACCACGCCGGAGCACTTCCCGTAGCAGTATTTCCATGGCGGAATCCCCGAAACGCGCGCTCGGCAATTGCGCACCGTAATCATCCTTGCCTGACGGCAACATGAAATGGTTCATTCCACCGATGCCGCTTTGAAAATCATAAATACAGGCGGAAACACATGACCCGAGCACGGTTGACAACACCATATCCCGAGTGGTGACGTAGTATTCTCCTGGCAACAACTTGACCGCCTCAAGCTTGAGATACTGATCGTAGTAAAAATTAGTTGCCTGATCAGGGTTGTCTGGATTGCCGATTTTATTACCCACCCGGTTTTGAATCCTGTTTGACGGGTTTATAAATGGTACGGCCACACAGCTTGATCAGATCAGCGGCATGCGTAAAAACCTCAGAGTGCCCCATAAACAGGAGTCCTTCCTGGTCGAGAAGCGGTGCAAATTTTTCCAGAATCCGATACTGTGTTGGTTTGTCGAAATAAATCATAACGTTCCGACAGAATATCGCTTCAAACTTCCCACGTAATGGCCATTTGGCATCCAGCAGGTTGAACTGGCGGAATGTAATCATGTCCTGCAATTCACGCTTTACCTGAACATACCCCGCCTGGCTGCCACTGCCTTTGAGAAAGAAACGTTTGATCCGTGCCGGCGACATATTTTCCAGCCGCTCAGTTGCATAAACTCCCTGCGTGGCAGTCGCCAGCACATTCGTATCAATATCAGTTGCCAGAATACGTACTGGCGGCTTGATTGAGCCAAATGCCTCCACCATGGTGATTGCCATCGAGTAAGCCTCCTCGCCGGTGGAAGCCGCGCTGCACCAGAGCTTCATCACTTGTCCGCTTCTTCTTTTTTTGATGTGTTCGGCCAATACCGGAAAATGATGTTCTTCACGAAAAAATGCCGTCAGGTTGGTCGTCAGCGCATTGACAAACGCCTCCCATTCCTGATCTTCAGCATTTTTGTCCAGATGGTTCAAGTACTCGCCAAAACCTTGTGAACCGGTTGCACGCAGTCGTTTGGATAACCGGGTATACACCATTTCCTGCCGATTATCGGCCAGTGCAATACCTGCGCGCGCATAAATCATGCGCTTGACCGACTCGAAATCATGCGGTGAAAACGGATATTCACGCAAGGTTTTTTCAGCGGATAATTCTGTACTCACAATAAATCCTGTACATGATCTGGCACCATTACCGCTGGTTGCAATCTGTCAATCAAAATTCCTCCCACTCGCCATCAGAACCGGTTTTGGCCAGCGCAGTCGCGGCTGGTTTCGGAGTACCGCTGGCCTGTGGCAGGCGCTTGACATTGGTTGCCCGATTGGGACCGCGCCGTTCCACAAACGGCTGGGTTGCGCCAGCGCCCTGTTCCAGCTTGAATGTGGCTACCGCTTGTGCCAGATGCTCCGCCTGCTCACGCATCGATTCGGAAGCTGCCGCTGCCTGTTCCACCAGCGCCGCGTTCTGCTGGGTGATTTCATCCATCTGGGTAATAGCCTGATTAACCTGCTCTATCCCGAGGCTTTGTTCCTGGGAAGCCGCCGATATTTCACCCATGATATCGGTGACCCGTTTGACTGACAGCACCACCTCTCGCATCGTTTTTCCGGCATCGTCAACCAGTTGCGTGCCATCCTCGACCTTATGTACTGAGTTGCCGATCAGTTCTTTGATTTCTTTGGCTGCCGCTGCCGAGCGCTGCGCCAGCGTGCGCACTTCGGTTGCCACTACCGCAAAACCTCGTCCCTGTTCACCCGCCCGCGCGGCTTCCACTGCGGCGTTCAGCGCCAGAATGTTAGTCTGAAAGGCAATGCCGTCAATCACGCTGATAATATCCACAACCCTTTTGGAGCTTTCATTGATCGCGCTCATGGTCTGCACCACCTGCTCAACCACCTCGCCGCCCCTGACCGCAACTGCCGAGGCGGAAGACGCCAGTTGATTCGCCTGGCGGGCATTGTCCGCGTTCTGCTTCACGGTGGAAGTCAGCTGCTCCATGCTGGCGGCGGTTTCTTCCAGATTGGCCGCCTGTTCTTCGGTGCGCTGCGATAAGTCAACATTACCATCGGCAATTTCCTTGGAGGCCGTTCCAATCAGCTCCGCCGCTTCCTTGATCTGGTCAATAATCTGGGTCAGTTGGGTTACGGTCAGATTGGCATCCTCTTTTAACTGGCCGAACATGCCCTGATATTCTTTGGTCATGGGCTGCGTCAGATCTCCCTTGGCAAGTGCATCCAGCATGCCTGCAAAATCATTCAGCCCCTGCGCGGTAGTTTCCATCAACGAGTTGATGCCCTCGGCCAACTGTCTGAAAAATCCATCCTTGCCAGCCAATGTCAGACGTTTGCTAAAATCGCCGGCAACCGCCGCCCGCACGACTTCAACCACTTCTTTTTCCACGGTCAGTTCCTGGGTGCGATCCAGCCACTCGACTGCCGCACCGGCACGTGTACCATCCTCATTCATTACCGGGGTCAGCGTGAGCGAATACACATGTCCGTTCACTTTGACGTCATTCATCTCCTGCTGCTGGTCGAGACTGGCCAGGCGGCTCTTCAATGCCTTTCGCATCGCGGCCTCGTCCTTCTCGTTCACCAATATTTCATGCACCTTCCGGTTCATGAAAATAATGGTGCCTGTTGCATCCGCGATCATGGCGGCGGACGAAGCGATATCAAGCGCGTTACGGATACGCAGATTCTCGATATTCATGCGCTTGGTCTCGGTAAAATCGACCCCCGCACGAATTTGCATGGATTTGAGTGCTTCCGTCAACCTGCCAAGTTCATCATGCTGCATGATAGCAATCTGGCTGGTATAGTCACCTTGCGCCATTTTCTCCAGATGAGAGGTCAACATTTCGACTGGCAAGCGAATATTGCGATACAACATCACACCGAGTCCGACTGAAAACAGTCCTCCGGCAATCAGACTGCCATAAACCAGCCAGGACTGCTGCCCCGTCAACCAGAGTGCCGTCACTGCCGCAACCATGGGCAAAGTGGCGAGCAGGATAATCTGCGTCCGTAGCTGCAACTGCTTCATTTTTTGACCGATTGTCCCTGCAATGCCCTTGCTGATGACTTCCCCGCCCACGATCTGCACGTTTGCCCGCCCTTCGCGCATCTCGCGATAGAGCGTCTCCGCTGCCTGTATCTGTTCACGTGATGGTTTGCTGCGTACCGACATATGCCCGGTGACCCGACCCTGCTCCCGGATAGGCGTGGCATTGGCAAATACCCAGTAAAAGCCTCCCTCCTTGCTGCGATTCTTCACCAGGCCGCTCCATGGGCGTTCCTGTTTGAGTGTTGTCCATAAATCCTCGAATGCTTCGGGTGGCATGTCCGGATGCCTGACCAGGTTGTGCGCCTGGCCAATCAACTCTGCTTCCGTGTAACCACTCATCTCAATGAACGGCGGGTTGACATAGGTAATCACCCCTTTGGGCGTGGTTTTGGAGACCAGAAACTCTCCATCCTTCATTTCCAGCTCAATGTTGGTTACCGGCATATTGATGCGCATACTATTCTTCCTTTCCCTTGATATTCTTTAAACTCTGCGGCTAAAACTCTTCCCAATCGCCATCCGTACCCGTGCTGGCTGGCACTGGCATTGCCGCGGGTGCTTTTGTCCGGGATGCCTGAGTCCCTTTCGCCTGTGGCAGGCGCTTGACATTGGTTGCCCGATTGGGACCGCGCCGTTCCGCAAACGGCTGAGTTGCGCCAGTACCCTGTTCCAGCTTGAATGTGGCTACCGCTTGTGCCAGATGCTCCGCCTGCTCACGCATCGATTCGGACGCCGCCGCTGCCTGTTCCACCAGCGCCGCGTTCTGCTGGGTGATTTCATCCATCTGGGTAATAGCCTGATTGACCTGCTCTATCCCGAGGCTTTGTTCCTGGGAAGCCGCCGATATTTCACCCATGATATCGGTGACCCGTTTGACTGACAGCACCACCTCCCGCATCGTTTTTCCGGCATCGTCAACCAGTTGCGTGCCATCCTCGACCTTATGTACTGAGTTGCCGATCAGCTCTTTGATTTCTTTGGCTGCCGCTGCCGAGCGCTGCGCCAGCGTGCGCACTTCGGTTGCCACTACCGCAAAACCTCGTCCCTGTTCACCCGCACGCGCGGCTTCCACTGCGGCGTTCAGCGCCAGAATATTAGTCTGAAAGGCAATGCCGTCAATCACGCTGATAATATCCACAACCCTTTTGGAGCTTTCATTGATCGCGCTCATGGTCTGCACCACCTGCTCAACCACCTCGCCGCCCCTGACCGCAACTGCCGAGGCGGAAGACGCCAGTTGATTCGCCTGGCGGGCGTTGTCTGCGTTCTGCTTCACGGTGGAGGTCAGCTGCTCCATGCTGGCGGCGGTTTCTTCCAGATTGGCCGCCTGTTCTTCGGTGCGCTGCGACAGATCGACATTACCATCGGCAATTTCCTTGGAAGCCGTTCCAATCAGCTCCGCCGCTTCCTTGATCTGCACGATAATGCCGCCCAACTGAGCCACGGTAATGTTTGAATCCGCTTTTAACTGGCCAAACATGCCCTGATACTCTTTGGTGATGGTTTGAGTCAAATCCCCATGGGCGAGCGCGCCCAGCACCCGTAACGTATCCTTCAACGCAGCTTCGCAGACCACCATCAACTGGTTTAGCCCATCAATCATTTTGCGAAACTCATATTGATAGTTATCCACCTTTCCTCGACGGGAAAAATCACCTGCTGCCACGCCCTCGACCAGATAACTGATTTCGCTGCTGATTCCCTGCAAACTTACCTTGACTGCCTGCATGGCTTCAGTAACTTTTGCTTTTTCACCCGGAAGTTTCTCCATCTCCACCGACAGATTCCCCTGTGCATAATGCGCCATGACTTCGATGGCTCGCATCTTGACCGCGATATGGGAGGCGGCCAGCTCATTGGTCGCGGTGACCATTTCACCATAGCTGCCAGGAAACTGACCGACCGGAATACGATAACTTATCGTGCCTGCTTCATGCTGCTGCAGCATTTTTTGCTGCGCGCTGGCGTAACCAGTCAACACCTCACCCATTTTGCGCATTGATTTCAGCAGGGTAGTTATTTCATCCCGACCTGTTACCTCGATCCGCTGGTCAAACCGTCCGGCCGCGATACCATTGGCGACGTTAACCGCCTGGCTGATTGAGCGATTAAGCCCGCGAACAATAGCGCCACCCAGGATGGCGGCAAAGAGTATTCCCGCAACAGTTGCGGCAATCACCGCCACCAGCGCCGAAGAAAAATTAGCCTGTGCCTCTGCATATTCCTCGGCGGCCACGCGGTCCTGCAGTTGTACCAGCTCAAATAACGTGTTGCGCACCGACTCGAATTTTCCGTTGGCATCGCGCGTGGCATTTTCCTGTGCGGCGACAAATTCACCATTGATGGCGTGATTCAAAGTCTGGTTACGCGAAGCCTGATAGACCTTCCATTGCTCGGCAAAGCGGCCAGCAAACGTTTGCTCCTCGGGTGTCAGAACGGTTGCGGTGTATTTGCGCCACTTGTCATTGATCAGCGTATCCAGCACGACGACCTGATTTGCCCGTTTCCGGGCATTTTCAGTATCTTGCAGGTTGGCCGTCATGACCGCATGCAGGCGTCCCTGTTGCAGGCTGTCCAGAATACCTGCCAGATCCGCGAGCGGGACAGTCCTGTCTCGATACACGGTTTCCAGCTTTTTATTTGCCTGGTTCATCCCGTACAACCCCACTGCACCGATGGCGATTAATAACAGCGATAAAACACTCATCATGAGAATTAACCGCGATTTGATGGTCATGTTTTGTAACATGTGTACTCCCTGGAATAAGATAAGTAATCTTTGAAAATACTATTGCCTGAATCTGTTCAACTGGCCGTATCCAGCAGCCCCATATCCTGACTGCCCATCAGTTTCTCGATATTTACCAGGATTAACATGCGATCTTCCACCGTTCCCAGCCCCATGATGTATTCGGTATCAATGACTGCGCCAAATTGTGGAGTGGTGCGTACCTGTTCCCTCTCCAGATTGATGACATCGGAAACGCTGTCCACAACAATGCCTACCACCCGACCGGATAAATTCAGAATGATGACGACCGTGAACTGGTCATAATGAGCTTCGCCCAGATTGAATTTGATCCGCATATCAACGATTGGCACGATCACTCCACGGAGATTGACCACCCCCTTGATGAATTCAGGCGCGTTGGCAATGCGGGTAATCGCGTCATAGCCCCGGATTTCCTGAACTTTCAGAATATCGATACCATATTCTTCCTTGCCTAGCCGGAATGTCAGAAATTCACTGTTGGCCGAACCCAATATTGAATTGGGCAATTCACTTCCCGCTGCATGGGTTTGTGTTTGCTGCATGGGGCCTGCTCCTTTGTCCTTTTGTAAGCCTGCTTCGGTAACGTGTTAAACGGCATATTGTGTGAAGAATTTGATTTTTTTATCAGGCGGCATCTGCCTGTGACTGTTTGATCATGCTGACCAGTGCGGCTGCGTCAAGAATCAGCGCAACACTGCCATCTCCCATGATGGTCGCGCCGGATACGCCTTGTACCCGGCGATAATTACTCTCCAGACTTTTGATGACAACCTGATGCTGCCCGATCAGAGCATCGACGAACATAGCGGCCTTGCAGCCTTCGGCGTCGAGAATGACCAGGATTCCTTCATGAATCTGTGCTGCGGCTGGCTGCAATCCGAGTACCTCATGCAGGGCGATGACCGGAAGATACTCGCCCCGTACCTGTACCACTCGTCCCTGTCCTCTGACGGTACGAATATCTGCTGCCTGCGGCTTGAGCGATTCGGTAATGTAGGTCAGCGGCACGATGAACAGTTGATCGCCCACCGACACCGATAATCCGTCCAGAATCGCCAGTGTCAGGGGAAGGCGAATGGATATTTTTGTGCCCTGACCAAGGGTGGAATTAATTTCGACACGTCCGCCCAGTGCCTGAATATTGCGTTTGACCACATCCATGCCGACACCCCGGCCAGAAACATCGGTTATGACCTCCGCCGTGGAGAAGCCTGCTTCAAAAATCAGCATCCATATTTCCTGATCCGTTATGGTTTCGCTGATTGGCAGACCACGCTCGCGTGCCTTGGCCAGAATCTTTTCAGCGTTGAGACCGGCGCCATCATCCATCACCTCGATAACGATGCTGCCACCCTGGTGCGAGGCACGCAGCGTGATCGTGCCCTGCGCCGGTTTGCCAAGCGCCACTCTTTTCTCTGGTGACTCGATTCCATGGTCGAGACTGTTACGGATCAAATGGGTTAATGGATCGGTGATTTTTTCGATCAAACCTTTATCCAATTCAGTACCTTCTCCAATGGTTTTGAGCTCGACCTTCTTGCCCAGTTTGGCCGCGACATCTCGCACCACTCTGGGAAAGCGGCTGAAAACAAAGCTGATTGGCATCATGCGGATCGACATCACGGATTCCTGCAAATCCCGCGTGTTCCGTTCGAGCTGGTTTAGTCCATTGAGTAATTTTTCGTGAATAACCGGATCAATTTGCGAGGCTGTCTGCGCCAGCATCGCCTGTGTAATGACGAGTTCACCGACGAGATTGATCATCTGATCCACTTTCTCAATGCTGACACGAATGGAAGACGATTCACTGCTGGCTGCCGCCTTGGGCCTGGCTGGTTCCGCCGGTGTTTTAACTGATTCGGCTGGCGGGTCAGTCTTGATTGTTTCCGCAGCTGTTCCGGCTGGCGGCGCATTCATCATGACAGCCGGTTTGTCAGCAGCGGGTGAGATATTGTCAGCTGGTGCTTGAGCAGTTACTTCGGCTTCGATAACCAGCGTAACCGGATCAACGATAAAAGCCAGTGCTTCCCAAATATCTTCCTCACTCTCCATTGTGGTGAGTTTCAGACAGCAGATCTCCTGTTGTTGTGGCGCACTCAAATTCTCAAGACTGCTCTGCCGAGCCAGATCAGCCAGCAGTTTTGTCATCACCACGTCGCTCAGATTCTGGCAGGAAAAATGGATGCGGTACGTGATTGGTATGTTTGCGGAAGCTTCTTCTGGGGCATTGCTATTGGTCGGTGGAATCGCTTGCGTGGCGGGCGTTTCGTGCAGAGAATATTCGGGTGCCTTATTTAATTCTGTTACAGCAGAGAGGAGGGCGGCTTCATTTACGGCAGTTGCGGTCATCAATTCTTTCAGTTTTTGGGAAGCGACCATTGCCTCGGCGGAATTGACCTGTCCTTCACCACTATGGCCATTCAATTGCTGCTTCAAAACATCACTCGCCTGTAAAAAGGCATCAACCATTTCACTGCGTAATGTCAATTCACCTTTGCGTAATTTGTCCAGCAATGATTCCAGCATATGCGTCATTTCGGTCATATCTGTAAAACCAAACGTGCCAGCGCCACCTTTAATGGAATGTGCCGCCCTAAAAATGGCATTCAGATCTTCCGGATCTGGAGATTGCACGTCCAGTCCAAGCAGAAGGGTTTCCATCTCCGCCAGCAGCTCGCTGGCTTCCTCAAAAAATATCTGGTAAAACTGCTCAAGATCAGCGCTCATTGTGACTCCCTTCAGAAAGTTTCCGGTAAATTACGGCATGATCCATGCGATTGTTGATGTGAATAAAACTGTGAACACTGTTTATTTCTCATTCCCTCTGAAAGTATCTGTGATAAATAACAACACAACCTGGGGATTCAACATTGCATTTCAGTGAGATTCCCTTGTAATATCGGCCTATAAGTTATTAACAACAGTCAATAAATAGAAAATGAGGATTCGAAAAATGAAGGTAGGTCAATATGTCATCCGGCGGCAGGATCGACATGCTGCTATTGCTTTTGTTGAGCAGAAACTTACTCAAGAACCTCAATGGATTGGGGTTGATGAGAATCAACAGTTAATTGCGAAACAAGAATATTTTGGTAGTTTGATTGATCCGGATGGAATGAATGCCTGGTGCGAAAAATGGCTGAATGATGTGCAATGGGAGCAGCTTAGGCAAGCGATTTCAGTTGGATGTGACGTGCAGGAGAATCGACAGTTACAACCCCTTAAGACGATTAGCCTGAGCCATCAGGCATGGGAGATTCTGGCGGATCTGGCTCAGCAGAGCGACACAACATTATCGAATGTCATCATCACCCATCTGGGTAACGTGAATTTTACTGCCTGCATACAAACTGAAACAGATTACAATCGTAACAGTCTTAATCAGGATAACCCGGCGATGAGCTCCTGAACATATGATGTACCTGGCCATGCGATAAACGGTTTGGTTAGCAATACTCAAGGGGTTTTCTGTCTCATCATGCTGCTGTTATCGAAAGATGGGTTTTTAAATAACCTCTGATCTGTTTTTTTGAACCAGGCCAATATTCATGCGTTTTTTCCGATTGTTTAAAATCATCCTGATCGCCTTGCGCTTTGGTCTGGATGAAGTGGTGCTTTGCCAACTGCGCGTGCGCGCACTCTGCAAAATCAGCAGGTTGCTGCCATTCCGTGGTGGGCTGAAATTGCCGCGTGCGGTGAGATTGCGTCTGGCGCTGGAGGCGTTGGGGCCAATTTTCATCAAGTTCGGGCAGATGCTTTCTACCCGCCGCGATCTGCTTGCCCCTGATTTTGCCGACGAGCTGGCCTATTTACAGGATCGGGTTCCTCCCTTTCCATCGAAACAGGCAATCGGTATTCTGGAAAAGGTTTATGGCCGCCCGGTTCATGAAATTTTTCTTGAGTTTGAGGAAACACCGGTTGCCAGCGCATCGGTAGCACAGGTGCATTATGCGGTTTTACAGAATGGCTCTCTGGCTGCCGTCAAAATTCTTCGCCCTGACATTGCACCGGTAATTGCTCACGATGTTGCTCTGATGGAAACTGCTGCGTGGCTGCTGGAGGCGGTCTGGCCTGACGGCAAGCGGCTGAAGCTGCGTGAAGTCGTTTCGGAATTTGCCCGCCATCTGGAAGACGAACTTGATCTGGTCCGTGAGGCGGCCAACTGCAGCCAGCTGCGCCGCAATTTTCTCAATTCTCCATTGTTGCTGGTTCCCGAGGTCTACTGGGATTATTGCCATCCGGAAGTCATGGTCATGGAACGTGTTATTGGCACACCTATCAGCCATGTCGATGAGTTGCGCGCACAGGGAATCGATGTTCACCAGCTTGGGCGTATGGGAGTGGAAATATTTTTTACCCAGGTGTTTCGGGATGGTTATTTTCATGCCGACATGCATCCGGGAAATATTTTTGTGGGTAGTAATGGCTGTTATATCGCGGTTGATTTTGGCATCATGGGGTCTCTCAGTGATGAGGACAAAAACTATCTGGCACAAAATTTTCTGGCTTTTTTCCGTCGGGATTATCGTCGTGTTGCACAGGCGCATGTTGAAGCGGGCTGGGCACCAAGAGATACCCGGGTTGATGATTTTGAGGCGGCTATTCGTGCGGTGTGTGAGCCGATTTTTGACCGTCCCCTTAAGGACATCTATTTTGGCCGCGTGCTGTTACGTTTGTTTCAGGCTTCGCGTCAATTTAATGTTGAGATTCAGCCACAGTTGGTATTGCTGCAGAAAACCTTGCTGAATATTGAAGGATTGGGGCGCGATCTTGATCCGGATCTGGATCTGTGGAAAACCGCGAAGCCTTTTCTTGAAAACTGGATGGCGGAGCAGGTTGGGTTTCGTGGGCTGATCAGCCAGCTGCAAAAGGAAGCGCCAAACTGGGCAACGATCTTGCCACAGTTTCCACGACTGCTGCATTACAATCTGAGCCAGGAACGCGCACAGAGTCTGGAAGAAAAATTGGGGGAACTCGTCAAGCAGGAAAAACGGCAAAGCCGTTTACTCGCGTTACTGGCGGCGCTCCTGGCAGCGCTACTGCTTGCTAATATTTATTTGTAGCCTGTGAAAACCTGATTTTGCTAGAATCCGCCTTTTTGACTCAGTCTAGCCATGGCATTACTGGAACTGCACAATCTCACCCGACGTTTTAACGACTTTGTTGCGGTCGATAACATTAGTCTGAGCATCACCAAAGGCGAGTTTTTTACGCTTCTGGGGCCGTCTGGCTGTGGGAAAACCACCTTGTTGCGCATGATTGCCGGATTTGATACGCCGGATTCCGGTCAGATTTTGCTCGATGGCCACGATATTACCAGGCTGGCACCCGAGAAACGTCCCATCCACACCGTTTTTCAGAGTTACGCGCTGTTTCCGCACATGACTGTAGCGCAGAACATTGCTTTCCCTCTGCAGATGGCTAAGGTTGCTCCAGCCGAGATAACTGATCGAGTCAGTCGGACCATTGAAGAAGTCCGCTTATCCAGTTTTGCACAACGTTATCCACATGAGTTGTCCGGTGGGCAAAAGCAGCGTGTCGCACTTGCACGCGGACTGATCAATCGTCCTCGTTTGCTATTGCTGGATGAACCGTTAGGTGCGCTGGATGCAAAACTGCGTGAGGATTTACAGCGTGAGCTGATTAATCTGCAAAAAGAAGTCGGTATTACCTTTATCTTCGTCACGCATTCCCAGGATGAAGCGCTCGCGCTATCGCAACGCATCGCGGTTATGAATCAGGGGAGAGTGGAGCAGATAGATGAGCCGAGTATCATTTACAGCCAGCCAGTCAGCCGTTTTGTGGCGGATTTTATCGGTAAGATCAATTTACTCAGTGCAGAAGTCATGCAATTGACTGATGCCATGATGACTCTACAGATAGAGTCGCTTGGGGTGTTATCGTTGCCTGCAAACAAAAAGGTAGCTATCGGTGATCAAGGTGTGATCGCCATTCGACCAGAACAAATCAGCCTGCACCGCACCTCTCAAAATTCAGAAGCAGTGCATACATTTACTGGCAGGGTATCGGATTTTCTCTATGTCGGTGATGTTACTACCTATGTGATCGAATTAATCAATGGTGTTCGTCTGGAAGCTCTGTTGGCCAATGCGACGCCGGGTGTGGCGCGATTCTTCGAAGTAGGGGACACGGTGACTGTGTCCTGGCCGATGACAGCCGTGCAATTTCTTAGGGACGGATAGAGCATGCACCGCCAGAATCGAGTCAAGTGGCTCATCAGCCTTCCGCCTATGCTGTTTTTGCTGGTATTTTTTGTTGCGCCCAGCCTGATCATGTTTGTGACATCATTTCGCTTTCCCGGTGAATTTGGTGGGCTTGCTCCGTTGAGTGCTTCTGATCTTGCCGCAGGGGCGCCATCGGATTTGTATGGGCTGACGCTGGAAACCTACCGTTTTTTTTGGGGTGATACGCTCTACGCCGAGATATTTCTGAAATCCTTTCTCGTTGCTGCGGTAACAACCCTGATCTGCCTGCTGCTTGCCTATCCGCTAGCACTGCTCATTGCCCGCAGCGATAAGCGTCATCGCAATCTGATGATCCTGCTGGTGATCTTGCCGTTTGCCAGCAATTTTCTGGTCCGTATCTATGCCTGGATGATCATTCTCGGGCCGGAATCGGGGCTCAATCATGCTGTCAACAGCCTGCTGGCATGGATGGAATTTCCGCCGGTGATGCTGCTGTTTTCCCCATTTTCGGTATTGGTGGGGATGGTTTATATCCACCTGCCTTTCATGATTCTGCCGCTTTACACCAACCTGGAGAAGCATGATCCGGTCTTGCTTGATGCGGCTCAGGATCTGGGGGCAAATCGCTGGCAACGCTTCTGGCGCGTTACCTGGCCGCAATCGGTACCCGGCGTGTTCTCCGGTGCCGCATTGGTGTTCATACCGGTATTGGGCATGTTTGCCGTGCCGGATATTCTTGGTGGAACCGGTGATATCCTGATCGGCAACCTGATCAAAGACCAGTTTCTCGGCACGCGCGACTGGCCATTTGGTGCAACACTTTCTATCATGCTGATGTTGGTGGTTATGGCTGTTGCTGGTTTTGCCGCATGGCTTGCCCGTCCGCGCGTTGCAGTCTCTTCCTCATCAACATGAGACATCCAAATTTTTTGCTGTGGCTGATGGCCATATTGGTGTATGCCTTTCTCTACATTCCGTTGATCATCGTAGTCGTTTATTCGTTTAATGATTCGCGTCTCAATGCGGAATGGGTCGGATTTACCCTTGACTGGTATCACAAGCTATTTCGCAATGAAGAGATACTGATCGCCGCACGCAACTCACTCATCATCGCGGTCAGCGCCAGCGTGCTTGCAACTACACTTGGCACCATGGCGGGATTAGCGATTCATCGCTACCGTCTCAAGGTTTTGCCTATCCTGGCCTTTTCACCGGTTGCGATGCCAGAAATTCTGCTTGGGGTATCCCTGTTACTGTTTTTTCTGCAGGTGCTCAATATGACATTGGGGCTGATTTCGGTCATTATTGCTCACACGACGTTCAGTGTCGGATTTGTTGCTATTATTGTACGGGCGCGGCTGCAGGGAATGGATGACAGCATTTTCGAAGCGGCACGCGATCTTGGCGCTACTCCGTGGCAAACTTTCCGGCTGATCACCCTGCCACTTATCATGCCAGCCATCATCGCCGGTGCGTTGATGTCATTTACGCTGTCAATCGATGATTTTGTGATCACGTTTTTCACCAAGGGCGTGGGTGAACCAATTCTGCCTATCCAGATTTACACCATGATTAAGATCGCGGTTACACCGGAGGTGAATGCGATATCCACCTTATTGATGTTGCTGACACTTGTTTTGGTTATGCTCGCCACTCGCTTCGACAAAACTATTCTGCACGGGAGATAAGTGCGTGAAACGAGGCATCATTCTGTATGGATTGACAGGGCTGCTAATCGGTTTGCTCACCGCCTGCTCGCCGCAGCCGGAAGCTGATAGTAATCGTGCCGATAATGTACTGCGCCTGTTCAACTGGAACAATTACATTGGTCCCGAAACGCTACGCCGTTTCGAGCAGCGATGCCGCTGCCAGGTAACCCAGGATTACTATGCCGACAATGAGGAGTTACTCGCCAAGCTCGCTGCTGGCGCGACTGGCTACGATCTGCTTGTACCAACCGGCAATGCCATGGATACGCTGATTCGACAGAGTATGCTCAGATCTCTGGATAAAACGCTGTTGCCCAATCTGAATAATATCGATGAGGTTTACCTGAATACAGTGTTCGATCCGGGCAACCGGTATTCGGTCCCCTATGCTACTACCATCACACTCATTGGTTTTAATCGTGAAAAAATGGAGGAGCTGGGACTGCCAACGGATAGCTGGGCAATTATTTTTGAGCCAGTCCATTTACAGAAAATCAGGGGGCGGGTAACGGTACTCGACAGTCAGCGTGAATTGATGGCAGCCGCACTCAGTTACCTGGGTTACAGTGTCAACGATACCGATCCCCGGCACTGGCAGCAGGCCAGGGAGCTGATCATCCGCGCCAAGCCCTATTGGGCCGCATTCAATAATACCAGCTACATCCGCGAACTTGCCGTGGGTAATCTGTGGGTAGCGCATGGTTATTCGAACGACATGTTTCAGGCCGGGCAGGATGCACAAAAAACTGGACGACCATTCACGGTAGATTTTGTCATTCCCAAGGAAGGCGCCACACTTTCACTCGATAGTATGGTGCTGCATCGCAGTGGTCATCGACCGGATCTTGCGCACCAGTTTATTGATTTCATGCTGGAAGGAGAAAACTCAGCCGAATTGACCAACCTGACAGGTTCCGGCAATCCCAATCAGGTCGCGAAAAAATATATTCGTGCCGATATTTCCAGTCACCCCGTCATTTTTCCTGATATTCCTCAGCTTGCCCGGCTGGAAATGCTCGAAGAGCTCGATCACAAGCAGCGGCGCCTATTAAGCCGTATCTGGACAGAAATTAAATTGAGGTAATGAACATGAGCTACTATCAACATCACGTTTTTTTCTGCGTCAATCAGCGCGATAACGGCGAGCGCTGCTGCAATGATTGCGGCGCACAAGCCGTGCGAGACTACGCCAAAGCAAAAATCAAGGCACTCAAGCTTGATGGTAAAGAAAAAATCAGGATCAACAACGCCGGCTGCCTGGATCGCTGTGCGGAAGGTCCAGTCATTGTCATCTATCCGGAAGCGGTCTGGTATACCTATATTGATGAAGAAGATATCGATGAAATCATTGAATCACACTTGCAAAACGGACGTATCGTCGAACGCTTGAAAATATGATATTGCCGCACTGATTAGGCAACCTTGGGCAGATATCCGGCTGATAATTCGCCATTTTCACTGAAGGTATGACGCAAAAAAGATTCAAACATCAACAATGTCC
The DNA here is from genome assembly GCA_016703745.1 of Nitrosomonas sp. Classification (NCBI taxonomy): domain Bacteria; kingdom Pseudomonadati; phylum Pseudomonadota; class Betaproteobacteria; order Nitrosomonadales; family Nitrosomonadaceae; genus Nitrosomonas; species Nitrosomonas sp. The sequence goes on along the minus strand of JADJBK010000006.1, from coordinate 523,204 downwards.
ATATCGATGCACTGAAATCACGGCGTCCGGATTGATGCTGATCAAGCATTTTTTCAATAAAGGCCATGTTAAAGATACCTGTGTCAGCCAGCGTGTTACCCAGCAGCCCGGCGCGAACACGCTCACGCAATGGTCCGCGAAACCAGCTGGCGAGCGGTACGGCAAAACCCATTTTATTACGGTACAGCACGGTTTGTGGTAAGTATGCTTCCATCGATTTTTTCAGGATATATTTACCTTCCTGCTGACGCAGCTTCAATGAGGGTGACAATCCGGATACCCACTCCACCAGTTCATGATCAAGCAACGGCACGCGTACTTCCAATGAATGTGCCATGCTGGCACGATCAACTTTAGTAAGAATGTCGCCAACCAGATAGGTTTTGATATCCAGATACTGCACCAATGACAATCTATCTTGTGTTGGACTGTTGGCCGCATAATCTCGCAATACTTCTACTGCCTGATAGCCCTGCAAACTTTTGCGAAACGAGGGGGAGAACAGTTGTGCACGCAGCTCATCACCCAGGATGGATACGCTGTGAAAATAGCCTTCTACTGAATCACGCGCTAGCGTTTCGAAAGTTGCCTTGGCACGCAAGAATCTTGGCGCCCAGTCAGCCTTGGGATAGAGTTGACCCAGTATGCCAAATAATGGCCGACGTAATCCGAGTGGAAGCTTCTCACGCAGTTTTTCTTCCATCATATGCCAGCGATAGCGGCGATAACCTGCAAAGTTTTCATCTCCTCCATCCCCGGATAATACGACTGTCACATGTTTTTTGGCCAGCTCACACACACGATAAGTCGGGATAGCGGAACTATCCGCAAAAGGTTCATCATAAAGTGCTGCGAGTCGATCAACAAGGTCGAGATCATCCTGTGCAACCTGTTCGACAAAATGTCGGGTTGAATAGCGTGTCGCCACTTGCTGCGCATATTCTGACTCATCAAAGGCGGGATCAGAGAAGGCGATCGAGCAGGTATTAGTCGGCTCATTCATTGTTTCCGCCATCATCGCCACAACTGCACTGGAATCCACGCCGCCAGAGAGAAAGGCACCCAGTGGAACCTCGCTCATTAACTGACTGTTGACTGATTTACGCAGTTGGGCAACGAGTGCTTCCCCGGTTTCCTGCTCACTTAGTCTTGCTTGCTGGATAAATGGAACATCCCAGTATTGCTGGGGCTGGATGGCAGTTTGTCCTCGTGTCAGTTTCAGGTAATAGCCTGGCTTAAGTTTGAAAGTGCCATTAAAAATGGTTCTGGGTTCAGGAATATAGCCATAGGCGAAGTACTCTTCAATCGCCAGATGGTCAAATGCTCTGCTCAACTCCGGATAAGCAAGCAACGCTTTCAGCTCTGAAGAAAAAAGAAATAGCCCATTATTCAGCAGGGCATAGTAAAGCGGTTTTATTCCCAGTCGATCACGTGCCATGAAAAGTATTTGCCGGTTTCGATCCCATAAGGCAAATGCAAACATGCCGTTGAAGCGATCAACACAACGCTCACCCCACTGCTCCCAGGCGTGCACGATGACTTCGGTATCGCAATGGGTTCGAAATTGATGACCCAGCATAGTCAACTCCGTTACCAGGGTCTGAAAATTATAGATTTCACCGTTAAATACGACGACAACACTACCATCCTCATTAAATAGCGGTTGCTGGCCACCCGCTACATCCATGATCGACAAGCGGCGATGCCCCAAACCTAGACTGGGCTCGATATGGAGTGAACCTTCATTAGGCCCGCGATGTATCTGGGTCTGGTTCATCCGTTCCAGTAATTCCCGGTTGATTTCGCCACCGCGTGTATCAAAAATTCCTACGATGCCACACATGCTTTTATCCTGTTAGAAATAAATTCCATGACTATTTCTGATTTTTTGTTGAGTCTAGGTCTTCCCTGATCGCGGGCATCATATCTGCAACGAACTGACGCATCAATAAAATCGCCTCCTGTGGATCAGTCTCGTAATGAGCCGCAATAATAATTTCGGCACCGTCGTCTCCTTGTCCAAATAACTGGTTAACGGCCATTAAAAACTTAACCATATAGGGATTGCTGGTTTCATAGTCACCAAGCCACCACCAGCGCCATGTCAGTAGTTTGTCAGTAGATGCACGCAATTGATTCTGTGTAACCGTTAGCTCTGCATTATCCACGGATATGTCCTGTCTGGAGCTGAGCACATCGATCCAGCCACTGTTACTGGCAACCAGGGTATTTCCATAATTAATCAGCTCGTTACCTTGTTTCTGATTGCGGTAATAAGTCACGTAGACGCTGACACGTCGATCATTATTACTGAAATGCCCGATATATTGGACAGGCGAACCCACATAAACTGGCGCCCAGTCAGACAATGGAGCCGTTTCAGGCTGCCATTTATCAGAATGATTAATTATAGTAAGGGCTGGTATAGACTGCTGATGCAGGGAGGTACTTAAGTGCTGCGCGTATAACGGCCAGATTGCTGTAATGATCATGATTAACCCGGCTACACCCCATGTCGCTTTACTTGTTACACTTGATTGAGAGCCGTCTTTTGTTTGTTCGGTTTGGATAATCGACTGAACTGGTTGCTGGTCCTCGCGCCAGAATGAACCTGCCCAGAATAACAGTAGCATCACAATTCCAAAAAAGAGCCAACCATAAATCAGATGATCCACCCCAACCGCTAGAGTCATGTTGCTGAGGTGACCGGTCATGACGATAAGATAGGCGCGGAGACCATTTGCGATAATGGGCACGATAATCGACAGCCCAATAAATATGATGCGCCTGCTCAGGCTCTGATAGGTAAGATAGGCATAGAGCGTACCCAATGTTACTGAAGCAATCAGATAGCGCACCCCACTGCAGGCTTCGACTACTGACCAATTACCGCTGGGTACGCTAAAAAAACTACCTTCGCGATAAACAGGTATTCCGGTTAACTGAAGCGCTCCAACTGTAAAATCGGCCGTAAAGTTAATTAGCGGCGGAATGAGGGAATCTCCAAATGGGACTGCAAAAAATAAATAGATAAGTGGAAAAACAGTGGCGATAAAAATTTTATTACCAAGCATCGCCCATACGATGACCGGGAGCATTGCAACCAAGACATATTGTTGCACAATCATGACGCTGGCAAGCGTGGCCAGTAGCCAGATAAATCCCAATCCGGCCAACAATAAAAGTGGCAGATAATCGGATTGATGTGCAATAGTTTTCAGTGTTTCTCGCCTGCCCCAAACCATATACAGGCTGAAGGGGACGATCAAAAAACCATGCGCATAGGTATCAGAACGTATCCAGATCGCTACAATTGACCAGACCGTTTCATGATAAATGCCTAAAACCAGTCCGATTACCGTGAATGTCAGCAGCAAATTGACACTTCTATTGCTTACCTTGGCATGTGCAACAGTGGGCAATTCTATTCGTGTTGTCATAATAAGCAGCTTTCCAGAAATTCTGTCGGTTAATTAAACAGATGCGAGTTTTTATCGTCTTGCTTCAGTATCAAAAATTGTTTCCAGCATGGTATCTAAGCGTGACAGGCTGTTTTGCCAAGTATAGTCCGCCATGATCCGGTTACGGGCTGCTTGACCTAAAATTGCCCTATTCCAATTCTCCAGAATGCGTAATGCCTGATCAGAAAATTCAGTCTCATTATTCGCAACCAGCAATTCTTCTCCATCAATTGCATTAATTCCTTCAAGTGCTTGCGGAGAAACGATTACCGGTTTTTGCATCGCCATGGCCTCTAATACTTTGTTCTGGATGCCACGGGCGATTCGCAGCGGAGCAACTGCCGCGACAGCGTGCTGCAAATAAGGCCGGATATCCGCCACCATACCGGTAATACAAATACCAGGCAAGTTTGCCAACAACTGTACAGTTTTGCCTGGCTTGGCGCCTACGATATAAAACCAGGTATTCGGTCTTCGCGCGCGAATGATTGGAAAAATGTGGCGTGCAAACCAATCTACCGCATCAATATTTGCCCAATAATCCATTGCGCCAGTAAAAACCAGCACTTCGATTCCAGCTGGATAAGGGTTAGGATAATTCTGACCAGGCGAGAAAAAACTGGTATCGACCCCATTATTGAAGAAAGTTGTTTTTTGTGCACATTCAGGGGCAAGCTGCCGAAACAAGGATGCTTCTTTTTCAGAAACAAATGTTGCATTATCAAATTCGCAGGCGATGCGTCTTTCATAATTGAACAAACAGTCTGCCTCGCGACGGTAAATCCAGCTGAATGGCCACGGTTTTGATATGGCATATTGCCGCCATTTGTCGGAATCAATATCGACAAAGTCAATGATACGTCGACCATGTTGATTGTGATCGACGTATTGCGCCATAGCGGCAGAAAATACGACACTAACCGACACAGCTTGCTGCTCAAAAATTTGAGCTACCCATTGCTGTAATTTTGTATGTCGATAATAAGCCAATGTCAGCGGATCATTACCCAGTAATGCAAACAAACTCCTGGCACGAGCAACCAGAGGATCTATTCCCACAATGCAGGTATCTTCACAGTATGACCTGACCTTGTCTACATGCTGCCAATCCTGCTCGTCATCAACGAATGTCCCGAGAAAAACCCGATAGTGCTGACTCAGATGCTGCAAAATATGGAATGAGCGAATCTTGTCGCCTTTGTTTGGCGGGTAAGGAATACGATGGGTTAAATACAGCAGGGCTTGCATTACGATCAGCCGAGATTTCTATTGATATAGGGGCCAATCAGATTGGCTAAAGTGAGCGGCATTTTTTGCCAGGCTTTAATGAAAAACTGATATTTTGGGTTTAATGGATTGATTTCAGGCATGGCTTGCTTGCGATGTAACTGATATTCATAATAAAGCTGCTCCGGCTCAAATCCCCAGTTTTTCTTGAAACTATAGGAACCCGCACCTTGCTTGCTGCGCCCGAAATCAAAAATCCGGTAGCCCTGTTCACAGGCGCGCCGCATCAATTCCCAGTACATGAAATCATTGGCCGCCAGATCTCTAGCCGCATCTGTTCCTCCGCCGTAATATGGCAAGACTTCATCACGAAAATAGAAACTCATCACCGCACTCACCACTTTGTCAGCCTGGGTAATCACCATGACTTCACAATCATCACCAAAAACCTGCTTGAGCAGACGGAAATATTTTCTGGAGAAAACCGGCGTACCCAGACGATGCAAACTGGTGGAATACGCCACAAAAAAACGTTCTGTTGAGGTATCTACACAAGACTGCAGTCCATGTTTGATACCTTTTCTCACCATTGCTCTCTGTTTGCGGGGAATTTCCAGCAGGTTCCGCTCGACATCAGGATCTATCACTTTTCGGAAGGTAACGTACATTTCCTTGGTCGGCCATTCTGGATGTTGCGGTTCACGAAGACGGTATTCCAGATAATCGACATTGAGATAACTGGCCAGAGATTGGGCCGCTTGATCAAGCTTGCTGTATGCATTATCGGATACTGCCGCGATACCACCATACGCACAGAATGGCAGCGCACTGAGACTATGCCCAAACAGCAGACTATTGATTTCTACCAGCGGCAATACACCCTGGATTTGGCCATTTTCCTCAATGTAAAGAAACCAGGTTTGATGCCCAAATGCCTGCTCCATTATCTGCTGCCAGCCGGCACGGTGAAAAAATGTAGCCTGTGGGCACTGGTCAATAAAATCATCCCAAGCGCGGTATTGTGCCTGCGTCAGCAGGGAAACCCGGGACAGGATTTCCGGTAGTGATCTCTTCACATCAAGCGCAGATAGTTTGGCTGCACTCATATCGTATCCTTGAGAAAAATATGATCCATTCGCCCCCAGGCAAACTGTTGCGTCAATAAGCGCAGCCGATCTTCCATGCGACCCAGATTGACATAGTGCCGGAATCGTGTTTTAAAACCTATCCCCTTTACTCGCGGTTGATCAGGATCAATCTCCCAAGGGTGAAAATAAAAGATAGCTGATTGCTGATCGTCCTGATTAACTGCTTGCAAAAACCAGCGAGACAAACAATAAGGCCAAAAACGGAAGTAACCGCCACCTCCAACAGGGAAATTGCGCCCCAGCATGCGTACGGTGGTAACGGGTAATTCAAGCAATTGTCCCGATTGACTGGGACGAAAAGCAAAGCGAGGTGCTTCAGGCATACCATAATGATCGTGTATAACCGGATATATGCTGGAGCTGTATTGATAACCTGCCGCTTCAAGACAATCCAGCGCCCACAGGTTTTGGCCATTAATTGAGAAACTGGGTGCACGATAACCAATGACTGCTACAGACCCGATATCCTCAAGCAATTTTTTACTATGAACAATATCGTTCTGAAACTGTTTCTGGTCCAGCTCGGTTACTCGATGGTGAGCATAGCCATGGCTCGCCAGTTCATGGCCATTATGCACAATTCTTTTGATCATCTCCGGATAGCGCTCTGCTATCCAACCCAGTGTGAAAAAAGTTGCCTGTATTTGGCGTTCGTCCAGTAAAGCCAGAATTCGGTCAATATTACGTTCTACCCGACAGGGTATTTTTTCCCAATTGGACCTGGCAATAACGGGAGCAAAAGCCGAAACCTGGAAATAATCTTCAACATCAATGGTCAGAGCGTTGATCATGATAGATTCTGCTTTAGTCCAGTTGATTGGGCAAAGTTGACACATCAAACTCTTTTTTAATATCCAGCATGACTTCATGCGCCTCTGCTTTACCAAGAATCTGAAGGCATTCCAGACACCCCATGATTAACAGACGATCGCAGAACTGATTAATTCTTCGTGGAATTCCGCCAGTAAACTCATGAATAATATCAAAAATTTCATTCTGAAGCGCTGGATTACCATTCCAGCCAACTTTCTGTAACCGATGCTCGATATACGCCCTGGTTTCTGATTGATCGAGTGGTCCAAGATGGTAGGTGGCAATTACTCTTTGTCTGAGCTGCTGCATGTGGCTTCCAAGCAGAGTTCTTCGGAATTCTGGCTGACCCAGCAAAAATGTTTGCAGTAAAGGACGTTCTTGTGTCTGAAAATTGGACAACATACGCAACTCTTCGAGTGTTGGTTGGCCAAGATTCTGCGCTTCATCAACGACTAACAATGCTCGTTTTCCTTCTCGTGCGCATTGATGAAAGAACTGCTCTAACCCCAGTAACAACTCTGCTTTTGACAGATTGCTGTATGGCAAACCAAATGCTGCCGCTACCATACGCAGCGCATCATCCGCATCCAGATTGGTACTGACCAGTTGCGCAACAATAATTTGTTCCTGCTGAAGGTTTTGGAAAAGATGACGCATCAGCGTGGTCTTGCCCGCTCCCACCTCGCCAGTAATAATGATGAAACCATCCTCCTGCGATAAACCATATTGCAAATAAGCCGCAGCACGTTTATGCCCCTTGCTGTCAAAAAAGAAACTGGCATCGGGTTTAAGTTGAAAAGGCTTCCCGGTAAAACCGTAGTAGTCAAGATACATATTTGATCTTTCTAAAAGTCCATATTTAAGGTTGCAGTAATAGCATTTGCACTAAAATTATTACTGAAACTGCCGCTGGTGCTTTCAGTAATCCGACGCTGATGGCGATAAAGAAGGCTTGCATTTAATTTTTCAGACAGCTGTTTGTTAACACCCAGTGTAGCGATAATATTGTCATTAGTTTGATTGGTTGCGTTGAACTCAAACTGAGTATAACCAAGATTAATATTTACATCGGTTCGGGGTCCCAGGCGATGATTCCACAAAACATTACCACCAGTTTGCCTGGTATCTCGGGTTAGGAACGCATTTTGCAATCCGATCAGATCCGCATCTTCCTGATCGGAACTGAAGGATTTCCTTGACATATTAAATACCCTGAAAATCAGGGAATTCTTCCGGCCATTCAAGGTCAGCGACGCTTGAAAATTTTTTAGTAAGAATAGTCGGTTGGTCAGGAAATTATTGGGATCAGAAATATTTGATGGCAATCCCCGATTCAGCAACCCACCAGCATCACCGATACCGGGCAGCTGTCCCAGAGAACCTGCATTCAAAATTGAACCACCCAACAAAGATTGCTGACCAAACGTGGTGATATCTTCCACATAACTGGCGTTCCACAGCGTTCCACGGGTGCGGTGATCAAATGCCCCGGAAAAAGTCCTCCCGAAAAAACGTTCACCAGCGGACGCGCTGAGAGTCGTTCTGCTCGTGGGCGCCCAGGAGAAGCCCGCCGTCCAGGAATGACTGGATGGTTTTCCTCGAATTGAAATAAAACTGTTGCGCTCGTAACCACCCGTGCCAATTAAACTGAATTGGGGTGTGATGACATATCTGAGCGTACCCGTTATTCGCTCCATTTCAATTTTTCCAAGATTAACGCCAGCTCGTTCTCGGCTGATCTCCGTGTGGGTGTAGTTAATCCCCCAGCCAAGTGTTCTGAATGCTGAGCCACTATTTAATGAAGCTATGAAAGCATCACTGGAATTATTGAAAAAATTGCGTTGATTCGAACTGACACCGCTTCGGGCGTAGCGAATCTCACCAGAAGCCAGATTTTTAAAACGGTGACGTGCGTAGGGGCTAATGCTCCAGTTACGGATATCCCGCGTATTTCCACTTAAATTGGCGTTATCCAATGCTTGTGAACCAAACAGGAACGCATTCTGCTGTGAAATAGAAGCACGTCCATCCACAAAAAACAGATCTCGGAGTATTTCAGCAGTCCCGTTACTGTTTAACTGCTGCCGAATCAAAGTGCGTCCACTATTTGCAAAAAACAAACTATTCAGAGTGTAGTTCGCGTTGGCATTGAAACGACGTCCGTTACCGGTCAGATTCACACCAGGATTAATTTGCGTGATAAATTCACTACCACCCCCAGCTCCGCCAAATCCGCCAAATCCACCAATCCCACCTAGTCTCACGTTGTCGGTGTAGGTTTCACTGATGGATAACCGCGGCCGGATATCCCATTCTGCGGCTTGCGCCGTCAGGCACAAGCCGCAGGTACTGACCAGAAAAAAATAACAGACACGGAACCGATACGGTAAAGAGAAATGACAGACCGATGACTTCATTAATAGTAGTAACCGTAGTAGCCGGCAGTTGACTGTGTTCTTGCTTTGTTGTATATCAGGTTGATTACATCGCAGGATTCGATTTGTTGCAGGGCATCTTTCACGGTCTGCTGAGTGGTTCTTTCTGCTTCAACCACCAATACAATTTGCCCCATTTGAGTGGCAAGCGCTCTTGACTCGCTGGTTAAAAGTAACGGTGGAGAATCAAATATGACTACCCTGTCGTGGTACCGCTGGGCCAGTTCTTGCAAAACAGCTCCCATACTCTGGCTGGCCAACAGCTCGGTAGAATGCGTATGGCGCGTTCCCGCAGGAATCAATGTCAGTTTTTCCACATTAGTTTTAATCATGACATCAGCTATTTCGAGTTCCGGGTTCAAGAGGATATCCAACAACCCGGGTTCTTCCACACTGAAACCCAGTGTCTTGGGTATGGAAGGGCGTGCGACATCTGCATCGACCAGCAACACCCGATGATCCATCTCCATAGCAATACTCATCGCCAGATTGATCGAGCAGAAACTTTTGCCTTCACCTGCCAAGGAGCTGGTTACCATAATCAGATTACCATTTTTTAATCCACTCATTGGATTGAAGGCATTGGATATCAGTGGTCTTTTAATCAGGCGAAACTGTTCAGCCACGGCGGATTTAGTATGGTTAAGCGTGACGATCCCCAGACGGTGCAGGTTTTCCAGATCGATTGCTATTTTTTTGGTTGTCTTTTTTGTATCCCTGGTTGCTTTCGAACTATGTGGAGGATCAAGTCGGTCTGTTTTAGCCACGAATATTTGATGCTCTGATCTGCCATGAGTTGACCCGCCACCCTGCACAGATGCCGCCGGTGATGCACTGCTCGTCCGCGAAGTCCCTTCCGAAGGTTGCGGAATACGATTGGTATCAGGGGGGTAATGTCTAGCATTATTTTTGGTAAGTTTATCTGCTGCTCGCTCTATGAGACTCATGCTCGCTCCTTCAATACTCGTAATCTTGCCCCTTGCTGCGCCAGACGAATCAATTCAGCCATGATTGTGCTGCTGCCGAACCAGGTAATTTTGTGAAACTGACCAATACGGCGTAACACATTACCAGCATAAGTAAGGATGCACCAAAGGCGTAAAGTTGTCCTTTACGTTTTATTTTTTCCTGATCGGTCCAAATCATCGGCACCGTTCCCAGAATGGGCAGACCTGTCACCTCGCGTAAGCCTCCCTGGGTATGAAAAGTAGGTCGTATCTGACTGATAATAAAAGCTATACCAATTCCACCCGCTAGTGCGCCAAGAAAAACGAGTGTAAATAATTTCTTGCGATCTGGCCCTGCTGGAGTTTCGGGAACTGTCGGTGGATCGATGATCCTGAATGACATCAGTCCGGTTGCGGAACTCAATTCACCTGAAATTTCAGCTGATGCCCGGCGCTCAAGCAGTTTCTCGTAATTAGCTTTGTTGACACTATAATCTCGATTAAGCTGCTGCATTTCTATTTCAACTGCCGGCACCATTGCACTCATTGATTTTAGCCGTTCAAAACGCGCTTCATACTCAGCCACTCGCACTTCCATTGCCGCTACCAATGACTGGGCTTCTGTCAACGCAATATTGAGCTGCTGCAACATGGGGTTATAGTTCATGCCATTATTGCTTGCTGATCCCATTAATTTGGCTTCTTCAACCTTACGCTCTTCCAGGACGGCAACCAGTCTTTTGGCGGCAATCACATCTGGATGCTGCTCTGTGTAATTCAGCAGCATACTATCGAGGTTGGAGTTTAACGCCTGGATACGTGTGTCAATTTCGGGATTAACAATGCTTTTTGGCGAAATTTCACTCGCTTCCAGTAATAGCACAGGTTCATCGCCAGTCATTTGTCTCTGAACAGCGTTTCGCGACTGTTGCGCCTCTGCCAGGGAAAGTCTTGCTTTTTCCAGTTCCTCTCGCGCAGCAACCAGCTGTGTGTAGTAATCCCCTTGACCAGGCAGAAGTCCAAGATTTTTCTGCTTGAATGCCGTAACTGCAGCCTCAGCGGCGATCAGTTTTTCCTCATAAGCTGTAATTTGCTGATCGATAAAACGTAATGCGGCCGTTGAGTCCTGTCGCTTACCTTCCAGTCCGCCCTCGACAAAAATGGTTAGAAGTGACTGGACGATATCTTTAGCTAGCTGGGGATTCTTGTTGCTGTATGAAATAGTAAAAATATTATCTCGCCCGGTTGATGCCAGGGTGATCTCTTTCATTAGCGCAATGACCAGTTTATCCATGGCGCTGTCACTGGTCACCTTGATATCCAGATCCACCATGCGGATAATCCTTTCTACATTGGGACGGCTAATCAGGGTTCGACTCATGATGGTTACTTGTTGCTCCGGATTGGGCGATACGGTCATCCCAGCCATCAGCGGCCTAAGTATGCTTTGGGTATCCACGTAAATCCGCGCGGATGCTTCATAGTTATCCGGCATCTGATAAATATAGAACCATCCCATAAGCGCAACAAGCCAGGCAGACACAACAGAAAGCCAGCGGTACTTCCAGATACCCTTGAGATAAACTACCAGTTGCGCAATTAATACATCCATATTGAATTACCTCGTCTCTCGCAAAAATTACTCATGAAAGAATCAACGGAACAATCAGAAATAACTTTCGGGAATAACCAATACATCCCCTTGATACATGGGCACATTAGCGGACACATCTCCATCGCGAATCAAATCATTCAGCCTGACCCGATACTGTTGCTGCACACCGTCCACCATTCTTATGATCCTTGCCCGGTTACCTGCCGCAAAATCAGTTAATCCACCTACCGCAATCATCACATCCATAATTGACATATTTTCACGGTAAGGAAGTGCCTGGGGTTGCGCGGCCTCGCCAATCACCCGGATCTGCTCGGTAAATGGCCCCACAAAAGCAGTAACAACTACCGTCACAACTGGTTGCTGTAAGTATTTAGCAAGTGTCTCTTCTATATCGCGCGCAAGTTGTGTCGATGTTTTACCGCTAGCGGGCAAATCTTCAACCAACGGAGTTGTAATTTTCCCGTCCGGCCGGACGGGAACACTCATCGAAATTTCTGGATTCCGCCAGACGATGATATTCAATGTGTCCCCGGGTCCAATCAGATAGTCATGAGGTATTTTTTCTCCCTGGGTAGTCAGTAACGGATAACTGGTGCAGCTACTCAGTATTAATACACTGGCAGCAAAAGAAACGATTAATCCGACTCTAGATAGCATATTCACGTGAAGACCTCGAAATTGAAAATTGTCCAAGCTAGTTTCCTTGATTTTATTTGCATAAATGTTGCAGAAACTTTAATAATTTATTTGGCCGCGATGTAATCGTAATCCCTGGCACGATCAAACCAGCGATCTCCCGTTATTCAATTGGTTAATACTGGTATCGCAGCGGGGAAAGCAACGGGCAAAGTTATCACTTATTCAGTAAATAAGTATGTGACTAAAATCACATACTAACTTACCGTAAACTTATTTAAAGATTGAATACGGCACCTGTACACAATTCTATATCTTTTAATTTGATATTCAATTAACATACATAAGCCAAAGTGTTTGTTTGTGGCAGTGGCTTATCAGAACAACGACGCGCAGCAAAAAGGCCAAGTGGATTTTATTTATGGAAAAGAGATGGCGTTGTGTCCAGGAGCACAAACCGTACGCTCACGATGCGGAAGATGCTCTACGACAACTTCTATTCTACATTACTTGGCGCAAAAACCCACTAAGTCTGCGACAAAGTTCGCATAATTGCAACACCATGCGCCCCTTGTTCCTGCGCGGCACCCAGATCAATTTTAGACATGCCACCCAGGGCATAGGTCGGCAAAGGGTAATCACGAATCAATGTACTGAATTTTTGCCAGCCCAGTGTTGGCATGGCGGGATGACTGCGAGTGGGGTAGAGCGGGCTCAGCGTCACGAAATCAACACCAAGAATGACTGCCTGATTTAGTTCTTCTTCATTGTGACAGGATGCACCACACCAGTTTACCAGTGGTCTGGTAGTTGCTTTAAGCAGTTGCGAGCTGGTCAAATGTACGCCATCCGCCCCAAGCATTTGTACTATTTCGATGTTTTCGTTAATCAGTACTTTGACCTGGTGGTGGTGCGCCCTCTCCAGTATTTTCGTTGTAAAATCGACAAGCCGTTCTAATGACATATTTTTTTCACGAACCTGCAGTAGCTTTACACCAGATTCCAGAGCAAAATCGATCATTTTTAGCGATTGTGCTTCGCCCATTTCAGCTGCATTGGAAATGGCATAAACAGAAGGCAGAGTCAGTGCCCGCAAAATAGATTGATTAGCGGGAAGTAGCGGTGAAACCGTCACATTATTGATGTGTTGCCATGTAAGCTGCTGCTGTTCACGTGCAGTGGGTTCATTCAACCATTGCGTGACGCGGTAAAACCGGATTCTGACGATTGCATGTGGATAATGGAATTCGCGTGTCAGCCACGGTGTGGCATGGGTAACAATTATCCCCAATTCTTCGTAGAGCTCGCGTGCTAACGCATCTCTTTCAGATTCATTGACCTCAATTTTTCCCCCGGGAAATTCCCAATATCCCGCATAAGGTTTGCCAGGCGGTCGGCGCGCGAGCAGAAAACAACCGTCCGAGCGAGTAATAATGGCGGCGACTACTCGGGTAGGTGAAGATAATTCGTGTTGGATGCCAGAAGTCAATATCTATTGCATTTCTGTTTTGATAGGTTTGTGTTGGTCTGTCCAATCATGTGCACATTGCCAGGTAATTTGTCTGTCCTTGCCGCATCAGGCGAAAAGCAATGCGCTGGCTGAAATCAGAATGCACTCCCTGCGGTTCTGGGGCGAACCGCTCGAGCAATACCGGCAATCGATCGAGATGCTGCAAGATGTCATGGTTTGATGATCTCATGAACGGTATTCTGCATTGATCTTGACATAATCATAGGACAAATCGCAGGTCCAGATCGTGGCTGCCGCTTCTCCTCTATTCAGTACGACTCGCATCGTGATCTCGGAAGACCGCATGATCCGCTGACCGTCCTCTTCGCGATAGCTTGTTGCCCGCCCGCCATTTTCTGCGACCAGCACGTCACCGAGATAAAGATGAACATGCGCGACATCAAGGTCATCAATGCCGGCATATCCGATTGCCGCAAGGATCCTGCCCAAATTAGGGTCAGACGCAAAGAAGGCGGTTTTAACCAGCGGAGAATGCGCAATCGCAAAGGCGGCCTTGTTGCATTCTTCCCGGGTTCTGCCTTTCTCGACCTTAATGGTAATAAACTTGGTTGCCCCTTCACCGTCCCGCACGATCATCTGCGCGAGTAGAACGGCAATTTCCATAATGACTGTGCGAAGTCTGCCAAAATCAGGATGATCAGCATCACTTATCGGCGCATGTCCGGCTTGGCCGGTTGCTATCAGTATCAGTGCGTCATTGGTAGAGGTATCACCGTCCACGGTAATGCAGTTAAAGGAGCAGTCAGCAACCATTTTCACCAGTGAGCGTAGCAATATCTGCGAAATATTGGCATCTGTCGCGATAAATCCAAGCATCGTCGCCATGTTGGGATGAATCATGCCTGAACCTTTCGCCATGCCAGTAATTGTGACGGCCACTCCGTCAACGACAACTTGACGAGATACGCTTTTGGCAACCGTATCAGTTGTCATGATGGCATGCGCCGCCGCAAACCAGTTGTCAGGCGATAAATCAGCCACCGCCACCGGCAGGTGTTCAATTATTCTGTCAACAGGCAATGGCTCCATAATGACACCCGTTGAGAACGGTAAAATCTGCTGCGGTTGACAGTCCAACAATTTTGCCAATGCGGCACAAGTCGCTTCGGCATGATCTAATCCGTCCTGACCCGTTCCCGCGTTGGCGTTACCCGTATTAATCACCAGCGCACGAATCGGCAGCGGCCCGCTCAAATGGGCTTTTGCAACAGCAACAGGTGCCGCACAAAAACGATTCTGCGTGAAAACACCTGCAATTTGCGCATGCTCCTCAAGCTGGATGACCAGCAAATCACGTCGATCAGGCCGTTTGATGCCTGCTTTAGCGATACCCAATGACACGCCATGAACTGGCAGTAATTCTTCTTTCAGGGGAGGGGAAAGATCAACAGGCATGGGAGTCAAAGCAATCAAAAACCGCTATGCTAACACCTATATGGTGATAATAGCGTAAGTCAAGGTGTAACTATTCAGCGTAATCAAAAAACTAAAGACAGCCCTATAAGAAATCAGGCAATTTGCCGTTAAAAAGCAGTGTAAGCGCCTCGCTGGCGGATAGACTGTTTTTTCTGCAAGTCGACAGAAAACTACGCACCCGGCAGAAAATGTCGGCGCCATCTTTTGATCGAAAGCACCCCGATATTTTTTGGTGCACTTTTGTCATGCGCAGGTCGTTCTCACCCTGGTTGTTGGTGAAAGGCACGATAGGGTTGGTCATGAACCGCAAAACATCCTGTTCGTATAGCTGCAGGCGTTCGAGCAGATTCCGGGCTTTGCTGCGTTTGATCCGTCCGCGCTGTTTGGGATTTTTCTTTTCATCCGGTGGCGGACATTCGATTTCGGCCTGTCTGAGTAGATTCCGGTAGCGTTCAGTATAATGTTTTGCTTGTTCTGCTGACAGCGAACCGCCTTGTTGTTTGACGTCAGTCAGAATACTGTTGAGCAGTTCCTGAAACTGTTTCGCCCACTGTTGACCGTCCTGTTCATAGGCGCGTTCAAGTTCGCGTAAATGGTGTGCGTTGCACAGCGCATGTTCACAACCGGTGTACTTATAATAGGGTTTCCAGTGGTCGTGGCAAAGCACCCCTTTAAACCGGAGCAAAACGCCTTTCTCATTCATGGCTTCAGTTCCCCGACGGGCGTGCGTATAAAGCAGTGTCCATCGCGCATTCGAGTGGCAATGTAACCAGTGTAGCTTGCCATCAATATTGATACTTGTTTCATCGGTGTGTAACAAGGGGGAGGCGACAAGATGATCGATCAGTTTCCGCTCAAACTGTTCCAGTAAGGCAAATGCCTGTTGGTTGAAGTTATAGATCGAGCCGACACTAATGGGCAGATTCAACTGATCCTGAAAATATTCTTGCACCCGCTGATAGGGAATCAGCTGATATTGCGACAGATAAACTGCGTGTGCCTTGACACCAGCACCATACTGCACCGCCTTGGTGACATGCTCCGGAAATGGTGCGACAAATCGTTCGCCATTTGCATTGATCAGTATCTGTGCCCGATATTCGGTGACAATGCGGCTGATATCAATATCAAACACCTGGCGTCGATCAAATCCTGCTTCCCGATATTCGCCGGGTGGCAGAGTGGATCGATCAACTGTCAGCATTTCAATCTCATCGGGATCATCAACCTGCCGCAACGTGGTGCCTATACTCCCAGGTTGTCCACCTGCCTTTCGCTTGTTTTCTCCGCTGCGTTTCTCGCGAGAACGGTTCTTGTCCGACGATGGTGGTTTACTGCTGTTGCCACTGTTAAGGTTTAAACGATTAGCCAACAATTGAACAACAACTAACAGCGTTTCAAGCGTCGCACTCAATGCTGGCGATATATTTTGCTCCTTCGCCAGCAGTTCCTGCAACTTTTTTACCGTTGCTTCTACGTCAATACCATCGACTGTCAATGCGTTGTTCCAATAGCTGTTTTAAAGATAATGCTATTGTACAACCTGTTTTTGAAACAGAATTTTTCGCACCAGAACACTTTCTGACGCTGAAAAATATTCTTAATTACCCCGGGAATAAATCAGCTTATTCTGTTTGCTGAATAAACCTTTACAGGCTGATCAAGTGCTTTCTGCGTCACGTTTCTCAACACGTCGACATCTAACTTTTTTGCACAAAAACCCTGTCAAGTACTTTTTGCAGTTTTTCTCGCTGAATAATTACGTCAAGGTTTTGATGGTTATTCTCATATAAGCTGCTGAAAACAAGATAATGATCACTTCTTGTTGTCAACTGCACTCAGAATTCCCCTTAATATATTCACTTCTTCTTTCTCCAGCCTGGCACGCGCAAACAGGCGACGCATACGACGCATCAGTTTTTTGGGTTGCTGTGGGTCAAGAAATCCGCTTTGAATCATAATCTTTTCCAGGTGCGCATAGAAATTTTCAACCTCCCGTAAGCTTGCCGGCTCTGCCTGATTTTCAGAGAGCGTGACAGCAGCAGTATTTTTAAGCGCCATCCACAACTCATAACCCATAATTTGTACTGCAGCGGCAAGATTGAGCGAAGAATAGTCGGCATGAGTTGGAATATGCACCGTTAACTGGCACTGACTGATTTCATCCGTTGTTAACCCCGAGCTTTCGCGCCCGAATAATAATCCGACCGGTGAATGTCGTGCATGCCTGATCAATTCACTGGCGGCTTGTCTCGCATCCAGGGTGGAATGGGACAAATCACGCGGACGCGTAGTCAACGCCGCTACCAGACAGGTATCGCCAATTGCCGCTTGCAGACTGGTGCAGATATGCGCTGTTTCAAGCAAATCACGCGCATTGGAAGCGCGTGCATCTGCCTCTTTGTCCGGAAAGAGTTTGGGGTTAACTAAATAAAGATTGCGTAACCCCATGGCCTTCATGGCGCGAGCGGTTGCGCCAATGTTACCCGGATGACTGGTATGGCTCAGCACAATCCGGACATTGTCCAGCGGTGAAGCAGGATTCATATTAAAATGGCCGTCTTTAAGTAATTGTCCGGAATTTCCCACCATGCATCCCATGCTTAATATCGCGGTCAAGGCTGCCCGTCGTGCGGGTTCCATTATTACTCGCGCCGCAATGAACCTGGAGCGATTAACGATAACGCGCAAGGCGCACAGTGATTTTGTCAGCGAGGTAGATCGGGCTGCCGAGGAAGCAATTATCAAAATATTGCTTGATGCTTATCCTGACCACTCAATTCTAGCAGAAGAAAGTGGCAAGAGCGGGCAAGTGGGTAAATCAGAATACCAATGGATTATCGATCCACTTGATGGCACAACTAATTTTCTGCATGGTTTTCCAAAATATTGCGTCTCGATTGCGCTACTGCATCGAGGTGTATTATCGCAGGCGGTAATATAC
This sequence comes from Nitrosomonas sp., assembly GCA_016703745.1. Lineage (NCBI taxonomy): Bacteria > Pseudomonadati > Pseudomonadota > Betaproteobacteria > Nitrosomonadales > Nitrosomonadaceae > Nitrosomonas > Nitrosomonas sp. The sequence goes on along the minus strand of JADJBK010000006.1, from coordinate 505,028 downwards.
GATCCCGTTAGCGATGAATTATTCACCGCCAGCCGTGGTGGAGGTGCTTTTCTCAACGATCATCGCATTCGTGTGAGCAAACGAATTCAACTGGGTGAATCACTGATAGGCACAGGATTTCCTTTTCGTGATTTTACCCATATGGAAGCTTATCTTGCCATGTTCAAGGATCTTATTCCAAAAGCGGCTGGTATACGGCGTCCCGGCTCGGCTGCGCTCGATCTGGCTTATGTTGCGGCTGGTCGTTACGATGGCTTTTGGGAAGCGGGTCTTGCACCCTGGGACATTGCTGCCGGCTGTTTGCTCATTCTGGAGGCAGGTGGCATGGTCAGCGATCTGGAAGGGAACGGACAATATTTAAAAAGCGGGCAAGTCGTCGCAGGAAATCCTAAAATTTTTGCTCAGCTTTTGCAGATATTCAGACCACACTTGACCGAACAGTTGATTGCTGAAAATAGAGAAATCACTGAATCGGCTTAGTTACATACCATTTAGCTAGAACTAAGCAGCTCACTCTTATAATGATTATGCTGTTATCTCAATGGATTCCATCTAACTAACGATCACTACTGATGGAAAATCGTGCCTACGCTTTTACTGCGGGTTTATTTGTCATTTTGCTCAGCATTGCTTTGGCGATGGCAATAAAATGGTTTGGTAGTGAAAACATGACCTACCATACCTATTATCTGATTTCCAGAGGCGGATCTGTTTCTGGGCTCAACCCCGAAGCTTCAGTACGCTTTCGTGGCGTAAATATTGGCAAGGTCAGTGAAATTTATTTCGATCCCCGGAATATGCACAATATTATTGTACGTATTTCTGTAATTAATGGAGTTAAGCTACCTGAGAGTGTCTATGCACAACTTGCCAGTCAGGGAATAACGGGGCTGGCCTATATTGAGCTGGATGACGATAATAGTGACGAGGCGGGTAGTCTTGCACCAGAAGCACACATTCTGCTGCGATCCTCGCTGATCAAAACGCTGTCGGATTCAGCGCAGGAGATGCTGAAAAATCTGAACGAAGCAGTTGGCCGCGTAAATAGTTTATTGAGTGAACAGAACCAGGCCAGTATTGAAGTTATATTAAGCAATTTGGTGCAAACCCTGAAAAGCTACCACAATCTGGCGAATCAGCTGACGGATGGCGCACAAGGACTGCCGCAGTTAAGCAATGAAATGACAGCTACATTCAAGCAAACCCGACATGTGCTCGGTGAAGTTGGTCAGACGCTGGAAAAACTTAACCAGCAAAGCGGTGCGCTGGATAATATTTCTCAAAGCTCGCTGGAATTGACTGATACTTTGACCAGTTTGCAGGAAGCGGGCAGTCGTGTTGCCCAAAGTGCTCGCATACTCGATCAGCTGTTGGATTCACTTGCGACACAACCGCAAAGCCTGCTGTTTGGCAAATCTCCGTCTATGCCTGGCCCAGGTGAGGCTGGGTTTACACCACCACGGAAACAAGCAGAATAATGTTCAAATATCTCTTTTTGTTGCTGCTGGCCGGTTGTACCATTATTCCCAGAGCGCCCACTCCGATTTCTATTTTTGATTTTGGTCCACTTGCCCAGTCTGAATACCTGCGACCTGTTTCCTCTCCGATCCAGATACAGTTTTCCGGGGTAACTGCACCAGCGTGGCTGGATACGCAGGCAATGCGTTATCGTCTTGTTTATCATCATCCGGCACAAACTCATGTTTATGCAAATAATCGCTGGGCTGCTCCTCCGGCGAGTTTATTGACAGAACGTATCAAACAACATATTGCCTCATGGCAAAATTCACCTGATCGAAGATATGGGCACGCCAGACCAGCAACCTATATATTGAAAATTGAGCTCGAAGATTTTATACAGGTATTTGATGCAGTAAATCGCAGCCACGTGAACGTCAGTCTGCGAGCCAGTCTTTTTGAACGCGACACGCGTCTAATTGCGGCGCAGCAGCGCTTTTCAGAGGCGCAATCAACACCAAGTGCAGATGCCAGCGGCGCTGCTAAGGCTTTTATTGCTATCAGTGATCAACTGGCAGCTGAATTGATCCAGTGGTCGGTTAAAGCGACGGGGCACTCCCCCGCATTACCAGAATGATGTGCTATTCGATATTCTCACAAGAACCTCAACTTTATATTGCGTATGTATAGATTCTGTCTGATTGCGCTGATACTCTTAACATTATTTTCCTGCGGCCATAAAGCACCACTTTATCTGCCCGCGCAAGAAACTGCCAAACAGGGAAAACAGATACCATGAGTGAGCGACCAGTATTTCATTATCATGAGGATAGGTTTTTTGCCGAATCTGTTTCTCTGACTGCCATAGCGGAACAATTCGGCACGCCATGCTATGTTTATTCGCGTGCTGCCATCACTGCGGCTTATCAGGAATTTGAACAGGCGTTTGCCGATCGCGCACATCTTATTTGTTATGCAGTCAAGGCTAATTCAAATCTGGCGATTCTGAATCTGCTTGCCTGCCTTGGTTGTGGTTTTGATATCGTCTCCGGGGGGGAATTACACCGGGTTCTGAAGGCAGGTGGTGATCCTCAGAAAATCGTATTTTCCGGTGTCGGCAAAACCCGGGAGGAAATGCGAATTGCCCTGAATGCCCATGTTCTCTGTTTCAATGTCGAATCAGAAATGGAGCTGTTTGCGCTCAATGACGTTGCCGGAGAAATGGGTAAAATCGCACCGGTCAGTGTTCGTATCAACCCGGATGTTGACGCCAATACCCATCCTTATATCTCAACCGGCCTGAAAGAAAACAAATTTGGCATCCCGGCGGCGGATGCAGAACGTATCTATCAGCTGACAAAGAACTTGCCAAACGTACACCCTGTGGGGTTAGATTGCCATATCGGTTCGCAGCTGACCGAACTTTCTCCCTTTATCGAGGCAACCCGGAAAATACGGGATCTTCAGGTGCGCCTGCAATCACTCGATATAGCCATTGAACATATTGATCTCGGTGGGGGGCTAGGCATACGCTATGACGCGGAATCTCCTCCCTCCAGGCAGGATTATGTCGAGGCACTCTGCTCGGAAATGGCCAGCACTTCTGCTCGCCTCATTATTGAGCCTGGGCGATCCGTGGTCGGTGACGCAGGTATACTGCTCACCCGTGTGCAATATCTGAAGCATCTGCCGCACCGTAATTTTGCCATTGTTGACGCCGCCATGAATGACCTGCTCAGACCAGCCTTGTATCAGGCTTATCATGCCATCCAGCCGGTAGTGAAACGTAAAGGGGATACGCTTAGTTACCAGGTTGTTGGACCGGTATGTGAAACGGGTGATTTTCTGGGAAATGAACGGGAATTGGTGTTAGCTCCCAATGAGTTACTGGCCGTCATGTCGAGCGGCGCTTATGGCATGAGCATGAGCTCTAATTATAATTCACGTCCACGCGCAGCTGAAGTGCTGGTAGATGGTGACTCGGTCAGCCTGATTCGTGCACGGGAATCCATTGATGAATTATATGCTTTGGAAAATATCATTGCCTGAAGCACGTTAGCCTTTTCAATTTCATGCCAACCTCAGCCACACAGGATGATTTTCAATATCAGGACCAGATTCTGCAGGGAGTCTCGCGTACTTTTGCACTGACAATTCCACAGCTGCCATCCGTACTACGGCAGGTTATCGGCAACGCCTATCTACTGTGCCGCATTATCGATACTATCGAAGATGACAACGCACTGAACGCAGAGCAGACGCGTCACATGGCACACATGTTTGGCAACGTTATCAGTGGGCAGATATCAGCAATACAGTTCTCTGAAATGTTGTTACCGTTGCTCTCCAATCAAACAATTCCGGCTGAACGGGATCTGATCATGCATACCGATGCAGTGATTCGTATTACTCATAGCTTCAATCCTACTCAGCGCAAAGCATTGGAACGCTGTGTCAGCATCATGGGTGAGGGCATGATTTCCTATCAGGAAAGCGCATCACTTGCCGGACTGCCCACTCTCGAAGATATGGATCGTTATTGCTATCATGTTGCAGGCGTGGTTGGTGAAATGTTGACGGAACTTTTTTGCGATTACTCGACAGCAATCAACCAGAACCGAGCGATGTTGATGAAGCTCTCGGTATCTTTCGGTCAGGGATTGCAGATGACGAATATCCTGAAAGATATTTGGGAAGATCAGAAGCGTGGTGCCTGCTGGTTACCTCAGGATATTTTTCGGGTACACGGTTTCGATTTAAAAAACCTTAAACCAGGTCACGTCGAACCTGGTTTTCGAGCGGGACTACGTAAATTGATTGGTATCGCACGTGGGCATTTAAATGATGCCCTGACCTACACCTGCCTATTGCCTGCAAATGAGGCTGGTATTCGCCGCTTCTGCCTGTGGGCAATCGGGATGGCAGTATTGACACTGAATAAACTCAATGCCAATCTTAATTTCACGGCCGGCTCGCAAGTCAAGATATCGCGCAGAAGTGTCCACACAACCGTCATTCTCACGAGTTTACTTGCTGGTCAAAACTGGGCACTGCATCGTATCTTCATGCTAGCTGCTCGAAAACTCCCTGATATTGCCGTCTGATCAATTATGATTTATCAGCTCTGCCTGATTATCAAAATAACATTTGGATCGTATCTGGCGGTACTGCGGCGTTGTTTATCGTCGTCATAGCTCGGCGATGACTCCTTTTGCCTTACATCCCGCTAGACGTGTCCAATTGACACACTTATTTCTTCACTTTTCTTTAGTCGGTTAATTGGGTTTTATACATTGCTTTCGATGACTGAAACGATATGAATCATTACCCACTTTGTGAATCGCGACGAATCATACCGGGGTGTGTAAATGGTAATTACCGTTTATCAGCAATCAGGCAGACCACCTCGGCGACAATACCTTCACCTCTACCGATAAAACCGAGTTTCTCAGCAGTTTTTGCCTTAATGCTAATGGCGTCGGCAGGCAGATCGAGGTCCTGCGCTATATGCGCGATCATTTGTGGAATATGTGGCGCCATTTTCGGCGCTTGAGCGATGATGGTGGCATCGATATTGATGACGTGATAGTGCTTCTGTACAAGCAATTGCATTACTTCCCGCAGTAATTTTCGGCTGTCGATTCCCTTGAAGTGATCATCGGTATCAGAAAAATGACTGCCAATATCCCCAAGTGCTGCCGCGCCGAGCAGCGCATCGCAGAGGGCATGTAGCAGTACATCTGCATCGGAATGCCCTTGCAATCCTTTTTCAAAGGGAATGGCAACGCCACCAATAATCAATGCGCGTCCGTTTACCAGGGGATGAACATCGAATCCCTGGCCTATTCTGATAGAATTCATGTTTTATTTTCCTTTAAAATCAAAGCGGCCAACGCCATATCCTGAGGGTAGGTGACTTTAAAATTGTAGGCATCACCCATCACAAGTTTGGGAGTGCGTCCAGTTGCTTCGATTGCGCTTGCGTCATCGGTTATGTTGTTGGGTGCATTTTGCAATGCTTCGAGTAATAGCGCAGCGCGAAACATCTGTGGTGTTTGTGCCTGCCATAACGCATCGCGGGGTTCGGTACAGGCTATGCGGTTATCACTATTGGCGCGTTTAAGCGTATCCGCCAGCGGAATGGCCAGTATTCCGCCAACGTCATCTTCGGTAAGCTGATCCAGTAACCGCTCAACCAGCGCAATACTCAATCCTGGGCGAGCGGCATCGTGCACCAACACCCAATCCTGATCCTGAATACTGCCAGAGGCTTGTAATGCCCGCAGACCGTTAGTCACACTCCCGGCACGCGTGGCGCCACCACAGCGCAAGACCATCAATTTGTCTTCAAACTTGGACCAGTCGTAGTATTCCCAATCAGTATCGTCCGGCGACAGCACGACGCCTATCCTGGTAATGCGCTCTGTATAAAAAAGCGCATGCATTGCATGATAAATCATTGGTTTTCCAGCCAGAGACAAATACTGCTTGGGTACGGCTTCACCAATGCGGGAGCCTGTGCCGGCAGCAGGGATCAACGCGATGAAATCAGCCATCTGCAGACCATATGTAACATTGAGTTATTAAAATCGACCATCGTGTATATTTATCCATAAACCGGTAATTATATCTGACGAAGCTTGTAGCGTCGCTTTACAGAGGCAGGCATGTCTTCAGACGAATGATGATCGATTAATAGATTTCAGAAGGCCGCGCTTTGGGCTTGCTTTACCATGACAAAACGCTACCATATAAGCAGGTAGTCCCATGAATCGGTCAATATCATTGTTAATCAGCAAAAGGAGTAATCATGAAAACTGTCAGACAACTGTTGCAGGAAAAAGGCGATACCATTTATACGGCTGGATCTGAAGATTCGGTATTTAGCGCCATGCAGAAAATGGCTGCGAACAATGTTGGCGCGCTACTGGTCGTCAAAGATGGCAAACCGGTCGGCATTGTTACCGAACGTGATTTTTCCAGAAAATCCTATCTGCTGGATAAGCCGGTCAAAGACATTCAGGTCAGGGAAATCATGACCCATCAAGTTGCTTATGTCACGCCGGACAACACCAATGAAGACTGTATGGCACTGGTAACAGAAATGCGCATTCGCCATCTTCCTGTTCTGGAAAATGACAAGGTGATCGGTATCCTGTCAATTGGTGATCTGGTAAAAGATACTATTTCGCAGCACCAGTTTGTCATTGCACAGCTGGAGCGATACATTTACAGCACGCCAGGTATTTGATCGTACCTGACGCATAAGGATGAAAAATTTGCCCAGCCAATCCCGGGAAAGCAGACATATCAAGCTGAGAAAAGGATTGGATCTGCCAATCGGTGGCGCACCGCAGCAGCAAATAGCGGATAGTACGCTTTCTATTCATCATGTGGCCGTCGCTGGTGTTGATTTTGTTGATCTCAAACCGGACATGCGGGTAGCAGAAGGTGATCAGGTGAAACTTGGGCAGGTGCTTTTCGCGCACAAGACACTACCGGAAATCGTTTTTACGGCACCTGGAGCCGGGCAAATCGAGGCCATTCATCGTGGTGCGCAGCGCAGACTGCTGTCAGTCGTTATCAGACTCGACGAACAGGAAACAGAGGAAACATTTGCGCAGTATGCCCCAGAAGTGCTCCACACCCTGACTGCCGACGAGGTCAAAACCAATCTATTGGCGTCCGGCCTATGGACGGCGCTGCGTACACGTCCATTTAGCAAGTTGCCGGATCCGTCCACCCGTCCGGCTGCAATTTTCATCACCGCTATGGACAGCAATCCGCTGGCAGCTGATCCCGCACCTCTCATTGCAGCTGAAGCGGCTGATTTTGGGCACGGATTACAAGTGCTCGCACGGCTGACCGATGGTCCGCTGTGGTTGTGCCATGACGTGCGTTCATCTTTAGCGCTTGCAAAATCCGCGCTATCGATATCGTCTTTACGGCTGGCAGCTTTCAGTGGCCCGCATCCTGCCGGGCTGCCGGGCACCCATATTCATTTCCTTCAACCAGCTGACTTAAATACGACCGTCTGGCATCTGAACTACCAGGACGTTATTGCCATTGGCAAGCTGTTTACGACCGGCCGGTTGGTGGTTGAACGTATCGTGGCGCTTGGCGGGCCGCCGGTTGCACGTCCTCGCCTGCTGCGTACCAGGATGGGTGCGTCGATCGAGGAATTACTCGCCAGTGAAGGCATTGATGGCAATGAAAACCGTATTATTTCCGGATCGGTCTGGTCGGGGCGTCGCGCAGTTGGTGAACTTGCTTACCTTGGGCGATATCATTTGCAGATCAGCGCCATTCGTGAAGCGCCTCCAAGAGAATTTCTCGGCTGGTTACGGCCCGATGGCAACAAGTTTTCCAGAATGAATGTTTTCTTTTCCAGCCTGCTGCGTAAACGGAAAGCATACGAATTTTCTGCCAGCCAGCACGGCAGCCCGCGAGCAATGATCCCAATCAGTACATTCGAGGAAGTGATGCCGCTCGACATTTTGCCAGCTCAGCTTTTGCGAGCATTGCTGGTTGCAGATACTGACATGGCGCAGAAACTCGGTTGCCTTGAGCTGGACGAAGAAGATCTGGCGCTCTGCTCTTTTGTTTGCGTTGGAAAACACGACTATGGTGTCGTGTTACGCAATAATTTGCGTCTGATCGAGAAAGAGGGATAGCTTTCATGCGCAGCCTGCTCGACAAAATCAAGCCACATTTCGATGAAGGAGGGCGCCTGGCAAACTATCACGCTCTCTACGAGATGGTCGATACCTTTTTGTACACACCGGCGAACACGACACGCTCCGCGCCACATGTGCGCGATGCGATTGATCTCAAGCGTCTGATGAGTTATGTGGTCGTTGCATTGATTCCCTGCATTCTGTGGAGCTGGTATAACACCGGCTATCAGGCCAACCTGGCGTTGCAGGCGTCCGGCATTGTGCCGCAGGACTGGCGCGGCAGCCTGCTTGCCTGGTCCGGCCTCGGTTTCGACCCTGATGACATTATTGCCTGTTCGTTATATGGCCTGCTGTATTTTCTGCCGATCTATCTGACCACGCTGGTCGTTGGCGGATGCTGGGAAGTCGTGTTTGCACTGGTGCGCAAACACGAAGTCAATGAAGGGTTTCTGGTCACCTCCATGCTGTTTGCGTTAACGCTGCCACCGGATATACCCTTATGGATGGTGGCGCTTGGCATCAGCTTTGGAGTGGTGATCGGTAAGGAAATTTTTGGCGGTACCGGCAAGAATTTCCTTAACCCGGCACTGGTCGGACGTGCTTTTCTTTATTTTGCTTATCCTGCCGAGATATCCGGTGATTTTGTGTGGGTCGCCGTGGATGGTTATTCCCGCGCCACTCCGCTGGGGCTTGGGGCAGTAGGGGGGATGGATGCGATTGGGGAGGGGGGGTATATCTGGTGGCATGCATTCATTGGCCTCATCCCTGGTTCGCTTGGTGAAACCTCAACACTTGCCTGCCTGTTAGGTGCAGTCTTTCTGATTTATACCAAGGTTGCGTCGTGGCGCATCATTCTCGGTGTTTTTTTTGGCATGATGGCAACTGCGCTGCTGTTTAACCAGCTGTCGAGCGACAACCCGATGATGGCAATGCCGTGGTATTGGCATTTGGTGCTCGGTGGTTTTGCATTTGGTATGGTTTTCATGGCGACTGACCCGGTATCCGCAGCCATGACCAACGCCGGGCGCTGGGTGTTTGGCATACTGATCGGATTCATGACTGTGCTGATCCGTGTCATGAATCCGGCCTTCCCGGAAGGGATCATGCTCGCCATTCTGTTTGCTAACATTTTTGCGCCACTAATCGATTATGTCGTAATTCAGCTCAATATCCGCCGGAGATTGCAACGTCATGGCTGAATCAAAACCAGCACCCGTTCAAGCAAGCAGCAACCGCCAGATTTTGGGTATCGCACTTGTGGTATGCCTGGTTTGTTCGCTGGTTGTGGCCACGACTGCGGTTACCCTCAAACCTCTACAGACTGCCAACCAGATCGAGGCGCGCCAGCAGGTGCTGGTCGAGCTGGCTGGATTAACTCTGCCTGATGGTTCAATCGAGGCCGCTTACCGACGTTTCGATGTTGTTATGGTTGAACTTGACAGCGGCGAGCCCAGACCAGATATCAGTGCTGAAAACTTTGATCTCAAACTGGCAGTCAGAAGAGAAGGGGGGTCGACTCCATTAGCGCGCGCGGATGATCCAGCCAATATTCGGCGTAGACCAATCTATCTGCCGGTCTATCAGCTCAGAAATCGGAATGGCTATCTGGAGACCTTGATTCTGCCAGTTTTTGGTTATGGATTGTGGTCAACGTTATATGGTTTTATCGCGCTGAAAGGGGATTTACGCACCATAACAGGTATCCGTTTTTATGAGCACGGGGAAACGCCAGGGCTGGGTGGAGAAGTCGATAACCCCGACTGGCTTGCCAGCTGGCGTGGCAAAGTAGCATTTGACGAGAATTGGCAGCCTCGCATTGAACTCGTTAAAGGCCATATGAGTGGCGATGATGTACTCGATCATCAGTACAAAGTGGATGGCTTGTCCGGCGCGACGATGACAACGCGGGGCATCAATGACTTGCTGAAATACTGGTTAGGCGATACCGGTTTTGGCCCCTATCTGATGCGATTGCGTAAACAGCAAGATGAAGGAGTGAATGATGAAACAAGCTAGCCGCAAGATTTTGTTCGCACCCATTGTGGATAACAATCCGATCATTCTACAGGTGCTGGGTATCTGCTCGGCGCTGGCTGTTACCACTAAATTATCCACTGCACTGACCATGTGCGTTGCGCTGACCCTGGTGCTGGTGTGCTCTAATACGTTAATCAGTTTGATTCGTAGTTATATTCCGGCGAATATTCGGATTATCGTGCAAATGACGATTATTTCCTCACTGGTAATCGTGGTTGATCAGTTTCTGCGTGCATTTGCCTATGAACTCAGTCGTGAACTATCCGTTTTTGTCGGATTGATTATCACCAACTGTATCGTCATGGGGCGTGCCGAAGCCTTTGCGATGAAAAATCCACCGTGGCCAAGTTTTCTCGATGGGCTGGGAAACAGTGCTGGTTTCAGTCTGATACTCATCACTGTGGGAACGATACGTGAGCTGCTGGGTTTCGGCACCTTGCTTGGTTACGTCATTCTACCGCTGGCGCGTAACGGTGGCTGGTACGAACCCAATGGGCTGATGCTGTTGCCGCCGAGCGCATTTTTTCTGATCGGCCTGATTATCTGGGTGGTACGCTCATGGAAGCCTGCCCAGGTGGAAGCACCGGAATTTCATATCCAGCCGGCGCATAACCTGATGGAGGTCAGACGATGAATAGCCTGGCCAGTTTATTCATTACGGCAGTCTTTGTTGAAAATCTTGCACTGGCTTTTTTTCTGGGCATGTGTACGTTTCTGGCGATTTCTAAGAAAATAGAAACGGCGTTCGGGCTGGGCGTTGCTGTCATCGTCGTGCAGGCTCTGACAGTTCCCCTTAACAATCTGGTTTATCAATACCTGCTGCGGGATGGCGCACTGGGTTGGCTGGGTTTGTCTGATATTGATCTCTCCTTCCTGGGTTTTGTCAGCTACATCGGTGTCATCGCCGCGCTGGTGCAGATCCTCGAAATGCTGCTCGACCGGTTTTTCCCTGCTCTCTATCATGCTCTAGGTATTTATCTGCCACTGATTACCGTCAACTGCGCCATTCTTGGCGGATCGCTGTTCATGGTAGAGCGTAACTACAATTTCGCAGAAAGTCTGACGTATGGTTTGGGTTCAGGTGTGGGATGGGCTTTGGCCATTACCGCGCTGGCTGGCATCCGTGAGAAATTGAAATATGCCGACGTGCCACATGGATTGCAGGGGCTGGGAATCACCTTTATTACTGCCGGTCTGATGGCGATGGGGTTTATGGCATTTTCCGGCATGCGTCTCTAATACGGTATTGATTACGTGAGATAGCCACATGCTGGAAATATCACTCGGTGTTTTTTTCTTCTCTGCCATCATTATTTTGTTGGTATTCGTCATTCTGGGAGCGCGCGCCAAACTGGTTCCGCAGGGGCAGATCAAAATCAAAATTAATAACGAGCGCACGATCGAAGTAGCCACAGGCGCAAAACTACTCGGTACGCTGGCAGAAGCCGGAATTTTTGTCAGCTCACCCTGTGGCGGTAGCGGTACCTGCGGTCAGTGTCGCGTTCAGGTTTTTGAAGGAGGGGGGGTGATCCTGCCAACTGAGAAATCCCATATCAACAAGCATGATGCCCAAGCTGGCTATCGCTTGTCCTGTCAAGTGACCGTCAAGCAGGATTTAAGGATTGCCGTGCCACATGAGGTATTTGGCGCCAGAAAAATTCAGTGTACCGTCCGGTCAAATCGTAATGTTGCGACTTTTATCAAAGAGCTGGTGCTTGAACTTCCCGGCGATGAGCCACTTGAATTCCGGGCAGGTGGATATATCCAGATTGAATGCCCACCTCACAGTATTAAATACAAGAATTTTGAGATTGAAGAACGTTTTCGGCCGGATTGGGATCGCTATAATTTATGGCGTTATGCCTCACAAATAGATGAAACGGTGATTCGCGCCTATTCGATGGCCAATTATCCGGAAGAGCGTGACATCATCATGCTTAACGTGCGAATTGCAACGCCGCCACCCAGAGATACCGGTATTCCAGCAGGTGTTGTTTCATCTTATGTTTTTTCACTTCGACCGGGAGATTCCGTCACCATCATGGGCCCATTCGGCGATTTTTATGCGCGCGAGACGAATAATGAGATGATTTATGTGGGTGGCGGAGCGGGTATGGCACCCCTGCGGTCCCATATTTTCGACCAATTGTGTCGGCTGAGGTCACAGCGTAAGATTTCCTACTGGTATGGTGCCCGCTCAAAAAATGAGATGTTTTATGTTGAAGATTTCAACCGGCTGGCCAGGGAATACAGTAACTTTGATTGGCACGTTGCCTTGTCCGACCCGCTACCTGAAGATCATTGGCGAGGTTATACCGGTTTCATTCATCAGGTGCTGTACGATAACTATCTGAAAGACCATCCTGCCCCGGAAGATTGCGAGTATTACCTTTGCGGCCCCCCCATGATGAGTCAGGCCGTCATTCGCATGTTGACAGACCTTGGTGTGGAAGGAGAAAACATTTTGTTTGATGATTTTGGGGGATAACCATGTCTGCCCTGAGAAAATACCTGGCTTCCCATCGTATACGCATTATTTTTCTGCTGATCTTGACATTAACTGGCTTGCTGCTGGGCAGATTATTGTTCATATTCCCCCTGCCGTTGATACATCTGCAGGGCCAGACCATGGGTACCCAGTACAGCATCAAATTCCGTCACCCTCATGGTAATGAAATAGCCAGCACTATGCAGGAAAAAATTGATTCCAATTTAGATCGAATCAATCGCAGTATGTCTACCTATGATTCAGCATCTGAACTATCCCGGTTCAATCAGCAGCAGTCAACCGAATGGACTCCGGTTTCGACCGAATTATTCACTGTCTTGGAGGCCGCGCTGGATATCGGACGCAAAAGTGGCGGGGCATTTGATATCACAATTGGCCCCCTGGTTAATTTGTGGGGATTCGGTCCCGAATTTCGCAGTGACCAGATACCCAGTGATGAGAAAATCAACCGCCTGCGCAAGCAAATAGGTCAGGACAAGTTGCGGCTTGACCAGGTCAACCGATCAATACGTAAACTCCACCCTGACGTTCATATCGATATGTCGGCCATCGCCAAAGGATATGCTGTTGATCAGATTGCCCAGCTACTCATCTCAAACGGGATTGAACATTTCATGATCGAAATTGGTGGTGAGATTCGTGCGCAAGGTCACAACGCACAGGGATCAGCATGGCGTATCGGTATCGAAAAGCCTCAGCCTCACACCCAAACGGTTCATAAAATTCTGTCGATTCAGAATACTGCACTGGCCACTTCCGGAGATTACCGGAATTTTTTCGAGTTTGACGGCAAACGCTTGAGTCACCTGATCGATCCGGTTACCGGCTGGCCTATTGAGAGCCACCTGGTTTCAGTCACTGTCCTCGCAGAACAATGCATGCAGGCTGATGCCTGGGCAACGGCACTGGTCGTGCTGGGTCATAATCACGGTTTGAGACTCGCCGAGAAAATGGGATTGCCGGTATTATTTCTGGTTAATCAGGATGGCAACATTCGGGAATTCGCCAGCAGTCAATATCCACCGAAACAAAAAGGTAATAATATGCAGATTTTTGTCGCCACCTTTCTCATTATGGGACTGGCTATTTTAGCCATGGCGATTGGTGTACTGAATAAACGCTCACCTTTAGCCGGCAGCTGTGGTGGTCTTGGTCGCCTGGGGTTGGGGTGTGACGCCGGCTGCGCCCGGCCTTGCGCCAGCCGGAGTGACTCAAAACCGCAACCCTCTCCCAGGAGCCAGAGTTTGTGATAGCAGAAATCGTTTCGTCCATTTTTGAATTAAATCAAAGGAGTCGCCTTTATGTCTCAAGCCAATGTTTATGAACAATATATGCTGGAACTAATTAATGCTGAACGCGCCAAGGCGGGCGCTCAGCCACTTGCTTTTGACGGAGACCTGAATGAATCCGCAGAGAATCACAGTAACTGGATGATCGCCACCGATACCTTTTCCCATACTGGCGCTGGTGGATCCAATCCTGGAAATCGTATGGCAGCAGCAGGCTACACCTTTACCGGTTCCTGGGCATGGGCTGAAAATATTGCCTGGATGAGTACGCGATCACCCACCGGTTTTCAGGATGAAATCACGCAATTACACAGTTTGCTGATGAATTCAGCCGGGCACAAAGCAAATATCTTGAATGATACTTTCCGTGAAATCGGTGTTGGTTTTGAAGTCGGGCAGTACGGAAATTTTGAAGGCGCCTTCGTCACCCAAAATTTTGCACGCACAGCATCTAACGCATTTCTGACGGGTGTTGCATTTGATGATCTTGATGGTGACAAGCGTTACGATGTTAATGAGGGGCTCGGCAACTTCACGGTTAGCGCAAAAAACAATACAACTGCAGCAATCACAACAGTAAAAACAGGCTTAGCTGGTGGCTATGAAATGGAACTGGCTCCAGGAAGTTATACCGTCAGTTTTTCCGGCAGCGGATTCAGTACAACGTCGAAGCAGATCAACATCGGCAGCAAGAATGTCAAGCTTGATTTGATCGACCCGACAGCCAGCACGCCTACTGCGTCTTCTGGCACAATCATGGGTACAACTGGTGCAGATACCCTCCAGGGCACGGCTGGAAATGATGTCATTATGGGACTGGCTGGCCGGGATATGATTCGAGGAAATGCCGGTAATGACAGAATAGATGGTGGCGCAGGTAACGACAAACTTGCGGGTAATGCCGGCACGGATGTGCTGACAGGTGGATCAGGCAAAGATATCTTTGTTTTTGATTCCCTCTTTGCCGGAGCAATTGATACCATTACTGACTATTCCCCCATTGACGATACCATACAGCTGGACAAAACTATTTTTACCGGATTACCCACAGGGAAGCTGAATACTGCTGCTTTTCACATTGGCACGGCCGCACACGATGCCAGTGACCGTATTATCTACAATTCTCAAACAGGTGCACTTTACTATGATGCGGATGGAATCGGTGGGGCAAGTGGCCAGCAATTCGCCCAGCTAACCGGCAGTCTCGTACTGACTCATGCAGATTTTTATATATTCTAGGCAATCGGCTTTATGGAACCTCTGATCAATAACCGATCACCGATATAATTCTGCATCAAATTTTTTCGAGAAGCCGTTCATGACACCTTACCAACAGATATTTGAAAATAAACCAGTAAATGGGCTTGTTTCCAGAGAGAAATAGCTGTTTTCATAAAAATCAGCATCACTATTTGAAATAGTGGCCAGTTTTTGAGTGACTGCCGTTCAAAACGTTTGTTTTTTAGAGGTTCCTTAGGCTCTTTAATGACAGGGTGGTTGCAATGAAAATAGACGGAATATTTGAAATCGCGATCAAAGTTAAGAATTTGGATGTATCAGCTAAGTTTTACCAAGAAGTTATTGGCTTTAGTAAAGGATTTTACGATGAAAAGCGCCGTTGGCTTTTTCTCTGGGTTGGAAACAACAAAGGCGGCATAGTTGTGTTGCAGGAAGATAAGGAAAGTTGTGTGCGCCAACACTTTGCCTTCAAGGTTGAAGAATCTGAATTGAATGGATTGAAAGGATATTTGGAAAGCAGCGATGTAGTAGTGGAAGGCCCGGTATCATTGGACTGGATGAATGCCGTTTCAATATATTTTGCAGACCCCGACGGCCATGACCTAGAGTTTTGTGCAATTCTGGACTGCAATGGCAAAAGATAGCTTGCGGTTACGGTGACAGTTTACTAAATATACTTAGCTCCCATTCTTTGCTTTTTGGAGCCGTATTTCTTCACCTTCAGTCCACGGCCAGTCATTGCCGCTAACTTTTCGAATTACGGTGACAGTTTACCGAATACACTAACTATGCCATGCTGGCAATGTTGCATAATCAGTATATTTAGTAAACTGTCACCGTAATTTACACCGTAATTTAACCAGGTAAATTCGCTAATTCTTACGCCCAATTATACAGGGAGAAGTATATGACAAAAATAGTCCAATATTTTATTGCACCACTGTCCGGATTTGTGATCGCCTTATCAAGCTTCTCAACTTTAGCTGATACTCCGACTGATGCCGAGAGGCTCTTAAATTGGGCAGAGCTCACCTATCCCGATCTATTTCCACAGCCTCAAGCAACTCAAATCCTGGATCCCTGGTTGTACCGCTATTATCCGACGACGGGTATATATGCGGGCATCAACCAGGCAGACCAGGGTATTTATGTTCTAGGTGGCCCTTGGGGTGGATCACCAGTCTATATTGAATCTGTATCGAACATGATCAATTTCGCGTTTCCCTCTGGTTCCTGGCTCGGCGCTCTGCCTGTCCACGAAATATCCACAGCAACGAACAGCGATGATATCCGGGTGGCAATCAGCAGTAACGGAGACGCTGTCGTTGTGTGGCTGGAAAACGACCCCGGTTTATCTATCGAAAGCGTGTGGGCGATTCATTATAATTCAGTTGCTGATGCGTGGGGTCAAGCGGTATTGTTGGATACGGGAGCACAGAGTGCCCGCAATCCAAGGGTGGCGATGGATGCCAACGGCAATGCAATAGTCGTCTGGATGCAGCAATTGGGGATAGAGTTTAACGCTACTGCGGCACGATACAATGCAGGAACAGGCTGGGAACAACCGGTTCTTCTGGAAAATGAGAATTCAGCTATCAATGGGGGGGTACCGCAGATTGATATCGCCATGAACAATGCCGGGAATGCCGTGGCGGTTTGGTCACAGCGCACCGGTGTGCAGTCGTATACCTACGCAAATCGCTACATAGCGGGGCAGGGCTGGAGCGGGGCGGTGTCTATTGACCCGGATACAGCAGGACAAATAGATTTTAGCTTTAACCCAAAAATCGCTATGGATAACAGTGGAAATGCGATTGCTGTCTGGTCTGGTCCCCGCGTAAACCGTTACAGCGTCGCCTCCAATGCATGGGAAGCGGTGCCGCAACAGATCGGTGCCGGAATTGAAGCGGATATTGCCATGGGGAGCAACGGTGATGCAATTCTCACGACTCAAGTTAGAGGGGGATTGGCCAGTCAATCCAGGATCACCGCCTGGCATTTCACTCCGCAAAGTGGATGGGATACAACCGGCAGGATTTTGGATGAAGGACGAGTAGAAGAAGCGGAATCAATTGTCCAGGTGGCAATGGACGCAACGGGCGACGCCGTTGCCGTATGGAGTCAACGGGATAGCGGTGGCGTAATCAGTGCTTTTGCCAATCGCTTCAACGCGGGAACTGGGTGGGGAGGACCAACACCAATCGAGTCAAATAATGAAGATATTGCTAGTGGCATCAATGTGACGATGGATTCTTCGGGTAATGCTTACGCCATTTGGCGGCAATACAATCCGGCAACTTTCACCAGCCGCAACTGGACGTCAACTTCGAATTCAGCCGGTCAGTGGCAGACTGCTCCATTTGGAGTCGCCGTTGTTGATGGTGCATTATCTACGCCACGCATCGTTGCAAATGCCAGTGGAAGGGCTATTAGCGCTTGGGTGCAAATGTTTGAAATCGATCGTGACCGCCACATATTCCTTATGGTGAATAATCGCTGCTAACTTGGTTACGGTGACAGTTTAAATATACTGATTATGCAACATTGCCAGCATGACATAGTTAGGTATTTGGTAAACTGTCACCGTAATTAAAATCAGAATCCTTGGTCTATTGTCTATCGTGTGTCATCGTGTGTCTGTGCCCTTCTTATCATTTGCATTACAACTTTATTAGCTCGTATTGGAAGTAATTCTATATCGGGATATTGATTTTGGAATACCCGAAAAACTTCATCGGCAAAAGCTTGGCCTATAGATTCCACTTCATTGAAATCAAATAGTACGGTTTTAAATTTATCTATCCTCAACAAAAGCCTTCTGGCTTGCGAGCGGGAAACCAATTTATCATCCCCATATTGCGTCAAACGTACCGGAACAACGGTTTTTGTAAATCCGTAGCTGTCACCCGAGGTAAAGTTATCAAATACCTGCTTGGCCGTTCTTGACGTGTTGTTTGAAAGCCTCATAACCACTATAGTGCCTGTGTGAGGGTGCTGCTGCTCTAAAATCCAGTCTTCAACTTCTCCATGCGTATGGGAGAAATAAACATTGCCAGATAAAATCGTAAAGTTATCAAACATCCTTGATGAAAAAAATATGCCTTCTCCTGAGTGATTGGCTGGGTCTGTTGTTAGCTTTCCTTTCGCCAATTCAAGTACCGAGTGGCGCTCATCGTATAACCCCATTGCCCGCTGAATTTTCTTAAAAATTCCTTCTCCATTGTCATAGATAACAACTTCTGATGTGGTTGCGGTTTTCTTTAATGTTACTGTCGCCTGTTGTCCACCTGAGTGGTCAATGGCATTGTTGAACATTTCTGTTACTCCAAAATGCCAAATATTCATAATGTTGTCAGGTAACTCTCCAAGCAAAGGGGCAACATGCACCCGCCATACAATATCTTCGGATATGGATTTATCTAGTGGGAATGTTTCTGTCCATTCGGCTAATAGATGTAAATAGTAATGCCTGTCTTTTGTGGTGCCTTTAACTACAATGGCTCTTTGTTCAACAAGGCGTTGAATATGTTTATTTACCCCTTGTCTTGTAATATCAAAAGCACGGCATGTAACATTTACAATGTCTTTTGGATGATGTTCAACATTATCAAGAACAAATTGCCTTATTTGCTCTCCTCTTTTTCTAATTCCTACCACAAACAATACCTCTTAAACAATTATCTTTGCCAACCTTACGCGCTGTTATTGTCAACTTTATTGTTTTTTTTGTCAACCTTATGTGCTCTCATCTAGAGCTATGATCATATCTGGTGTATGACAAAAGAGAAGAAAGCGGTGTAACCTGTTGGTAAAGATCTCGGCAGATCAACCAATGAAAAAGGAAAATACCGCATGACAGATAATAATATTTTTAAGCTGACTAAACAACCACCAGCTAAAGCTGGTGGGTTAGTGACAATGACTAAAGTCAGGATACGGGTCTTAAGACCCGTTTAGCTTTCGGTACTGAAATTATCATCACCTTTAGGTTCAAAATGATGCTCCAAATAGTTTTGGGGTTACGGTGACAGTTTACTAAATATACTTAGCTCCCATTCTTTGCTTTTTGGAGCCGTATTTCTTCACCTTCAGTCCACGGCCAGTCATTGCCGTTAACTTTTCAATCTAATCCTCCGAACCAAATAACCGGGCATTACAATACGAGGTAAGCGGGCTATGCTGACAATATGATATGGCATATTTAGTAATCTGTTACCGTAATTGCTTTATCTTGGGCGTCTTTCGCCTGAAGCGTCAAAACACGGCAAAATCTCTGCTTTTTTGTACTAACTGAACCGGAATACAGTCATTTTTTGATCGATTATTACCGTGTTTGACAATTGAGCCAGCTTTCAGTAGATTCAGCCCACAGGGAGAAGGTGGTTTATTTTTCCTATACCCTTGTTACCCCTTACTTCAAAATTCTCATATCGAATCAATGCACTAGAGTCGACGGTTGATTCGTAAAGTTCAGATTCCAATTATGCCTACTATCTATCAGCTCAAGAATCGTTTTCAGGTCTTGCTCAGACCGCTTGTCCGGCAACTGGCGCAATTTGGAGTAACCGCCAATCAGATAACGGTCACTGCGATGATGCTATCCATCGCTACGGGAATAATATTGGCAGGTTTTGCCGATATTTATTTGTTATGGCTGTTGCTACCTCTGGTGTTACTGGTACGTATGGCACTTAATGCCATGGATGGAATGCTGGCGCGGGAACATGACATGCAGTCACCGCAAGGAGCCATACTCAATGAGCTGGGAGATGTGGTTTCTGACATTGCTTTATATCTGCCGGTCGCGTTACTCGATGTGCATGCATTATGGCTCGTGGTAGCCATTTGTCTGCTGGCAGTTATGAGCGAGATGACAGGTGTGGTGGCGGTCCAGATCGGTGCGAGCCGTCGTTACGATGGTCCAATGGGTAAAAGCGACCGTGCTTTCATTTTTGGTATGATCGGATTGCTGATCGGGGCGGGAATATCTCCCGATGACTGGTTGACAGCGTTGCTTTCACTGGTTCTTATACTACTGGTCGTAACGATAGCCAATCGTGCGCGCAGAGCGCTTGAGGAAATACGCGGCCATGAATGATCAAGCTCTGCTTTGGGCACTTGGTGGGCTGTGGGGATTGCTGGCAGGAGCGAGTCTTATCGTTTTCATCTTGTCCAGAATGAAACCGGAAAAAAATTTTACCGAATTGATTGCCCGTACGCAGAGCTGGTGGACTATGATCGGAGCTTTTTCCATTGCATTGTTGGCCAGCCAAGGGATTGCACTGGTCTTTTTCGGCATTATCAGCTTTCTGGCGTTGAAGGAATATTTCTCCAGAATACCGACACGCCGAGCCGATCGGCGCGTACTGTTCTGGGCCTATCTTGCCATTTTGCTGCAGTATTACTGGGTCAGCATCGCCTGGTACGGCATGTTCATCATTTTTATACCCGTTTACATGTTCTTGTTTATCGCTTTTCGCATGATTATCGCCCAGAAGACAGAAGGTTTTCTGCACGCGGCGGCAACGATTCACTGGGGGTTGATGACCTGTGTGTTTTCTATCAGTCATGCGGCTTTTCTGTTGATGTTGCCTGATACCGGAATATGGCATAGCACAACGGGAGCGGGTCTTTTGTTCTACTTGGTTTTTCTGACCCAGTTCAACGATGTCGGACAATATGTCTGGGGGAAGTTGCTTGGTAAAAGGAAAGTATTGCCGGTTATCAGTCCGAATAAAACCTGGGAAGGTTTAGCCGGTGGCATTGCCACGACTATGCTTACTGCCGTGCTACTGGCGCCGTACCTGACACCATTCAATCTGCAGCACGCATTGTTGACTGGTCTGCTGATCGGTGTATTCGGTTTTGTCGGTGATGTGTCAATATCGGCGATCAAACGTGATATCGGAATCAAGGATTTTGGCAGCTTGATTCCTGGGCATGGCGGTATTCTGGATCGTGTCGACAGTCTGACGTTCACGATACCGATTTTCTTCCATTACACTCGCTATTTTTTCTATTGAAAATTAAATTATGCAAGCCCCAAATCATTTTTTGAGATTACTGTTTTTTCTGCTGGTGCGTATTCTGGTGCTGTTTTTGCTGGGGCTGAATGTGCAGCGCAGACACCTGTTACCGGTAAGCGGGCCGGCAATCATTGTTGCTAATCACAACAGCCATCTGGATACACTTGTACTCATTTCACTTTTTCCATTACGGTTGTTACCCGAGATCCGTCCGGTAGCCGCAGCGGACTATTTTCTCAGGAATCGTTTTCTTGCCTGGTTTTCAACGAAGGTAATCGGTATTATTCCCATTCAGCGTGGTGCAGCACAAAAGCTGAATGACCCGTTGACGCCGTGTTATCAGGCGCTCGATCAGAACAAGATATTGATTCTCTTTCCGGAGGGATCACGTGGAGAGCCGGAAAAGCTCACGCGGTTCAAAAAGGGGGTTGTTTGGCTTGCCGAGCGTTCTCCTGCAATACCGATTACCCCCGTTCTGCTCTATGGACTGGGAAAAGCATTACCCAAGGATGATTTCGTGCTGGTACCTTTTTTCTGCGATGTACTGGTTGGAGACAGTATGTTCTTCAGCACCGATAAAAATGATTTCATGGCATCACTGCAAGATCGATTCAGAGATCTGGCAAATGAAGGCCATTTCCGCAATTGGGAGTGATCAACCATAAAATCCCTGTCTGATGCAGAATGAATCCAAAATACAGACTGGAGCTGCATTTCTTCGCCTTAAGCCCACGATCAGTCATTGCTGTTAACTTTTCGATCTAATCCTTCGAACCGAATAACCGGGCATTACAATACGAGGTAAGCGAGCTATGCTGACAATATGATATGGCATATTTAGTAAACTGTTGCCGTAGCTCCACCGTAACTCATCATAAAATTGTCGTCAAAGCGGCCAGGATAATTGACGTGAGACAGTTTGAGAGCAATTGATGGTGCGCTCCGATGTCTCGCTGAAAATACCAATCCCTTCAAACTCATTTCATACTAAATGAGATTAATGCACACCATAACACTCAAAAACCTTTAAAATTTCGGCCCTTCTCTTGCAACAATAATCCGCAGGTATCTACTTTGATTACAACCGCCAATATCACCATGCAATTCGGCACTAAGCCGCTCTTTGAAAATGTTTCCGTAAAATTTGGCGGGGGTAATCGCTATGGCTTGATTGGCGCAAATGGTTGCGGCAAGTCAACATTCATGAAGATTCTGGGTCGGGATCTTGAACCGACGTCCGGTAATGTTGCAGTTGACAGCGGCGAGCGGGTGGGAAAACTGAGTCAGGATCAGTTCGCTTTTGAAGAGTGTTTCGTCATTGATACGGTCATGATGGGACATGCCGAATTATGGCAAATCAAACAGGAGCGTGACGCCATTTATGCCAATCCGGATGCTACGGAAGCAGATTATATGCATGCTGCCGAACTGGAGTCTCAATTTGCCGAACTGGATGGGTATTCTGCCGAGGCGCGTGCCGGAGAACTGTTGCTTGGGGTAGGCATCCCCTCTGCCCAGCATCAGGGATTGATGAGCGCGATTGCGCCGGGATTTAAATTGCGCGTGTTATTGGCACAGGCCTTATTTTCCAATCCGGAAATCTTGTTACTGGATGAACCGACCAATAACCTCGACATTAATACTATCCGCTGGCTGGAAGATATTATCAACGCCAGCAAAAATACCATTATCATCATCTCCCACGATCGGCATTTTCTGAACAGCGTGTGCACGCATATGGCGGATCTGGATTACGGCGAACTGCGGATCTATCCTGGTAATTATGATGACTATATGATTGCTTCGACCCAGGTGCGCGAGCGAATGCTGTCCAATAATGCCAAGAAGAAAACACAGATTGCCGATTTGCAGTCTTTTGTCAGCCGTTTCTCCGCGAACGCATCAAAAGCCAGACAGGCAACCAGTCGTGCGCGACAGATTGAGAAAATCAAACTCGAAGATATCAAGCCATCCAGCCGCCAATATCCTTTTATCCGGTTTGAAGTAGATGACAGGGATAAGCTGCATCGTCTGGCGGTTTCCATCAAAGGAACCAGCAAGGGTTTCCCTGGATTGGATAAGCCTTTATTTGATCATTTAAGCCTGGATATCGAAGCCGGCGAGAAAGTCGCCATCATTGGTCCTAACGGCATCGGAAAAACCACGCTGCTGCGCTGCCTTGCCGGTGATCTGACACCGGATTCTGGTGAGATCAAATGGGCCGAGAAGGCGCGTCCCGGTTATTATGCACAAGATCATGCAGTTGATTTTGAAGAAGAGCTGTCATTGACCGAATGGATGGATCAGTGGCGGCAAGGCAATGATGATGATCAAACGATACGCGGCACATTGGGCCGGTTATTGTTCTCGGGCGATGACGTCAAAAAATCTACCCGCGTAATTTCTGGTGGAGAACAGGGCCGCATGCTCTTTGGCAAGTTGATTCTCCAAAAACCGAATATTCTGCTAATGGATGAACCGACCAATCACCTGGATATGGAGTCCATCGAGTCATTAAATAGCGCACTTGAGAAATTCACCGGCACGCTGATTTTTATTTCGCATGACCGGGAATTCGTTTCCTCGCTGGCCACACGCATTCTTGAAATGAAACCGGATGGTGTTCATGACTTCAAAGGTAATTATGAAGATTATCTTAGATCGCAAGGGATTGAGTAATAGTAGCTACAGCGACGAACAGATGGACGTGGAGGGAGCACTTGAAGATGGAAGCGTCGATTGAAACGGCAAACAAACGCACCGAGGTCAGCGGTAGCCCAGTCAAAAACCGCTTTGCGCGTAAAACCAGGGGCGATTCAGTCAAATCGGGCAGGGGGTTAAACAAAAATGTGGATAAAGTCGATCTACACCATTTCAGGGGTCATCATTGCACGCAGGATAGCATTATTCCGTCCATTTCTTTCTTTGTAACTGAACCACCAGATAGAGCCTTTTCTGACACTGAAACCAGCATCATTACCGGTATATAGCAGAGAGGCAATTTGCCCCAGTGTTGGTTGATGCCCGATGATTAGAACAGCATTTTCTTCATAGGGCCAATTAACGGCGGTGAGTACTGATTCAGGTGCAGCACTTGGGCCGATTCGAGGAAGAGTTTCGAATGATGTGATTAAAGCCGCTGCGGTTTGTTGAGTTCGTTTAGTCGGGCTGGCGACGATACGGGTATTTTCCGGAATTCTCGATTTGAGCCATTGCGCCATTTTTTTTGCCTGCTTCAATCCATTATCCGTAAGCTTACGCGATTCGTCGGGGAATCCTAATTCTGCTTCGGCATGGCGCCATAAAATTAAATCCAAAGGATTTTTCTCCTGGGAGTCTGTCGGACTTAAGGTGTCCCCAGAGTTAAATATTAAAATATTGCCTTAGATAAACTTAAGCCAACTCTCGTGAGCAAGTTCAAGACCTGTGATTTAGCCAGGATAACGTTAAGTATTGAAGCTCGT
Organism: Nitrosomonas sp.; assembly: GCA_016703745.1. NCBI lineage: Bacteria > Pseudomonadati > Pseudomonadota > Betaproteobacteria > Nitrosomonadales > Nitrosomonadaceae > Nitrosomonas > Nitrosomonas sp. The sequence goes on along the minus strand of JADJBK010000006.1, from coordinate 480,329 downwards.
TCTCTGCATATACATCCCTAATGCGGCAAATAATCGCTTACTGGTGGCGCAGTGGCTACGAATTACCTAAAGTTAACATAATATCAATTATGAGAACTAAGCTATTCTTGGATGTCTTCTTCTATTTGGACATCCGAAGGAAGACGGTAGCCTTCAGATGCCCATTGCCCCAAATCAAGCACCTTACAACGCTCGGAGCAGAATGGGCGGAAACGATTTGATGCGATCCATGCGACAGCGTCTCCACATTGTGGGCAATTAGCGATGGAGACTCTTTTTTGCGGTATTTCCATTAGATAACTTTTTGTTTATAAACGACAGAACGTTAGTTCAAAGGCGACATTTTCCTCAAAAACGTTGGTTTTATGGGTTGCTTCAAAAGGGAGAAAGCGAATATTGAGAGCATATTTGTTTGCACTTATCTCTGGCACGCAAGGCAAATTATCATCGATGTGTAATCGCAGTAGATATGCCTGATGCTCTGAGCCTGTCTGCTGAAATAAACCCTGGGTAGCAACATAATGAAATGTTTTTCCACTACTTCTAAGCATATTCAGGACAATCTCAATACCGCTACGGATAGGCGCGAATGGTACGATCCATTTATCGAGATCTGTCTGGCGTACTTCCGATTTTGTCTGCAGCCAATAATGATAGGCAGGCAGATCAAATTCACATGCACCTCCGGGAATACTCATACGCTGCTTGATATTCATCAGCCATTCATTATCACGCAAGTGGCTGCCAATCCTGCCAGGAATGTCCAGCAAGCCACGGAAGGCAGACTTGATATCCACTAGCAAGGATTCCAGTACAGATTCTGATACCTGTGGGTTCTGACGCAGGCCTTCCAGAATTGCTCGTTGCTTGTCGAGTTCTTGCAGCAAATCGGATTTGAGGTCAGAGCGGCTGGTTACATCGAGTATTTCAAACAGCAGCGTCAAAGCGGCATGATGATCAAATGCAGTTTCTTTTCCAGCAAAAAAATTTACTTTATTAAATAAATCCTCCAGCCGTAGCAACATGCGGATTTTTTCGTTGAGAGGAAGTTCGTAGCAGATCACAATCGTAAAGTAGCGTTGAATCCATATAGCATAGCAGAAAAGCCACAGCATAAACACGTGTTATATAGTATAGACTTAACGTGTGACAAGTGCCGCAAGTGAGGTATATTTATCGTGCAAAGCTTTTACCTGCCAAACCAGGTGGTTCAAATCCAAATTGTTTTGGATAATATCATCGGCAACGATGAGTCTTTCTTTGCGTCCTGCCTGCGAAGCCATAATAGCTCGCACCTCTTCTTTGCTGATCTTACTACGCACCATAGTTCGGGAAATTTGGAATATTTCAGGACAATCAATAACCAGAATACGGTTTACTATTTTTCGATAATCAGGAGTTTCGAGTAACAAAGGTACGACCAGAATACCGTAATCCGACTGGATAATTGGCAAGCGGCGTAATGTTTCCTGGTAAATCAGTGGATGCAAAATAGATTCAAGTTGTTGCCTCGCTTGCGTATTTGTAAATACCAATTCTCGCAAGGTTTTCCGATCAAGGATGCCGTTCTGCAGGAAAAAATTATCACCAAATATCCGGCGTATCGGTTCAATCGCTGCGCCTTCCGGTTGAGTCAGAGCATGAGCGATCTCATCAGTATCGATCACATCAATTCCTTGCTCCTGAAATAATTTGGTTACACTAGTCTTACCACTGCCAATTCCGCCAGTCAGGCCAATGATGAGTGATGTTCGACATTTCCCCACTCATGAAAACCGCTAAAATACTGCCAGATAAATCTGGTTAATTTGTTTTCCCCAGAGCAAGGCCAGGAGTCCGCCACCAGCCAGGTAAGGGCCAAAGGGAATGGCAGCATTCTGGGTAAGTTTTTTGCTTAAAATTAATATTACCCCCACTGTTGCTCCTACAACTGAAGCAAATAAAATCACCATCGGCAATAACTGCCAACCCAACCAGGCACCAATCGCAGCTAATAACTTGAAATCTCCGTAGCCCATTCCTTCCTTGCCAGTCAACAGTTTAAATATCCAGTACACGGACCATAGCGTCAAATAACCGGCAATTGCACCAATTACAGATGAATGGATATCGGTCAAACCGCCATGGAGATTGTATAGCAAGCCCAACCACAGCAAAGGTTGAGTGATGCTGTCAGGTAGAAGCTGGGTATCAATATCAATAAATGTCAGCGCAATCATTGCCCACAAAAAAAAGAGTGCGGCAAACGCCGTTACCCCAAAACCAAAATGCCAGGCAATAAAACCACTTAGAATGCTGGTCAATACTTCAACCAGAGGATAACGCAATGAAATGGATGATTGACATCCTGAACATCGTCCTCGCAAGAAAAAATAACTGATAACCGGGATATTTTCGAGTACTGAGATTTTATGCTGACATTGTGGACAAGTTGAACGCGGTGTTGCCAGATTGAAAACTGGCTCAGTTACTGTTTTTTCAGCACGTAATTCAGCGCAGTGCTGCCGCCATTCTCGCTCCAGCATTTTCGGTAAGCGATAAATAACTACATTCAGGAAACTTCCCAGCATCAGACCAATGATAGATGCCAGCACAACAAAGTATGTAGGAGAATTTTGCAGGGAATGTATCAGGATAGACATACTGATTTAAACAACCTGGCCCATTTTAAAGATTGGCAGATACATGGCGACTACCATGCCGCCAATGAGCGTTCCCAAGACAACCATGATGATGGGCTCCATCAGACTCGAAAGTGCGTCCACGGCATCATCCACCTCAGCTTCAAAGAAATCAGCAACCTTGCTCAGCATGGCATCAAGGGAACCCGATTCCTCACCAATGGATACCATCTGCAACACCATACTGGGAAAAACATTGGTAAGCGTCATCGATTCCACTAGACTATTACCAGTACTGACTTCTCCCTGTATCCGCTTCGTGGCTTCATAATAAACCTGATTACCGGCGGCACCCGCAACTGAGTCGAGCGCTTCAACCAGCGGCACACCGGCAGCAAACATGGTTGAAAGTGTACGCGACCAACGCGCAATAGTTGCTTTACGAATAACATCACCAAAAATAGGCATTCTTAGCGCCATTCGATCCATGACGCGCTGCATTGGTCGAGAACGTTTCCAAGCGTAGAAAAAAGCGTGTAGACCACCACCTACTCCACCAAATATTGCCCACCAATAATCCACAAAAAAATCAGAAACCGCCATAACTGCCAGAGTGGGCGCGGGTAAATCAGCTCCAAAACCCTCAAAAAGCTCCTTAAATGCTGGAATGACAAATATCATGATTACTGCTGTAATCACAAAGGCGACTACGATAATCGAAATAGGGTAAAACAGTGCTGATTTGATTTTCCCTTTGATCGCCTGGATCTTTTCCTTGTAAGTGGCGAGACGGTCGAGCAGGCTATCCAGGATACCCGCTGCCTCACCAGCCCCGACCAGATTACAGAATAACGAATCAAAATATAGCGGATATTTGCGGAAAGCATCCGCCAGGTTGCTACCGGTTTCAACATCGGTTTTGATATCCATCAGCAATTTTCCAACGGCACGGTTGCTATGTCCTTTGCCGACGATATCAAATGCCTGTAATAAAGGTACGCCTGCTTTCATCATAGTTGCCAGTTGACGAGTAAACAGGGTGATATCCTTATCGTTAATACTGCCGCTGGCACGCGCCTTGGCAACCTTGGTCACCATAATACCCTGTCGCCGTAGAGTTGATTTCACCACAATTGCCTCAGCTGCGCGTATTTCACCTTTAACCGCTTTGCCGTTTTTATCTTTACCTTCCCATAAGAAACTGAATTCCTTAACCTTAGTTTGTTTTGCCGCAATAGTCGCCATGCTGATTACCCTTAGTTGATTACTCGGATTCGTAGCTATGGTTTACGGCATTTGCCAAACAATAATTGAGCTAAACCGAAATGGTTGCCAGACAGTCAGCAACGGTTGAATAATTCAGCTTCACTCGTAGTTCTTGTTTCATGCGTACATTAGTTAGTCGTCGCGATTCCTGCATGAATGACAGCATTCCAGGTGAAAGCGCGGTTAGTGCCTGTTCGCGTGTAATCTTTGGTGGGCGAGGTAATTTGAAGTGATCTGCAACCATGTCAAAATAATCCCCCATTCTGAGATGCGAGTCATCACAAGCATGGTATACCCTTCCAGGCTTGCCATAACGCACTGCTGCGACAATGATCTGTGCCAGATCATCAGCGTGAATATGGTTAGTGTAACTATCTTCATGTGCCAGCAAAGCGGGTAATCCTTGTTGCAGGCGCGAAATGGGCAGGCGATTCTCAGCATAGATACCAGGTACCCTCAATATTGAAACTCGAATCCCATGACGACTTCCCCAGCTTCTAACCTGTCGCTCTGCATCCAATCTACGCCAGGCACGCTCGTTACGAGGATTGACATTATGATTTTCGTCCACCCAGCCACCGCCGCAATCACCATAAACACCACTCGTACTGATATAGATAAACTGTTGTGGTAGTATCGCTATTTTTGATTTTGACTGGTCACAAAGTGCTGTCAGCAAGTGTTTTGTGCGCGTATCTTTACGGCCCCATGCGGGTGGTGGAGCGAGATGAACAATTGTATGTGCCGTCCCGGATAATCTACCAAGACTGGCTGGATAATCCAGATCTCCTGCCAGCGGACTGATCTCATGCGCACGTAATTTACCAAAGTTTTCGGCGTTACGACACAAACCAATCAGCTGATATCGTTTTTTGAGCAAAAAAGACAGTCTCATCGCAATATCACCACATCCTACAATCAACAGCTTGTTTTTTATCATTTTTAGTAATCGGTTGTAAATGAAACCTTATCAAATTCTACTGAGGCCCAGTGGCCATATTTTTTATGCGGAGTCAACAGAAACTATTCTCGAGGCAGCCTTACGGCAAGGATTATCATTACCCTACGGGTGTCGCAACGGTGCCTGCGGCACCTGCAAAGGAAAAATTATACAAGGTCACGTAGATTATGGCTGCTATGACGAAGCAGTATTGACTGAATTGGAGAAGCAACAAGGAATGGCATTATTCTGCCGAGCCATACCCCATTCTGATCTTGAAATAGAAAGCCGTGAAATAGTCGCTATCAAAGACATCAAAGTCCGTACTCTGCCATGCCGGGTTCAGAAGCTGGATCATGTTGCTCCTGATGTGATGATCATCTATTTGAAATTACCGGCGAATGAACGCTTACAGTTCTTGCCCGGACAATATATTGATATCTTGATGAAGGATGGTCAGCGACGAAGTTTTTCCCTGGCGAATGCGCCCCAAGATGATGATCTTTTACAACTGCATGCAAGAAATTATAATGGTGGTGTATTTTCACAGTATGTGTTTTCGCAGATGAAAGAAAAGGATATATTGCGTTTTGAGGGTCCGCTTGGTACTTTCTGCTTGCGAGAGGCGCCCGAAAAAGGCACGTCAATTATTTTTCTGGCTGGTGGTACGGGCTTTGCACCAGTCAAAAGCATGCTGGAACACATCTTCCAGAATGAAAACAGTCCATTCAAGCAATGCAACATCTTGTTCTACTGGGGAACACGAACACACGCAGATCTTTATCTGGACAAATTACCGAAAAAATGGGCAATAGAAAATAAGAATTTCAGTTATGTGCCCGTGTTATCAGAATCAGCTCCAGCTGATGCATGGCAAGGACGAATCGGATTGGTTCATCAGGCAGTTATGGAAGACTTCATTGCGTTATCAAACTGCCAAATTTATGCATGCGGCGCGCCAGGGATGATCAGTGCAGCCTATCATGCTTTCCAAACACGCGGCTTGAAAGCAGAGAATTTTTTTTCTGACGCATTTACACCTTCGATCACCGGGAAATAATTTTTCAGACAGATTAAAAAGCCTGAATTTAACCGTTAATCTGCTTCAGCGCAAACTGCAAACCCTGGCGATAATGTTCACTGGCAGATTCTTGTTCGCCAAGTTGTTCTTTTAATTGCGCTAGCGCAAGATGCGCAGGATAGCTTGGTTCAATTGACAGACTGGCTTCCAGATAATTCTGGGCTTTACCCCATAATTCCCCATAAGCGCACAGTTTACCCAGCGTAAGCAGCAACTCTGCGTTATTGGGATGCTTAACCAGCCATTTTTCTGCATGCTGTATCTGCCAGCTGACATTTCCGCTACGACAATCTGCATATATCCTGAGTAACCTGGCATCAGGTTGTTTATCCAGATTGTTCTCGATAATTTTTTGGGCGTAAGTATGATCACCAAGTGCCATAAAGCTGCTGGCAGCGGCAGCAGCAATTTGATTATCCTGTTTCTCCTCTGCAGAAAATCCCTGCCAGTATTTTTTGAGTAGTTCGGGATTTGTACTGTATTTTTTTACATTTTGTAAATGAGCAGTATGTCGCAATGAGCTGATCAATGATTGATCGACCGATCCGCGTTTTGAAAGTATGCCTACCAGATCGAGCACGGCATCCCAGTTTTGCAGCATTTCCTGTATTTTCAATTCAAGCTGCAGCACCGCAGTGCTCTGCCTGCCACCAGTAGAATACAGAGATTGCAAGGCAGTCAACGCTTCTGTGTAGCGCCCCTCCTCCAGTTTAAACTCTGCTTCCGTTATCAGCCTCAGCACATCTGATTTCGTACCCGGCGCAGTAATGGCGGCTAACAATTGATCACGTCGCGTTACATTGCCCTGTTGATGCGCGGAGCGGGCCGCAATGACAGTATTGATCGCTTTGATATTCGGTGAATCTGTTAGACGAAGCGCCTTTTCTGCAGATTTTTGTGCTTGATCGAAACGGGTTTCCAGGAAAGCATTCAAACCGGAAAACGTGGACTGCTGTGCTTTACGAGCTCTTGCATCCAGCAAGCCAATAATAATTCGTAAGCCAAAGTAGAGCAAAACAAAAGCAGCCAATAATCCAATAATAAATATATGAAATGCTATTTCCAGGGTATAGGGCGGCACGGTAAAAAGTACTGTCCCAGTATTATAGTAAGCGGCCAGAACTACTGCTGCAGATGCGGCAAATAATGCCAGTATCCATAAGATCAATTTCATTTATTCCCCCGTTCAGACTTGATTTGCGTGGATTGCAGCGCCTGCAGCGATGCCAGTAACTCAGGATAAGCCATTTCCTTTGCCATCTCCTTGTATTGTTTTAGTTTGGTCTGTAACTCAATTACACTCGACTGTCGTGTGTCAAAGTAACTATCGATCAAACCATGGGCTGTATCCAGTCCATACAGAAAAGCATCTTGATCTCGTGTAAGCAAGGCCAGCTGAGCCTGTTTTAATTGTAATTTTACATTACCATGCAAAAGTTGTACTTGAGAAGGAGACAGGAGCACCACCGTTGCGCTGTCCAGTTTTTTTATCTGGATCAGCTGACACAAATCCTGCCAAATCTCCACAAAAAACTTTGACAAGAAGTTTGAATCGGCAGCTTCTATTGATATTTCCGGGGGATTGAACGTTTTAAGGTGTGTATCCATGGCGAGTGGCAATGGACTGATTTGTTCAGCATAGTGGCTGATTTCCTGGTATATCTTGGCCCGATCCAATTGACTGACTACCTCAAGTCGCTGTATATCTCCAGCCAGAGCAGCCTCGATATCGGTATTCACCAATTGATCGCTTGATTGCACCCACATCAACGCCTGTTTAAGTGCTGCCTGCGCATTTTCGGTATCACCCGTCAGCTGCAGAAATTGGTTCGCAGAATAAACCAAGTGCGTCACAACTTCTAAAATTCGTTCATTCTGACCATTGCTGCTGATCGCTTTAACATTATTTTGCGCAACGACATGGCGTTGATTGTCGATTGACAACACACTTGCCGCAAGTTGATCCATCCGCTGGTTCGTTTCAAGTTGAGTAGAATCAATTTGCGCAATCATAGCCCGAGTGCGACTACCAAAAACATCCGCATCAATCAGATACCGTTTTAAGGTTTGTTGAAAATTATCAATATAACCCTGAGTTTTCGCCCAATTCCACCCCATAACAGTGACGGCAACGAGTAGTATTAGCAAGAACCAGCGCGCAAAGCGGCGCGCTGCTTTTGATGAAGCATACTGAGCGTCTGTAATCATGAGAAAGTCTTCATTAAAATTAAGAATTGAAGTAACTCAACAAACCTTCGATAGTTCCATCATCACCGCCAGGCGTACAACGTATGGTGGTGATGCCAAGTACTTTTGCTTTTTGAGCAATACGTTCGTGCGCGGTGAATAACGGAGTGGCCATCAGCAATTGTCGGCCAGTTTCACCGAGCATGTCAAACAAATTATCCAGTCCTTCACTGCTGGTAATGACGACTGCCTGGATTTTGTGATCTCGCCAATCTGCCAATAAAGGTGCAATATCGACCACTGGTTTTGAGCGCCGGTAGCAGGCAACATATTCCACAATTGCACCGCGCTCGCTTAGTGTGTCTCCGAGCAGTTTTCGACCTTCTTCTCCCCGAAAAATAGCAACACGCTTCCCAGTTGGTTGCTGAAAGAATGGCATACCCAGCAATGCTTCACTATCTGACCCAACATCCGGCACGATAACCGTTTCAACACCATATAATTTAAGCATAGTCGCGCTCCCCTGCCCGACCGTTGCGGCTACCAGGTGTAATGGCCAAACACCAAACTGTTTAATAAGTGGCATCGCTTTATCAACAGCATTGGGGCTAACAAAGATTGCTGCATCAAAACTGCTTAGCCGCACAATCAGATCAAGCAAGGGTTGTTTGTCATCGATATCAGTAATGGCCAGTACCGGAAGTAACCAGGGAACACCTCCAAGCTTAGCAACTCTGTTCGCCAGGTAGCCTGCCTGATGTTGTGGACGAGTAATCAGCACCCCTACTCGGTTTAATGGATACTGAGACTGCACCGATTCTTTGTCTTAGTTCGGATCAAGATCCAGCGAATCGAGAATCGCCTGCGCACCCTGCCGCTTCAAGTTTTCAGCAAGCTGCTGCCCTATCATCTCACTAGCCTCCGGTTTACCACTTGATTTATCCGCCACAATCCTGCTCCCATTCGGCGTGGCGACGAATCCACGTAGTGTCAAAATATCTTCGCTAATTTCAGCATACCCTCCCAACGGTACCTGGCAGCTGCCGCCCAGCACCCGACTCATCGCACGCTCTGCTTTTACGCAGGCACTGGTAACCGGGTCATGCAGAGGTTGCATCCATTCGACCAGATCAGAGCGATTATCACGGCATTCTATTCCCAGTGCGCCCTGCCCTACAGCTGGCAAACTGGATTCCGGGGATAGTAATGTGCTGATACGATAGCCCAGGTCCAGTCGAATCAACCCTGCTGCCGCCAGAATAATGGCACTGTATGCGCCTTCATCCAGCTTGCGCAGACGAGTCTGTACATTTCCACGTAATGGACGCACCTCAAGTTGCGGAAAATTTGCCCGTATTTGCGATTCTCGACGCAGACTGGATGTGCCAACAATACTGCCTTCCGGCAAATCTTCCAGACGAGTGAAATTATTAGAAACGAATGCATCACGCGGATCTTCTCGATCCGTAATCGCAGCCAATATAAATCCTGGGGGCAGATTCATAGGAATATCCTTCATCGAATGTACGGCAATATCAGCGCGTCCATCTTCCAATGCTTGCTCGAGTTCCTTAGTGAATAAGCCCTTGCCACCAATTTTTGATAGAGATGTGTCGAGTATCTGGTCTCCTTTCGTCGTCATGCCAAGTATGGTGATTTCGGTTTGCGGGTATAATTGGATCAAACGATCCCGGATGAAATGCGCTTGCCACATGGCAAGCTGGCTTTCGCGTGAGGCAATAATGATTTTTTCAGGATTGGGCATAGTTGCATTAAATTTAAAGAACCCGGCAATTCTAGCACGACCAACCGGCAGCGAACGCTAGCCCGCTGCTGTTCATTACCTGCGCCATTATCGATCAACACCCCAAATTCCATACTAACAGGAGACCTACACTGATGAGTATGCCTACTCAGGCCCATACCGCTGAACAGAATCTGCCAAACGAAAAAGATCATCCATTGCGGGAAGATATTCGTCTGCTTGGGCGTATGCTGGGCGACACTATACGTGACGTTGAGGGAGAAAAAACCTTTGCCCTCGTTGAAAACATTCGCCAGACGGCAGTTCGTTTTCATCGCGACCAGGATCAGATTGCCAGGCAGGAGCTCGACACAATTCTCCACCATTTAAGCCACAGGGAAACCATCGCAGTTGTTCGCGCATTCAGTTATTTTTCGCTGCTTTCGAATATTGCTGAAGATCTGCATCATAATCGCCGTCGTCGCGCGCATTTACGTGCGGGTTCCGCGCCGCAGGCAGGCAGTGTGACACTTGCACTGGAAAGGGTTATTGCCAAGGGAATCACTGGTGAAGCATTGGAAGATTTTTTTACCCATGCCTTGATTTCACCGGTTTTAACTGCGCATCCGACCGAGGTACAACGTCGCAGCATTCTTGATTATCAACTCAAGATACAGCTGTTGCTGAAGGCGCGTGACCGTACCCAGCTTACACCAAACGAACTGCGCCACAACGAAAATAGTTTACGTGCTGCTATTCAAACACTCTGGCAAACCCGCATGCTGCGTTCGGTCAGGCTTACCGTACAGGATGAGATAGAAAACGGTCTGATTTACTATCATTATACTTTTCTAAGCCAGATTCCCTACATTTACGCCAAAATCGAAGATCTGCTGGAAAGGCATATGGGTCAATCCGCCCCCAATGTGGCATCTTTTATGCGTATTGGCAGCTGGATTGGGGGTGATCGGGATGGTAATCCATTTGTGACACATCAAATCATGCTGCACGCAGCCGAGCGTCACTCCGCACTGATTCTGGATTTTTATATTAGTGAAACTGCAAAGATCGGGCAAACTATGAGTCTGACCAGTCGCCTGATCAAAGTTACCAATGAACTGGAAGGATTGGTGTCAATCGCGCCCGATTTACCCGCGAGCAGAATTGATGAACCATACCGGCGTGCATTTCTCGGTATCCATGAACGTCTGATTTCCACCAGTATAAAACTTGGCCATTTGCCTAACACCAGCAGTCGTTTGTCCCGTGTGGTTGAACCCTATGCCGATAGCGCGGAGTTTTTACATGATATTGATATTATTATTAATTCCCTCAATCAGCATTACTCATCCTGGCTGGTTAAGGACACCCTGCGTGATTTGCGGCGAGTGGTGGATGTATTTGGATTTCATCTCGCTCCGATGGATATGCGTCAACACAGTAAAGTACATGAAGGAGTCGTTGCAGAACTCCATGATTGCTGCCTGGATAAGGAATCACGAAGCGAACTGAATTACTTGGCACTTTCCCATCAAGAACGCCTTCAGTGGCTGCTTGCACAGATTAATAGCACTCGTCCGCTGATTTCACCTTATATTCATTATTCTGATAACACCCAAAGTGAACTGCGCATTCTGCGCATGGCAGCTGAGATCCAGCACCGCTTTGGTCACGCCGCCTTGCCAAACTATATCATTTCCATGACCACCAGTGCCCTAAACATATTGGAGGTCGCATTATTACTGAAAGAAACCGGTTTGCTGCACAGTGGCACACATCCACAGTTGAGCCTGAATATTATTCCGCTTTTTGAGACGATTGGTGATTTACGTGGTTGCACCTCCATCATGGAAGAACTATTCTCGCTGCCTGATTATCGCAAAATGCTTCAGTCTCGCGGAAATGTACAGGAAGTAATGCTGGGTTATTCTGACAGCAACAAAGATGGTGGATTTGTAACATCCAACTGGGAAATTTATAAGGCGGAAATAGAACTTACTCGGATTTTTAATCAGCATGGTATTCGCCTGCGCCTGTTTCATGGTCGTGGTGGTACGGTTGGACGCGGTGGTGGACCGAGCTATCAGGGCATTCTGGCACAGCCTCCTGGTAGCGTGAATGGTCAAATCCGATTAACCGAGCAGGGAGAAGTAATCGCCAGTAAATATACCGACCCTGAAATTGGTCGGCGCAATCTGGAAACACTTGTAGCGGCAACCATTGAATCTACTCTGTTAAATCAGCAAACTGACCAGTTGCAGATGTCACGCTTCCATGAAGCATTTGAGCTGCTGTCGAATTACGCGCTTGCCGCCTATCGCAATCTGGTATATGAAACTCCAGGCTTCAAGCAATATTTTCAGGAATCAACTCCCATTCGTGAAATCGCCGGACTGCACATAGGCAGCCGCCCCACTTCCCGCAAACCGTCCGATGCGATCGAGGATTTACGAGCCATACCCTGGGTATTCAGTTGGAGTCTTAACCGCACAGTCATTCCAGGATGGTTTGGATTTGGCTCCGCCATAGAAAAATTTATTCAAGAAACCGGACAAGAAAAAGCTCTGCCCCTGCTGCAGGAAATGCATCAAAACTGGCCATTCATGCAAGCACTGCTTTCCAATATGGATATGGTACTGGCAAAAAGTGATCTGGGAATTTCTTCACGTTATGCGGAACTGGTTACGGATAGGGACGTGCGTCAACAAATATTTTCCCGTATCGAAGCAGAATGGAAGTTATCTATCAAGTGGCTGTTTGCAATCACCGGCCACACTGAATTACTGCAGGAAAACCCAACACTGGCACGCAGCATTCGTATTCGGACCCCCTATATCGATCCGCTTAATCATTTGCAGATCGAACTGTTACGCCGCTATCGTTCCGGAGATGACGATGATTCGGTTCGCCGCGCGATTCATTTAACAATCAACGGTGTTGCTACCGGACTTAGAAATAGCGGATAACGGAAGCATAATTAGATGAGTGACAATGAATGACACGGATCAAAATTACGCAATTGACGGGAAAGGAGATCAGTCTATGCTGAAATTTCTGAATAGATTTGGACCCAACAGATTGACAATTTTTCTGGTTACTTTCCTGGTTGTACTTGTGATCTCGCAGAGTTATGTTTTTTCACGATCTGCAATTTACCAAAGCTATGCCACGCTGTTAACTGTACCAAGGACAGCGATTGATCAAATTAGTCGGGAGGCAGACATCCAGCACGTTGCTATCCAGCAACAGGTATTGCTCGGCTCCGAGCTGTTAGTCGGCACGGCACGCAAGTTACAGGACATGAACAGTGAACATCCGATTGATTTAGCTCCCGCAACGATTCGAGCCATGCTCAATGTGCGTCCGGTGGCTGATACCAATCTGGTTGAAATGATTGCTGAAGGAACAAACCCTGTATTGCTACCTGCATTAATTAATGCCTGGATCGATGTTTATCTTACTGCTCGCGCAGACGAAGTCGCCAGTTCTACCGAGGCAACGATGCAAGCTGTTCAGGAGGAATTGACCAGTCTAAATGAAAAAATTGAGCAAAAACGACTGGAATTGGAGTTATTCAGGCAGCAGTATGCGATTGTTTCGACAGGGCGAGAAGAAAATGAAGCGCTGGCCAGACTCAAGGGCCTTAATGATGCACTTAATGCCGCCAGTGAAGAAGAAGTGAAAGCCAAATCCAAACTGGATGCCATTCGCAAAGCAATCAAGCGTGGAGAACTCGTTGTTCCTCAAAATGAATCACAAACATTGAGCGCACTGGAAAAACGGGCACAGGAATTACGCGAGGAACTTGAAGAACTTGACAGGCAATACACCAGAGAATTTATGGCGTTAACGCCATCACTCAAAGTCATTCCAGAAAAACTGGCAGCACTGGAGAAAGAAATCCTTAATATGCGCCAGAAAGGACAAGTGACCGTTCTGACAGATGCCCAACAGGACTATGCAGCTGCCCGACAAACTGCAAGCGTCATTCAACAACAACTGAAGACTCATCGCCAAAAGGCGGCAGAATTTACTTCTCGCTTTACCGAGCACGATGCTCTAAAAAGTGATCTGGAAGCGCTGGAACAGCTTTACCGGGACACACAAGATCGATTAGTGCAGATCGAAACCCGGCACACAGGAAAATATCCTTATGTAGATGTTATTGAACGCGCTTTTCTTCCTGTCGCACCGATCAGGCCGGATTATCAGCGTGATGCGCTGATCGCTCTGGTGGTCTCGTTATTACTTGGGTTGGCTGCCGTATGGTTTGTCAGATTTCTGACACGCGAGGAGCAGGAAAGAATTGCTATTCATTTATCTGATGTGCACATGCATGATCAGAAAAATCTGCCTCACACCATCCTTGATGCGCTGCGCGCGCCACAAGATATGCTTGGAAAAGCATCTGTAGCACAGGCCATCACAAAGCAACCGATGGTTGCTGCACTACCCGATGACCATATCAGCAAGTTGTTTCGTGCAGCAAATGTCAGGGAGAAGCAGTTGCTGTCGCTGCTGCTCAGTGGCTTAAGCCTCAACGAAATTACCAGACTACATACAGGTAGTTTCGACCTTGAACAAAACTATTTGACCATTCAGGGTGATTCATCCAGAAAAGTACCGCTGCATCCCGCTTTAAAGCGTCTATATATCGCGCATGGACATAGCCTGACCGATCCAGCCGGTGAAAACCTGAATGTTACAGAATTACAGGCATTGCTGGATTGCCTGCAAATCGATGCCGGAGTCTCCCCCATCAATCTTGCTGAAAAATTACGCCAAACTTACATTCTTTATCTGGTCAGACAAGGTGTTCGCCTGAGCGAACTGGAATCAGTAATGGGCTATATTCCTCCTGCCGAACTCTCTGCTTATGGTGCCTATGCGCCAATGGGGGAAAAACAATCACTTGCAGCAATTAACCTGATATACCCGATAATGGAAGTAACTCCCCCCCAATACACGCTATAACACGACCGATTCCACACTGAGCGATTCGTCTATTTTGTTTATTGGCATGACAATCTACAGAAGTCTGCTGAGCGGATTCAGGTAAAATTACCAAGTCAGATTGATGCGACAGGTGAGTTCAGGTGCCAATCAATCGGATAGCTATTTCAACTTGGCATGAGTCAATATATCAACAGGAGATTTTAATGAAAATCGGACGCGGCATTATTACGGCAATATTTCTGGGCGCAGCTCTTGCTAGTTGTGGCGGAGGAGGACTTCCTGAAATCAATGCGGTAAATTGTTCAGGCAGAGGAATGGAAGCAGCGCTGAGTGCTTTCTCCAGCGAAACAGAGTCAGAACGCCAGGTATTTATTGATGGCTGTGAGGCACTAAATAAGTAAAATTGAGGATTGCTATTTCTCGTTATCATTGATGCAACAATTGCTGCTGGAAGTTGTGCGGGTTAGCCCGCCAACTTTCGAGAATTTTGTAGTTGGTTTTAATCAGGAACTGATACACGCCCTGAAAAATCTGGCTGGCGTACTGGATGAACAGAGGGGAGAACGTTTTATCTATTTATGGGGTGAAAGCGGCTGTGGCAAAAGCCACCTCCTGCAGGCAACGGCACAGGCATTAACAGACAGGCAGTTACCTGTTCGTTTTATAGATTGCAGGCAAGCTGTCAGAGCTGATTTTGAGCCGGACACAAATCGAGTGATGGTCGAAGAGGTTGAACAGCTCGACAATACTAATCAGATCCGCTTGTTTAATCTTTACAACCAGATACGAGAAAATAGAACAGGGTTGTTTCTGGCCAGTGGAACTCAGCCACCGGCACAACTAAGTTTACGAAAAGACCTCTCCACTCGCCTGGGATGGGGGCTGGTTTACCAAGTGCACACTCTGACGGATACTCAGAAAATCGAAGCCATGCAGCACCATGCCACTCGACGTGGATTTACATTATCACAAGAAGTTTGCGAGTCCCTGCTAAAAATTGCACCGCGCAACCTGTCATCACTGATTGATCTTATAAATAGCCTTGATCAATACTCGTTGCAGCAGCAGCGACCGGTTACACGCTCCCTGCTTTATCAATGGTTACGAATAATGGCCCTAATTCCCAGACAGCAATAGCAGTCTTCCACTCGATAGAAAATGGCTCTGGCGCAATCCGATAAAACAAGCTTTTGTCCATAATTTATGATTGGTTTAATCCAGCCTTCTTTAAACCAGAAATCTGGTATCGTTACTTACTGGTGAATTACTTATAGTGCTTTATCTGCGCCCCTTCCAGGCTATATCGAATTATTTATCGACAACTACCGACCACCTCATGAAATCTCAATGGCAGTTTCTTTTCTTATTTGTTATACAAACAGTCACATTCCAGATTCAGGCGCAAACCTCTCCGTTGCCACTCGAAAAAATCAAATTACCCCCCGGTTTTACAATCGGTATCTGGGCAATAGTACCAGACGCACGCTCCATGACATTGGGTGACAAGGGGACTGTTTTCGTTGGTTCCAGATCAGCAGGAAATATTTACGCTATTACGCAAAATAATGGTGAGCGGCAAGTCCGGATTATTGCCAACAGATTAAAAGAACCAACTGGTGTGGCATTTTTAAATGGCGCACTTTATGTATCGACACCCAATCACATTCTACGTTTTAACAATATCGAACAAAGCCTGGAAAATCCGGTTACCCCAGAGGTAATCCCGGTCAGATTACTGACCAATAATGACCAAAATCCTGGATATCTCGCTGCAAGCCCTGATAACAGACTTTATCTGTCTGTTATCGCACCCTGCAATATATGTGAAGTCGACCCTGACCAGACTGCGCTGATAGCCAGCATGCAACCCGATGGAAGCAATCTGGAAATATTCGCCTATGGTGTGCGACATTCAGCGGGTTTTGATTGGCACCCTGCTCATAAAACATTATGGTTTACAGATATCAGTCGCAACTGGATGGGAGACAATCTCCCTCCTGATGAACTCAATCATGCTTCCCAGAAAGGTATGCACTTTGGTTTCCCCTACTGCCATGGCAGCGCTATACTTGATCCCAAATTTGGCGCAAAACATGGTTGTGAAAAGTTTACTGCACCTGTTCTCGATATGAATCCACACACCGCACCCATGGCTATAAAGTTCTATACCGGCAGCCTGTTTCCAGAGCAGTATCATCAGCAAATTTTTATAACCCAGTCTGGTTCCTGGAACCGGCGTGAAAAAGTAGGTTATCAAATTGAATCAATACAGATCAAGAATAGTCGGGTAGTCAATAAACAAATTTTTGCCAGTGGCTGGCTGGGTAGCAATGAAACCTGGGGTCGACCAGTCGATATACTGTTTATGCCAGACGGCAGCATGCTGGTATCTGATGATATCGCAGGAGTGATCTACAACATTCACTATCAAGAGCCATAATAATCCAATAATAGTCTTCCTTGAAGATTCTGGGTTACTGCCCTGATAATACCGCACCCAGACTAAGATTCATTAGCATTTGTGGAAATATACCGAGCAAAATAATCGCCAAACCGTTCATACTGATCATCAATCGTATTTCTGGTGCAGACTTAATGGGATGCGTAATGTCAGCTTCATCAAAATACATAAACTTGATGATTCTCAAATAGTAGAATGCTCCAATCAATGACAGCATTACTGCCACGACTACGATCCACAGATACCCTGCTGCTAGCGCAGCCTGCAATACAGACAGCTTCGCGTAGAAACCAATCATTGGTGGAATTCCTGCCATGGACAGCATTACAAACATCATAATCAGCGCAAGCCAGGGATTACGCTGATTTAACCCTTTGAAATCACTAAGTGCATCAGCCTCAAATCCTTCTCTGGACAGCAACATAACGGTGCCGAAAGCTCCGAGTGTCGTTAGTACGTAAGCAATAACATAAAATAACGAAGCGCTGTAGCCATCCGTACCCGCAGCCACAAAACCAAGTAATACGAAACCCATATGGGAAATGGTTGAGTAAGCCAGCATGCGCTTAATATTAGTTTGTGCAATAGCAGCAATATTACCCACTGCCATTGATGCTACAGCCAGCAATACCAGCATACCTTGCCAGTCTGCAACCATATCACCCAGTCCTTCCACAAGCAGTCGCATAATAAATCCAAATGCAGCAAGTTTAGGAGCTGAACCAATAAAAAGTGTAACCGCCGTTGGCGCTCCCTGATAAACATCCGGCGCCCACATATGGAAAGGTACCGCACTTAACTTGAAACTAAGTCCTGCAACGATAAATACCAGTCCCACTACCAGAACAGTATGATCAGAAACATCTGATCGAATAACACTAGCTATTTCAGCGGTATGTAAACTACCTGTAGCCCCATATAGCATCGACATTCCGTATAGGAGAAATCCAGAAGCAAGTGAGCCCAATACAAAAAATTTTATAGCTGCCTCCGTTGCGATAACGGAATCTCGTTGCAGGGAAACCATTGCATATAACGATAATGACAGCAGCTCCAGCCCAAGATAAAGCGTAATAAGATGAGCGGCTGATACCATTACCATCATTCCTAATGTCGCAAATAGCGCGAGACTGAAAAATTCACCTCGCATCAAACCTCGTGCATCAAGATAAGTACGTGAGTAGATCAATACCAATGTGACAGTCGGATAGATCATTAACTTAAGGGTGTCCGACAGAATATCGTCAATAAACATACCCGATAAGGTAAGAACCGGCGATACCGAAAAGTCCATGAATGTTAGCAGCGCGCTTCCTGCCAGTGCTGCAAGTGATAAAACAAATACCAGATACCGATTTTTTGAACCTGCAAATAAATCAGCAAGCATCACGATACAAATCATTACTAGCAGGAAAATTTCTGAATTTGCAGATGCAAGATCAGGTGATTGAAAATCCATTAAATATCCTCAACTTCCTAATGAGAAAAAATCTAAACCAAAAAATTGATATTTGCCATACTCAACAATGCCGCAGCAAACTTCTAAAGTTTGCTGCGTGATACATGCTCAAGCAGATTATCTATACTGACATGCATCACCTCGGTCAAAGGTGAAGGGTATAGTCCCAGCCACAGAACAGCCACAGCAAGAGTAGCTAGAATCAGGAATTCACGGCTTCCTATATCTTTGAGATTCTCCACTTTAGCATTAGCTACCGGACCAAATATAACCCTTTTATACATCCACAACGTGTATGAAGCTCCCAGAATCAGGGTTAACGCAGCAAAGAAGGCGTACCAGAAATTGACTTCAATGCTGCCCATGATAACCATAAATTCCCCAACAAAACCGCTCGTACCTGGCAAGCCAGCGTTGGCCATCGCGAATAACATAAAAAAAGCAGAAAAAATGGGCATCTTGTTGACGACACCGCCATAGTCAGCAATTTGACGGGAATGCAGGCGGTCATACAATACGCCCACACACAGAAACATCGCACCCGAAATAAAACCGTGTGAAATCATCTGTACCATGGCGCCTTCCAATCCGTAGCTATTGAAAAGAAAAAAACCCAGCGTTACAAAACCCATATGAGAAACCGAAGAGTAGGCAATCAATTTCTTCATATCCTGCTGCATTAATGCGACCAGGCCGATATACACAACTGCAATCAGGGACAAGATGATCATCAATGTGGCAAGCTCGTGACTGGCATCAGGAGCAATTGGCAAGGAAAAACGTAAAAATCCATACCCCCCGAGTTTCAGCAAAATAGCTGCCAAAATAACTGATCCTCCGGTTGGAGCTTCAACGTGTGCATCTGGCAACCAAGTATGCACCGGCCACATTGGTACTTTGACGGCAAAAGCAATCAGAAATGCCAGGAAAATTAAAATCTGAGCCGTCATTGGCAATGGTAAACGGTGGTAATCCTCGATTGAGAAACTTCCGCCAGATGTCTGAAAGAGGTAAATCAGGGCAACCAACATCAGCAGAGATCCCATCAGCGTATACAGGAAAAATTTTATCGCTGCATAGACACGATTAGGACCGCCCCAGACACCGATAATGATGAACATTGGAATCAGCGATGCTTCCCAGAAAGTATAGAATAGAACGGCATCCAGAGAGGCGAACACGCCATTGACAATACCAGACATAATCAAGAATGCCCCCATGTACTGGGAAACGCGCTGCTGTATCACTTGCCAGCCGGCAATGATAACCAATGGCGTCGTAAAGCAATTCAGAAGAATTAATGGCATTGAAATACCGTCGATACCAATATGGTAAAAAACATTGAGTCTTTCAAACCATGCGACATGTTCAACAAACTGCATCGAGCTTATAGTTGCATCAAATCCACTCAAAAGTGGTAATGCGACCAGAAAGCTGACAACTGCACCCATCAAAGCAAACCAGCGCGTTACTTTCAGATCACGATCACCCATAATCAGAACGACCAGACCAAAAATAATAGGTAACCAGATAATCAGACTTATTAGTGGAAATCCAAACAACATGATTATTTCTTCTCGAATTGCATATTAATGCGTATTAGTATTCCAAGGATGAAACTGAAGACATCGCGATATGCTTGTCCCGTCCCTGGTACTCAGTAATAAAAGAGCCAGAGGCTCATCAACATAAAAACACCCATAATCATGCTGAAAGCATAATGATAAATGTAGCCAGTTTGAAAACGACGAACAATAGTTGCAAACCAGGCAATCATTCGTGCTGTTCCATTGACAAAAAATCCATCGATAATTTTGATATCACCATATTTCCATAAGATGGTGCTCAACCCACGAGAACCACGTGCAAACAACCAGGAATACAATTCATCGATAAAGTATTTTCGATCCAACAAGGTATAGATTGGTCCAGATAGTAAACGAATTTTTTCAGGGAGATCAGTTTTGACTCGATATAAAAACCATGCAGTAAAAATCCCTGCCACTGAGAACCAGAATGGAAGCGTCGATAACGCATGTAACATCATGCCAAATATACCCACATAAGCCTCACCCATACGAGCGACCACATCATGCTGATCATGTACCTGGATAGAACTGGTCAGAAAATCACCAAATAATATTGGTCCAATCACCCAGCCAGCAATCACTGTAGGTATTGCCAGAATAATCAATGGCAAGGTCACCACCCACGGAGATTCATGTAAATGATCTCGAGTATGGGCATCCATTCGCGATTCACCGTAAAAAGTCATGAATATCAGCCTAAAAGTATAAAGTGCAGTAACAAACACTGTTGACAATACACAAAAATAAGCAAATCCGGCGCCGGGTATGTCGGAAAAATGAACCGCTTCGATGATAGCGTCTTTGGAAAAAAATCCAGAAAATCCTGGAACACCGGCACTTGCCAATGCAGCAATAAACATTGTTGCAAATGTGACAGGCATATACCGTTTAAGACCACCCATCTTCCTCATATCCTGCTCGTGGTGCATTGCAATGATCACCGATCCAGCCCCTAGAAACAACAATGCTTTAAAAAAAGCGTGGGTCATCAAATGGAAAATTGCCACTGAATATGCTGAAGCACCTAACGCAACCGTCATATAGCCCAATTGCGATAAAGTCGAAAAAGCAACGACTCGTTTAATATCATTTTGCACGACCGCCACCAATGCCATGAACAAAGTCGTAATACCACCAATAACCAGAATGGTTGATAGTGCTGTTTCTGAATACTCGAACAGAGGCGACATCCGTGCCACCATGAAAATACCCGCAGTTACCATGGTAGCCGCATGAATCAAGGCAGAAATTGGTGTTGGACCTTCCATTGAATCTGGTAACCAGACATGTAAGGGAAATTGCGCAGATTTACCCATCGCACCGACGAATAGCAGTAAGCTAATCACTGTCAACAGCATCCAGGATTGACCTGGAATGATCTCTATAGTTTTAGATGACATGTAGCCTGCGTGCGAAAACACATGTTCATAATCAAGGCTACCAAATGATGCTAATACCAATCCAATACCTAGCAGAAAGCCAAAATCACCTACCCGATTGACAAGAAACGCTTTCATATTGGCATAAATTGCTGTCGGGCGCGTATACCAGAAACCGATCAACAGGTACGAAACCAATCCAACCGCTTCCCAGCCAAAAAAAAGCTGTAGGAAATTGTTAGACATTACCAACATCAGCATCGAAAAAGTAAACAGCGATATATAACTAAAAAAACGTTGGTAACCAGGATCACTCTGCATATATCCAATCGTGTAGATGTGCACCATCAGCGACACGCCTGTTACAACCAGCATCATTAGAGCTGACAGGGTGTCAATCAGGAAGCCGACCTCAAACGAGGTTTCTCCCGAGATCATCCACGTATAGACCGTACCGTTGTAGGTATTACCTTCAAGAACATCCATGAAGATAATGAGCGATACAACAAACGATACGGCTACCAGTAAAATCGTTACACGGTGACTCCATTCCGGACCAATTTGCTTGCCAAATAGCCCAGCCATAATCGATCCCAACAATGGCGCCAAGGGCACCAATAAATAAAGGTTTTCCATCTAATTTGATAGGCAGTTAAAAGAACTGTGTTTTGATCCGGCCAACCGACGTCTAGCCCTTGAGTTCATCCAGATCATCCACATTGATCGATCGTAAATTTCTGAAAAGTGCAACCAGAATCGCCAGACCAATAGCTGCCTCGGCAGCAGCCACAGTCAAAATGAAGAAAACGAATATCTGTCCAGCGGTATCCTGCAAATAGTGCGAGAACGCTACAAAATTCATGTTGACTGCCAGTAGCATCAGTTCTATCGACATCAATAGAATAATAATATTTTTTCGATTCAAAAAAATACCTACCACACCTATGGCAAACAGGACAGCACCAAGTACAAGATAATGTGACAATGAAACCAAGATATACCTCTTAACTAGAGTGATCTGTTTGAGAAATACGCCAAAATCTATTCTTTCTTTTCAGAGGATACTGATATGATCTTAAGCCGATCATTACGTTTAACAGCAATCTGTCGACCAGCATCAGTCAGTTTCTTGTCTGTACGGTGTCTTAAGGTTAATGCGATAGCAGCAACCATAGCAACCAACAAAATCACAGCTGCCAGTTCAAAAGCATATACATACTCGGTATAGATTAATCGACCTAATTCTTTTGTATTGCTGAATTCGATACTTTTTGGAGTTGGTACGGGTAGCGACTCAAGATCGAATTGTCTACTCATTAACACCATACCCATTTCAACCGCCATAACCAACGCAATAATTGCACCAAACGGAAACCATTTCCAGAAACCCTCACGGAGGCGATCCAGGTTAATGTCCAACATCATTACCACAAACAAGAACAACACCATTACGGCACCAACATATACCAGAACCAAGGTAATAGCCAAGAATTCAGCCTCCAGCAATAACCACAAACCCGATGAAGTGACAAATGCGAGCACAAGCAACAGTGCGGCATATACCGGATTCCTGAAAGTTACTACGCCTAAGGCAGATATTACGAGTACGCTGGCAAAGGTAAAAAAAACTAAATCCTGAAAATTCATGAATAAATTATCTTGAGTTATCGATAAGGTGCATCAGCTGCTTTATCCTTGGCAATTTGCTCTTCATGGCGATCACCCACTGCAAGCAACATTTCCTTGGTATAGGTTAAATCGCCCCGAATCTCACCATGATATTCAAGCACCCGCGTTTCAATGATGGCATCAACTGGACAAGCCTCTTCACAAAAACCACAAAAGATGCACTTAATCATATCGATATCATAACGAGTTGTCCGACGCGTGCCATCTTCCCGTTGATCTGATTCAATTGTAATTGCCATTGCGGGACAAACTGCCTCACACAACTTACAAGCAATACACCGCTCCTCTCCATTCGGATAGCGTCGTAGTGCATGCAAACCCCTGAATCGAGGAGATTGCGGTGTTTTTTCTTCCGGGTAATGCACCGTAATCTTCGGTGAAAACAGATAGCGTCCAGTTACCTTCATCCCCTGCAATAGTTCAAACAGCAGGAAAGATTTAAAGAATTGTCTAATTCGATCCATTATTGCTTCTCACTTTTAACCAAACCAGAGATTAAGCGGAAAACTTTGCTGCACGGATTCCGGTAATTGCATGACGGCACCCAGCAAAACTATCCACACTAAGGTAATCGGGATAAAAATCTTCCAGCCAAGCCGCATGATCTGATCATAACGGTAACGTGGAAAAGTTGCACGAAACCACAAGAAGAAAAATAGCATCAAGACTATTTTGAGCAGTAGCCATACCAATCCCGGAACAAGATTAAATGGTGTTACATCTACCGGAGGCAACCAGCCACCAAGAAACATAATACTCGCCAAAGTTGCTACCAGAATCATATTGGCGTACTCCGCCAGAAAAAATACGGTAAAAGCCATACCAGAATAATCTACGTGGAATCCTGCCACGATCTCGGACTCACCTTCAGCTACGTCAAAAGGAGCGCGATTGGTCTCGGCAACTCCCGATATGAAATAAACCAAAAACATCGGAAATAGCGGTATCAGATACCAATTGAGAAAGCTGCCACCCTGCTGACCAGCAACAATATCACCCAGATTAAGGCTTGCTGACATCATTAGCACACAAACCAATGCGAATCCCATTGCCAGTTCATAAGAGACCACCTGGGCTGCCGAACGCATGGCTCCCAGAAATGCATACTTGGAATTGGATGCCCAGCCAGCAATAATCACTCCATAGACTCCAAGTGAAGTCATCGCCAGGATGTAAAGTAAGCCAGCGTTAATATCTGCCAGAACAAGTTCCGGCGAAAAAGGAACCACTGCCCAGGCTGCCAACGCTGGCGCCAACGAAAGTATAGGTGCGATGATGAACAGGAATTTGTTAGCTCCAGTCGGTACGATAATTTCCTTCATTATCGCTTTGACGGCATCAGCGATAGGTTGCGCCCACCCTTTCAACCAGGAGATGCCAAAAAAAGTTACCCGATTAGGGCCTACTCGAACCTGCATATAGGCAATAATCTTGCGCTCGGCAAATGTCAGATATGCCACACCCAATAACAGCGGGACAATAATTGCCAAAATAAGCAAGAGATTTTTTATCAACAGAAAAAGGGAAATACCCCAGTTATACCCAAAAGTCTGCTCAAATAGTTGTTGCAAGTCATCCATTATCTGATCCTGATTTTAGATCTTATAATTTTTCAAGGGTAATCTCGTCAAACATTCCACCTAGCGATGAGGTTGCTGAACATCCGCTAACCACACGCAGACAGTTTTCCGGCAAACTATCATCAACTGACATTTCTAGAATCACCGTACCATTACCTTGGATAATTTTAACGCTTTCACCAGCATTAATACTTACTTTATCCAGCAAAACAGACGAAGCAAATACCAATGGTCGTTTGGCATCCTGCGTCGCCTGTAAGGCGGGTGCCCGCCTTACAATTGGATCAGTTTGATAAATAGGTAATTCACCGATCCTTTCTATGCCATTAAAAGGCGATTGAACATTAATGGCATATGTATTTAATTTATTGATCAAGTCTTCAGAAACTTGCTCTTCGGATGGAATAGCCTCCCTCAATACTTCTTCAGAAGAATTAAACCCAAAACCATCAAGTTGAAGAAGATTTCCTAAAACTCGCAATATTTTCCAGGCAGGCCGAGTCTCTCCCAATGGAGAGACCACACCCTTGAAAGACTGTATCCGTCCCTCCGTATTAATAAAGGTACCTGAAGTTTCTGTAAATGGTGCAATCGGTAATACCACATCTGCATAATCTGTAACATTACCCTTGTAACTGCTCAGTGAAACCACGAACGCAGTCTTATCCAATGCTTTTCTAGCCTGATACCCGTTGTAGCAATCAAGTTCCGGCTCGATATTTAGTAGAAGCAATGCCGCACAGGCAGTGTCACTACTAGTTGAGTCTAAGCCCAGCATTTGTGCCGCATTCAAACCAATATTATCTGATTCTTTTGATGTCGCTGATCTGGTTTTTCTATCCCACGGTAACGCATTTGCTACATATCCACCAACGCTATTAGCTGCTTCGCCTAAAAAACCTAATCTGGCGCCCGTCACTTCGGCTATCGCTTGGGAAATACTGAACAGATCGGTATAAAGCGGATGATGCTGCGCCATGTTCCCTAGAAAAATTGCTGCTGGTGCTTTTTCAATAAGACTGACCGCGATAGCTCTGGCCATATCTGTTACCTTGACCTGCTCACATGCCTGTCTATGATTTTCACTGACTGATTCACCCTTGATTTCCGAAGCCACTCTCAGTATTTGTACGAGTATTTCCAACATTCTACTCGGCGCTACAACAGCACGATTCTCAGTTTTTGTTAATAAATCATCATCAACCGGATTCACAAGATTAAGCTGTGCGCCCTTATGCACTGCCTGACGCACGCGCTGAGCAAGCAATGGGTGATCTTTCCGAAGCGTACTACCGATAATCAAAATAGACTGTAAGTTGGATATTTCTGCTATAGACATTCCAAGCCAGGGAACACCTTGCAGTAGAGGATCCGCACGAAAATCTGATTGACGTATACGGTGATCAATATTTTGACTACCGAGTCCACGTAGTAATTTCTGCAGCAGATATAACTCCTCCAGAGTACTGTGCGGAGAAGCCAGCGCGCCAAGTTTTGACTTGCCATACCTGTCAATCGCACCTCGAAACCCCTCTGCCACCTGTGTCAAGGCATCCTCCCAGCTACAGTTTTGCCATTGACCGTTTTTCTTTACCATTGGTACTGTCATGCGGTCTTCGGAATTAAGTCCTTCATAAGAAAAACGATCTTTATCGGAAAGCCAACACTCATTGATCCCTTCATTTTCCCGTGGCAAGACCCGCATTACACGATCATTTTTAACCTGCACAACCAGATTGCTGCCCAATCCACAATGTGGACTGATAGATTTTCGACGCGACAACTCCCATGTGCGAGCTGAATAACGGAAAGGCTTGCTGACTAGCGCCCCAACTGGGCAAAGATCAATAACGTTACCAGATAATTCGGAATCGACAGTTTTACCGACAAACGCTAGAATTTCAGAGTGTTCTCCTCTTCCTGCCATACCAAGTTCCATGATGCCGGCAATCTCCTGACCAAAGCGTACGCAACGAGTGCAATGAATACAGCGTGTCATATCGGTAGCAATCAGGGGGCCAAGATTCTTATTAGCAACCGCACGTTTGGCTTCCTGATAACGGGATTCACTAGCGCCATATCCCACTGCCAGATCCTGAAGCTGGCATTCTCCTCCCTGATCACAAATTGGGCAGTCCAAGGGGTGATTAATCAACAAAAATTCCATCACCCCTTTTTGAGCCTTAATTGCCTGCTGCGAATGAGTTGAAACCTTCATACCTTCTATTGCTGGCGTAGCACAGGCAGGTAAAGGCTTCGGTGCCTTTTCTACTTCAACTAAACACATCCGGCAATTTGCGGCAATCGACAATTTTTTGTGGTAGCAAAAATGGGGAATATAGACCCCGATCTGCTTGGCGGCATCCATTACCGAACTACCTTTAGGTACCACAACTTCTTTCCCGTCTATTTCTATTTTAATCATCAACCGAATACTCTCGGATTAGTGAACATCGAGGCCAAATAAAAAATCAGACACCTACACCATGCATTTTTTATGCTCAATGTGGTAGATAAATTCTTCCCGAAAATGCTGCAACATCGCACGTACTGGCATAGCAGCAGCATCACCCAGCGCACAAATCGTGCGTCCTTGTATGTTATCTGCCAAATTATCCAGCAGGTCAATATCCTCACTACGGCCTTTGCCATGCTCAATACGATGAACAATTCGGTACAACCAACCTGTTCCTTCTCTGCATGGTGTGCACTGCCCGCAGGATTCCTCAAAATAAAAGTAGGAAAGCCGTTCCAGAGCACGTACCATGCAAGTGGTTTCATCCATGACGATAACCGCGCCAGAGCCAAGCATTGACCCGGCCTTCGCAATGGAGTCGTAATCCATATCAGTTTCCATCATGACATTCCCAGGCAAAATCGGCATGGACGATCCACCGGGAATGCATCCCTTTAGTTTCCTGCCGTCACGCATGCCACCCGCCATTTCCAGCAATTTTGCAAATGGCGTACCCATGGGAACTTCATAATTTCCGGGCTTATTAATATGCCCAGAAACAGAAAATAACTTGGTTCCACCATTATTGGGCTTACCTAATTGCAAATATTGTTCACCCCCATGGCGAATAATCCAGGGAACTGCTGCGAATGTTTCCGTATTGTTAATCGTCGTTGGCTTACCATATAACCCAAAATTTGCAGGAAATGGCGGTTTAAATCTGGGCTGTCCTTTTTTACCTTCGATTGACTCCAGCAATGCTGTTTCTTCTCCGCAAATATACGCGCCATAACCATGATGATTGTAAAGATAAAAGCTGAAGCCAGACCCCAGTATATTATCGCCCAGAAAACCAGCCTCATAGGCTTCACCGACAGCCTCCTCCATACGCTCATAGGTATCCCATATCTCACCATGAACATAGTTATATCCTCGACGAACCCCCATCGCATAAGCTGCAATTAACATGCCCTCGATTAGAACATGAGGATTGAATCGCATGATGTCACGATCCTTGAATGTCCCCGG
The DNA here is from genome assembly GCA_016703745.1 of Nitrosomonas sp. NCBI lineage: Bacteria > Pseudomonadati > Pseudomonadota > Betaproteobacteria > Nitrosomonadales > Nitrosomonadaceae > Nitrosomonas > Nitrosomonas sp. The sequence continues at coordinate 451,893 of JADJBK010000006.1, read as the reverse complement.
CTCACCTTCATCAGAGTTACAAACCAGATATTTCTCGCCATCATAGTTACGTGGCATGAAACTCCATTTCAACCCTGTTGGAAAACCTGCACCTCCTCGTCCGCGTAAAGCAGATTTCTTAACTTCCTCGATCACCATCTCGGGTGATATCTTCTGGGAGAGAATTTTTTTTAATGCAACGTAGCCATCGCGACGAAGATAGTTCGCTAATTTCCAATTTTCAGGATCGTTAGTATCAACACCTGCCAAAATTACCTGAACAGATTCGCTCATTTGCTTAATTCCTCAATTAGCTGATCTATCTGCTCATTGGTCATAAAACTACACATACGTTTGTTATTAACCAGCAAAACCGGAGCATCTCCACAAGCACCCATGCACTCACCTTCTTTCAGGGTAAACAAACCATCAGCAGATGTTTCATTAAAATCAATTCCGAGTTTTTGTTTTAAGTATGCGGCAGCCTGATTGGCACCACTCAATGCACAGGGAAGATTGGTACAGACCGTCAGTTTATATTGCCCGGCAGGCTGCAAATTATACATATTATAGAACGTTGCCACCTCGTACACAGCAATAGGTGGCATACCCAGATAGTTAGCAACATAGTCCATAGTCTCTGTTGCCAACCATCCCTTTTCATCCTGTGCGATAGCCAATGCAGACATTACTGCCGATTGCTTTCGATCCTCAGGATATTTAGCAATTTCTCGGTCAATCTTTTTTAGTGATTCAATACTTAACATGAGCGAATTTCTTCTTATCTGTCAATTTCACCAAACACGATATCCTGCGTACCAATCACCGCCACAAGGTCGGCAATCATATGGCCTCGTGTCATTTCATCCATTGCCGCCAGATGCGCAAAACCAGGCGCTCGTATTTTTAGGCGATAGGGCTTATTGGCGCCATCTGAAATGATATAAATACCAAACTCACCCTTAGGGTGCTCCACTGCCGCGTAGATTTCTCCCCGCGGAACATGCATACCCTCGGTGAACAGCTTGAAATGATGAATCATTTCCTCCATATTCTGCTTCATATCAAGCCGTGATGGCGGAGCAACCTTATGATTATCAGTTATTACCGGTCCAGGGTGCTTTCTCAGCCAATCAACACACTGTTTGATGATGCGGTTAGATTGCCTGAATTCCTCGATTCTAACCAGATAACGGTCATAGCAATCACCATTGGTACCAACCGGGATATCAAAATCAACCTGATCATAAACTTCGTATGGCTGCTTCTTACGCAAATCCCACGCCACTCCAGACCCCCGCAACATCGGGCCACTGAACCCCAGCGCCTTGGCACGCTCTGGAGATACCACTCCAATATCAACCAAGCGCTGCTTCCAGATACGATTATCCGTCAACAAGGTCTCGTACTCATCAACATATCTGGGAAAGCGTTGGGTAAAATCCTCTATGAAGTCTAGCAATGAACCCTGACGATTTTCATTACGCGCAGCTGTTGTCTTTTCATCATGTATTTTAGAGGACTGATATCGTGGCATAGTATCTGGCAAATCACGATACACCCCCCCCGGCCGATAGTACGCCGCATGCAATCTGGCACCGGAAACTGCTTCATAACAATCCATCAAGTCTTCCCGCTCACGAAAAGCATAGAGAAAAACTGTCATTGCGCCCACATCCAGCGCATGCGCACCCAACCATAACAAATGGTTGAGAATGCGCGTAATTTCATCAAACATAACACGAATGTATTGTGCGCGAATCGGCACTTCAATTTGAAGCAGTCTTTCAATCGCCATTACATAGGCATGTTCGTTGACCATCATAGAAACATAATCAAGTCGATCCATGTAAGGAACTGACTGAATATAAGTTTTATTTTCAGCTAACTTCTCGGTTGCGCGATGCAATAAACCGATATGCGGATCCGCGCGACGAATTACTTCGCCGTCCAGCTCCATGACTAATCGCAACACGCCATGCGCGGCGGGATGTTGCGGCCCAAAATTCATGGTGTAATTACGAATTTCAGCCATTTAAGTTATTTCTCCCTCAGCCATATCAAAATCTGACCCAGTTTTTGAATCGATCATTCCTCGCTGCCGCCATATTGTTCCTCACGAATTATATAAGGTGTAATTTCACGAGGCTCGATAGAGACTGGCTGATAAATGACTCGCTTCTGCCCCTCGTCATAACGCATTTCAACATGACCAGATAATGGAAAATCTTTACGGAACGGGTTACCAATAAAACCATAGTCAGTCAGAATACGTCGCAAATCAGGATGATGATTGAAAACAATACCATAAAGATCAAATGCCTCGCGTTCAAACCAGTTGGCAACCGGCCAAACTGACATCACGGAATCGACTACCGGAAATTCATTGTCATCTGCAAATATTCGCAAACGTAATCTGTGATTATACTGAACTGACAGCAGATGATATACCACCGCAAAACGTCTACCCCTGCGGCCTCGACCAGCATGAGTATCAGTTGAATACTCGCTAAAATCTACCCCACAGATATCAACAAGGGTATCAAATCCAAATTCAGGATGGTTTTTTAATAACCCCGCAACTTCCAACAATTTTGCCGAGTCCACTACAGCAGTGGCTTCCCCCAAAGCCTGATTTATATCTACCAGTTGATCGCTCAGGATATTTTGGAGTGCCGCAGTCAGTTTCTCAAAACGTATATTTGTCATTTACCAGAAATTAGCGTGCAATTGTATTGGTGCGCAAAATTTTGTTCTGCAACTGAATGATTCCATAGAGCAATGCTTCGGCTGTAGGCGGGCACCCCGGAACATAGATATCCACAGGAACAATCCGATCACATCCTCGCACAACCGAATAAGAGTAATGATAATATCCGCCGCCATTGGCACAGGAACCCATCGAAATGACCCAACGCGGCTCGGCCATCTGGTCATAAACTTTGCGTAGCGCAGGTGCCATTTTATTACACAGCGTTCCCGCAACTATCATTACATCCGACTGACGCGGACTGGGCCGAAACACAATTCCAAATCGATCCAAATCATAGCGCGAAGCTCCTGTCTGCATCATCTCAACTGCGCAACAAGCCAGACCAAACGTCATTGGCCACATTGATCCGGTTCGCCCCCAATTAATCAAGGAATCCAGACTGGTTGTCACGAACCCTTTATCTAACGTTCCTTCAATACCCATGGCTTAATCCCACTCCAAAGCGCCCTTCTTCCACTCATAAATAAAACCGACCACAAGAATACCAAGAAAAACCAGCATAGCAACAAAACCAAACCAGCCTATTTCGTTCAATACTACTGCCCAAGGAAATAAAAAGGCAATCTCAAGGTCAAACAGAATAAACAAGATAGCTATTAAATAATAGCGCACGTCAAACTTTATACGCGCATCTTCGAACGCACCAAATCCACACTCGTACGAAGATAGTTTTGCTTCATCCGGCCTGTTAGGTGCAAGCAGCCAACCAGCAAGCATCGATAAAATCCCAACGAATAACCCCACGAGAATAAAGAGTAAAATTGGAAAGTAGCTACCAAGCATTGTGTCAATCATGATTAACTTTTACTTAAATAAAATATTTACAGAAATAAACAAATTTCTTATTAAGTTTCTTGTCGTTACAATACCCGCAGAACCAAGAAATAATTATATTTTATTATATTCCTTTAGAAGTTCTGCTTTATATGGTGTCAGAATTGTATCACTCCATATCCCTTTGAGGCCACCGGATTATCAGCACAGTCATTAACCAGCTACCACAATCGGAGATTGCAGGCGTAAATAGTGCCAATTAATCCTGTAAGAAATAAAAGCGGAAAGAGATTATAAAAAAACCATAAAATCTTGAATACTCAGATTTAACACCCGTATACAACCACACACACGACTTGCTAATTAACGACAAGATGCCTTATAATTCCGCCTTTAAGCAATCAAAAATTGAAAAGTATTTAAATTTTGGCTTGCTTGTGTCTGTCGTATCGTTAAGAAGGTCGATATGCAGCAATCTTTACGAGCAAAGAAAAAATCTCTCTTTTAAGAAATGTTCTCAAACCCAAACCAACAAGGAGCAATATGGTAGTAGTCAGGTTAGCGAGAGGTGGCGCTAAAAAACGCCCTTTTTATAATATGGTAGTGGCGGATTCTCGTTTTAGGCGAGACGGCAGGTTTATTGAGCGTGTTGGGTTTTATAACCCAAGGGCAACAGGAGGCGAGGAAAATTTAAGGATTAAGCTCGATCGGCTAACTTATTGGCAATCTCAGGGTGCACAGCTATCTGATACCGTTTCCAGACTTCTCAAACAATTTGGCAAACAGCAAAATATCCAATCCCAAAGTTGATCCAGGATCAATCTTAACCAAAAATCCCCATGAAGAAATGGTGGTAATGGGTTACGTAAGCGGGCCTCATGGAATTCGGGGACAAATTAAAGTAGTCAGCTGCACCGAAAAGAGCGATGGTTTGTTGGGCTATCCAGTTTGGTGGTTTGGCAAACAAAATGCGCACTGGGCTGCGCATCGTCCAGAAGATTGTCTTGTATCCGGCAAACACATCATTGTAAAACTAAAAGAATACAATGACCGTTTGAGCGTGATGGCATTAAGAGGACAACAAATAGCTGTACCACGTAGCCACTTACCGCCACTACCGGAAAATGGTGAGAATGGTTACTATTGGTCTGATTTAATTGGGTCTAATGTATTTGATCTCAATGGCGATCTTTTAGGTCGAGTCACCGGGTTACTTAAAACGGGGGCGAATGATGCACTACAGATACAAGGACCAGAAGGTAAGCAGGAATTATTGATTCCATTTATAGATTCGGTCATTACCAGGGTGAATTTGTCCTCCAAGGAAATCACTGTAGACTGGGGCATTGACTATTGAAGACAATGTACTTTGACTTTTGAATTTGATGTTATCACCTTGCTACCTGGCATGCTGGATGCTGTAACGCAATTTGGCATAACAGGCAAGGCGTATAAAAAAAACCTCTACCGATTGCGCACTTGGAATCCGCGCGATTACACCAACAATTGTTACCGAAAGGTAGATGATGCGCCCTATGGTGGGGGAGCAGGCATGGTTATGATGGCGGCGCCACTAGATCTGGCTATTTCCGGCGCACAGAAATGGCAAAAAGAAAATGTTGCCGATAAAACCTGGGTTATTTATTTATCACCACAGGGAAAACGTATTGATCACGCGAGGGTTTCACAGCTGACTTCCATGAATGGGGTTACTCTGATTTGCGGGCGCTACGAAGGCATAGACGAACGCCTCATAGCGCAACATGTTGATGAAGAACTCTCGATTGGTGATTACGTCATCTCTGGAGGTGAACTTGCTGCCATGGTACTAATAGATGCAATAGTCAGACAATTACCAGGGGCGCTAGGGGATGCAGAATCTGCTAATAATGATTCTCTAGTTGATGGCTTACTTAAGTATCCACAATACACGCGCCCCCAAATTTATCGAGAACAACCCGTTCCGGAGGCGTTGCTCACGGGTGATCACTCTAGAATTAATCGCTGGAGATTACAACAATCACTAGGCAGAACCTGGCTAAGACGACCTGATTTACTAATAAAAAAATACCCAAATGGATTGCCAGACCAAGAAAAATTATTATTGGAAGAATTTAAACTTACAGAGAAAAATACAAAATCCGGATAATATGGATTTATAGTAACCATCTGTTATAAAATCGGGCAGAAATTACTATCACACTTGAATCATGATTATAAACAGGAGTAGAACGACATGAATCTAATCGCACAACTAGAACTTGAAGAAATAGAAAGGCTAGGTAAGGTCATTCCAGATTTTTCCCCGGGCGATACAATCAACGTCAGTGTCAACGTAGTAGAAGGCGATCGTAAACGCATCCAGGCTTTTGAAGGGGTTGTAATTGCCAAGCGAAACCGGGGGCTGAATTCTTCCTTTATTGTTAGAAAAATTTCCAGCGGCGAAGCGGTAGAACGCACCTTTCAAACTTACTCACCGTTGATTGCCAGCATGGAAGTTAAACGGAGAGGTGCAGTAAGGCGCGCAAAACTTTACTACCTAAGAGACAGATCAGGAAGATCTGCCAGAATTAGAGAAAAACTACCCGCGCGCAGCACAAACAAAGTTTCTGCTGAGTAAATTCTATGACCTCGTCAGGTAACCGTGCTTCCGCTTTGCTACCTGACTTGTTCTAATCAAGCAACTGCTTGATATTCTCCGGCGGGCGTCCCAGTGCGCCCTGGGTGCCGCGCACGACAATTGGCCTCTGAATTAGATCGGGGTGACGCACCATTAATTGTAATAACACATCATCATCCATGGATTCGGTACCCCGAGCTAATGGCTCGTCCTGACGCAACAATCCCCTGACAGAAATTGCCAACTTTTGCGCCAACTCACGCAGCAGTGTTACTGTTAGTGGCGACTGATAATAGTCGACACGCTCAAACTCCAGACCACTTTCTTCTAGAATCTCTAGTGCAGCCCGACATTTACTACATGTCGGTTTGTAGTAAATCGTCAGCTTGTCGTCTGTCATATCTCACTCCAAAGACTACTTGATACCACATTCTTTGCTGATTGCTGCGTACGCGCCCGACGAGCCTTTCAACCCGAAGGTATCAGTCGTCTGCGTTCCTTTGGCTGATGTACCTTTAACGATCATGCTGCTGCCATTACGAATCGCCGTAGCCAGACGGTTATCCGTTGCTGCATCTGCAGCCCAAGCCGTTTCGTTCTGGGTAAACAGTTTGAAATTTTGCTGACCAATAATAATACTTGCTTCACTGTCTGTTTTATAAGGATAACCGGCGACAAAGCTAAATACATTACTGCTCTTCTCAGAAGGACGGTGCGTGATTAGCGCAAAAACATCACCTCGTTTTACGTAATCACCTTCCTGTTTTTTGGGCTTACTGACCATATAGCAGACCTTGTTACTACCTTCCATGAACAAATAGGCTGTCCAGTCATCAAATTCACCAATATTTTTAGGCTCATCCGCATAGACCAGTGCGGTGGGTATTGCAAAAGTAAAAAAGGTTAATGCACAAATTAGTTTTTTTCTCATAGTCTGACACCTCATAATTATTAGCGGCAACCTTCCATTTTATAAATGTAATAACCATTCTGCCTGATTGCCTCGGTTACCTCCTCAGGAGCAGCCTGGCTATGACAAAAGCGGCATTCCTCACTGGTAACGGTCGCGTCTTGCTCTCCGATTGAGGCAAGCCATTGCTTGGCGTACTCTACAGCTTTTTCTTCATCTTTTACATCAGTAAATACATCAAAATGCATAGTATGGCCATCACTGGCCTTGACATAGGTGTCATAAACATGAATTTGCATATTTCTTCCTTTTAAATGAAATTACTATTAGCAGGGTGTCATTATGCCATTTTTCTTCGTGCAACGATAACGCCGTCACGGATTGGATTAATAAAGGCATCAAATTCTGGATCATTGAAAATCAGGTGGTTATGCTCTCTAATCGCCTCAGTCCAGCCAGATTTGACATCGGTAAAACTACCAGGAGCAAGCACCACACGGCCATGCCACAATACATTGTCTGCAATATATAACCCACCTGGGCGTATCTGTTTTTTTGCCAGCGCCCAGATTTCGGGGTAACCTCCCTTATCAGCATCGTTATAACAAATATCAAAATCCCCCTGGGTTTTCATAAAAATATCCTGCGCGAATCCTATTTGAAAATCAATACGCTCCCATAAACCGAGATCCGTCAAATACTGCTTGGCTGGTTCAAGATTGCGTGGATTTCCATCCGTACAGATGACCTGTCCACCCTCACCGACTGCTCGCGCAAACCAGTAAGCCGAATAACCGTAGCCACTACCAAACTCAAAAATCCTCCTGGCATTGATCATTCTCGCTTGTATCTCCAGAAAAACACCTACCAATCTATTCACAATGGGAAACCCATTTTGTTTAGCATAAGACTCCATCTGCAACAACGTAGGATGATTGGTTCGTGTGATCAGATTTAGCAAATAAGTCTCTATTTCAGGATGAACCGGATCGATACTGTTCAGGTTTTCGGCTGTTGGAGACAACAAATCACGCATGCAACGTACCCTCTACGTTAAGGTTGTTTTCTTTCTGACAATAGACAACCGTTATTCCGGTTATGATTAGTAAAAGAACGGGAATACGATAAAAAATCATAAACACTTCAGTCAACCCTGATAACAATATAAAACAGACTACGCTTGTTCCCAGTAAAACCATTCCACATCGCTTGAAAGTTACGTACCACGCCCAAAACAAATACATTAAAGCAAAGATACCCAGCAACCCCACATGCATACCGATCTCGATCCAATCATTGTGATAATGCGCATAAGGATGGAAATCAAGCAAATCCTTATACACTCCACCCTTATAGTTCGTGATTGTCTGGTTAAAATAATGCTCCGGTGAACCCGTACCATGTCCCCAGAAAGGTTGCTGCAAAATACCATGCAACCCCACATCCCACATCGCTAGCCGATAGCCAATGCTACTACTGTAATCAGCCTGCTGCAGTTTCACAAAATCTTGCTGCGCCTGTACCCAACGATCCTGTATGACGGGACTCGTATAGGCAAAAACTCCAACAAATATGATTAACGCTAGCAGTAAAGCGGCAAAACGACGCATATTCGTCCAAAAATGATTCCATATCAGCACCAGTAGTGTAAGTAGAGTCGCCAATAGAAAGCCACGTGCATTTTGCTGAAATTGCAGAAAAAGCAATATCAAACCAAATACAAGTAAAGAGATTTGAACCACGCAATTACGACTATAGCAAACAAAATAAACTGAAAAAATTGCAGCGACACCCAGAATTGCAGAAAACCGTAAATAAGACATATCGAGAGCAGGTATTCCCTGTTCCCCATTAGCGATCCACTGGTACACTCCGACCGACAAAATTAATCCATATCCAGCAAGCAAACCGCCGATTGCATAGAGAAGCCGGTCTCGGTTTAGCAATGAGAGGAATGGTAAATAAAGTAGAAGTAAAAAATATTTTATCCATTTTTTGCGACCAGCCAGTGGCGCTTCACCCCATAGCGTCCCTATCAGCAAAACCGCACACAAAATCAATATGGCTTGAACCAGCGGCTCTTTAATTAAAGATTTAAATTTCACAACTCCGTCATCTATCAGCCATGCCAGTAGCAACAGCGGTACCGTATATTTATATAGCGAACCAAACCAAAAGGTAGCGCAAAACAAAACGAGAATGACTTTGACTATGAATTCACGCTGAAATGAGTTGATTGGGACGGGAATTGAAAAATTCATTTTTTTAATCCAGTCTGCAGATCATTCAAGAAAGACGCTTTAAACAGAGCAAAACAGGGATTTGAAGCTTGATTTTAATTTTGGTTTAACCCAATCAAAGGTAAGTCAACTGAACTGCTCCTTAGAAAATCTACCACCACCATTTATTTTCCATGCATGGTTTTTATAGTGATAAACATAGCATTTTGGAACAATGACAGCCCTATTATGGGCATCCAGTGAGCTCAACAGTTTCTTATTTTTTGTATTGTTCTTGGTTGGCTCAAGATTAAACAGCCTGAGCTGAAACTCGGTTTCATTTCCACCAAAAGGAAAGTCTGGATCAAAATAATGTTTCTCATCGTACATATGATTTGTAAATGTTCTTACCGTACATCCAAAGCAAAAACCATTGACAAATCCTACATGCGTGACATCCTCATTTCTACCTTTTCCGTTACCGGAATATTGCTTTTTCTTGTTATGACCAAACAAATGCTTAAACATCCAACGCTCATGCTGATCAACCCAGGCATGTCCGGGGTTATTAGTTACGGGGCCATACACGACGCCATCATCAGTTATGGATTGCACAAAAAAACGCCAGGTATCATTGATTAAAATATCGTCATTTATGATAAAAATCATTTCACATCCGTGCTGAATGCATAGGTCAACACCGGCATTCCAGGTAGCCGTCAGCCCACCATTCTTATTCTGATCTTCAATCCTGGTATAAAAAAAATCCTTGTTTGCATGGCAAAAATCTACGACTTTATAGTTATCCTCATGTTTGGACTCATTATCAAAAACACATACAAATTTTGAACAACCTATATTCCTGCTTAAAGAATCCAGACAAGGCAAGATAAATTTATTTACAAAATTATGATAAGTTACGACGATGCCAATCCTGATCATAGCCTGCTACCCGTTTTTTCAATTAACTCCACATAGCGCGGTAATACATCGACTCCACCCACATCCAGCATCTCAGTCAAGAATCGCTCCCGGTGTGCCGGCACGTAAAAATTCCGGCAGCCATGCGAGAGAAAATGGTTTATTTTTTCGTAAATATCATCACGACAGCGCAATTCGGTTTCCGGCATATAGACGGCTACCGCAGAACGCCCCGCGTGCAGGTAGTCCGCCGCCAGCACGGGTTTTTCGCGCCTGATTGCCTCGAATACCACTGAAGTTGCCAAGTCAATACAAACATCCGCCCAATTCATTAAATGGATAGAATGCATCTCATCATTTGCCACCCTGACATGGGTCAATTTTTTCAGTGAGCGACTGCGAGTGAGGGACTGCTTCCAGCCGCTGCGGGTATGGGGTTTAATGATAAGTTCAATTTCTGGAAATGCTGCCAGCAGATGCACCACTTCGCTGACTTCTTCCCAGAAAGTCGTAAAATTGGCTTTACGCAAAAATATGACGATCTTTAGTTTGTCCGGATTTGGCGTTAATGGTGAAGGCGGCAACAGTACCAATAGTTTTGCCAGCCACGCTTCGCAGTAGCGTGGCGAACCAAGAATCGCAATCGCACCAGGTTGCAGAAAAGGCAAAAAACGCTGTGCGCACAGTTGATTCGGGACTACCACATGATCGAAGATCTTTGCGGCGGCAAAAGTTGTATCCGGTCCGAGCTTCCACTCTCCGCGCCGAATCAGTTGATTGGCATGGGGGCTGTCTCCATGTGGTAAAGAAACACTGCCCACCCCTCGCGCACGCGCCATCACAATAACTGTTTCCACCCACTCCAGTGCAATCACGGAATTGCGTTCAATCCAGTCAAAAACTACCGTACCCCACTCTTCATTGGGAAAAGTACGATCCAGTAGAAATTGCACGGTCTTACACCACAAACGAGCTCGTCGTTTCTCGTCATGAATTTTTGCGAGATAGGCAATGATTGGTCCCACGAAGAGCTTTCGTAGATTGCCGGTTAATAGCAGCATCTGCAGCCGCCAGGCCAGGTAAAGCCATGCAGGAAAAAGTTCACGCATATGTGCAACCCGAACTCCCTGCAGCGACGCCAGATAATTTACGCGATAGTCATGCCGGAATCTGAATCCACCAATTAAAACCACGTCACAATGATGTCCAGCTGCAACCCATTGGGCAATTACCGGCGTGATATGGTCAATGTCGTTATAATGGCGCAGGAAAAAGAGGGCTTTCATCGGTGATAATAGGTCTGATCAAGGATAGGGGCATGAACCAACAATCCCATCGTTAAGAACTATGAATTGTATGATCCCTGCGGGAAAATCCGACATTATATACCGAGCAACCCTGCACCTGACTTCCAGGTGCATTTAACCGAACCGCCTCATCCACTACCCTAATTCATACACCTACTCAAGCATCATGCAAACTATTGCCATTATCCCTGCACGCATGGGTTCTACCCGATTCCCGGGCAAACCGCTTGCACCACTACTGTCCCGCACTATGCTGGAGCATGTCTACAAACGTGTCGCCATGAGCCACTCGCTGGCAGCCACCTACATCGCCACCTGCGATGAAGCCATTCAGCAGGCGGCAACAGCATTTGGTGCACGTGTCATCATGACATCGGATCGTCACGAACGTGCCAGCGACCGCGTGGCGGAAGCCGCAGCGCAGGTCGATGGTGATCTGATCGTCATGGTACAGGGTGATGAACCGATGGTGCATCCGGAAATGATCAATGCCGCCGTCGCACCCTTTCATCATGACCTTCAACTGGCCTGCGTCAATCTTGTGCGCCGTATCGACAACAAAGATGATTTCCACAGTCCCAACACTATCAAGGTCGTTATGGATCGCCAAGGTAATGCGCTCTACATGACTCGCCAACCCATTCCAACACTCTCTCAAGAAGGTTTTGCGGCAACCGCAACTTTTAAACAGGTCTGTATCATCCCATTTACCCGGGCCTGCCTGAAAACATACAGTCAACTATCGCCCACTCCGCTGGAACAGCTCGAATCCATCGACATGCTACGCTTGATGGAACACGGCTATCCGGTCAGGATGGTTGAAACCAGTCATGACACGCAAGCAGTCGATACCGAAGCGGATCTGGCGCGTGTCGCCACCTTGCTGGCAAATGACCCGCTTCTCAAACAATACTGAAAACACCATGTCGCTCAAAAAACGTCTTGCTCAATGTGAAGTAACTATTGGTTCATGGATTACCCTAGGGCACCCTTCCATTGCTGAAATTATGGCTTGTGCCGGCTTTGACTGGCTGGTACTCGATGCCGAACATAGCGTATTGGAGCTAAATGAAATTCAAACCCTGATTCAGGTGCTGGATGGACGGCAATGCCCGGCAATTGTGCGTCTCACCTCCAACCATCCTGACCAGATCAAGCGCGTCATGGATGCTGGCGCAACCGGCGTCATGGTGCCGATGATCAGGTCTGCCGCAGATGCCATTGCCGCAGTCAGTTCGGTTTACTATCCGCCCCTAGGCAATCGTGGTGTTGGCCTGGCGCGAGCCCAGGGTTATGGCGCAGGTTTTCCGGCCTACCAGCAATGGCTGAAGGACAACGCAATCGTCGTTGTCATGATCGAACATATCGAGGCAGTAAAAAATATCGATACCATTTTATCGGTAGAAAATGTCGATGCCTATATCATCGGTCCATATGACTTATCGGGTTCGATGGGTCGTCCCGGTGAGCTCAATCACCCGGATGTGCAAGCCGCAATCAAGCAAGTATTACAAGCAGGTCTGCGTCACCGCAAAGCAGGCGGCGTGCATGTAATTGAACCCGATCCCGCCATGCTGAAACAGCGTATCCAGGAGGGATTCACCTTTCTCGGCTACAGTCTGGATATCCGCATGCTTGATTCCCTTTGTCGCTCTCATATGCAAATTATCAAAGCCGCTCATGAATAAAATCGTTATTTCTACCTCCTCCTTTGACCTTGATGGCAATCCAATCATCAAGCGGCTGCTGTCACACGGCATCCACATCACCTCCAATCCTTACCAGCGCAAGTTGACGGAAGACGAAATCATGACACTGCTTGGAGTGGATACTGTCGGATTGATTGCGGGTATTGAGCCGCTTACCAATCGGGTTCTGTCCGCAGCAACCGGTTTGCGCGTCATCGCACGCTGTGGAACCGGACTGGATAATGTAGCTATGGAAACGGCCAGGCAGCGGGACATCAGCGTATTCAACACACCAGAAGCCCCAGCACAGGCGGTTGCTGAGTTGACATTGGGATTGATGCTCGCCTGCCTGCGCCAGATCACGCAAACTGATCGCCTGGTGCGCCAGGGCCAGTGGCCGCGAACCCAGGGACACCTGCTGGCGGCACAAACGGTAGGCATTATCGGAATGGGGCATATCGGCCGACGTGTTGCGCGGCTCTGCCAGGCATTTGGCGCCAATGTCATCGCCCACGATCCCCATCTGCAGCATCTTTCCGAAACGACCCTTAAAACCATTCCATTTATTCCGCTGGAAAACCTGCTGATGCAATCCAATGTGGTCACGCTTCATCTACCCTATTCCGATAAAACCCATCATTTGTTGAATGCAAACAATATCATCCAGATGAAACCTGGTGCCATTCTAATCAATGCCGCACGTGGTGGACTGGTGGATGAAACCGCACTGGATGCGGCACTTTCGTCTGGCCATCTCGGTGCTGCCGCTCTGGACAGCTTTGAGCAGGAACCTTACCACGGCGTACTGTGCAATCAGGACAAGATCCTGTTGACTTCCCATATGGGTTCTCTGGCCAAAGAATCCCGGCAACGCATGGAAATTGAAGCTGCGGAGAACTTATGGGCAGGGCTGATTCAGGCAGGGGTCATCGATGCAGCACTCTGATCAATCACAGGCGAAAATTGCGGTCGTGCTGGGTGCCGGTGGTTTTCTCGGTAGCCATGTAGCCGATGCTTTGTCTGCTGCAGGCTTTCAGGTACGCTTATTCGATCGGCAGCCTTCACCGCATCGACGTGCTGATCAGGAAATGATCGTTGGTGACTTGATGGATCTCGATCAGGTAATTCAAGCTACCCAAAATGCTTCAATCGTGTATAACTTTGCTGCTATTGCCGATATCGATGAAGCGCACAATCATCCACTTGCTACCGCCAATATCAATGTCATTGGTAACATGCACGCGCTGGAAGCTTCGCGCGTTACCGGGGTACAACGTTTTGTCTTTGCCAGCAGTGTTTATGTATTTTCTGAATCAGGCAGTTTCTACCGCGCCAGTAAGCAGGCAGCAGAACGTTTTACTGAAACCTACCACGAACGTTACGGACTGGATTACACCATCTTACGTTATGGTTCGCTGTATGGCCGTCGCGCAGACAGGCGCAATGGTATTTACCGCATGCTATACGAAGCTTTGCAGGAAAAGACTATCACGTATCACGGCAGTGGCGATGCCCTCCGGGAATATATCCATGTTGAGGATGCCGCACGCATGAGTGTACAGATTCTCGCTCCTGAATTTGCTAACCGCCATCTCGTGCTCACGGGGCAGGAAAAGCTGCGGATACGCGATGTCATGACCATGATTGCAGAAATTATGCCCGACCAGATTGAATTGCATTTTGATGAAGCCAATCCCGTGCATCATTACCAGGTTACACCCTACGCCTTCCAACCGCGTATTGGCCGCAAACTGGTATTGAATGAACATGTCGATCTCGGACAGGGGTTAATTGATTGCATCCGTGAAATTCATCAGCAACAGGAAACAAACGAAATATCATCGGCCACTCCCGATAATCGCGCATGAAGCTGACTGCCCGACCAATTGACTATTGGCAGGCCATCATTTTTGATTTCGATGGTGTCATCGTCGAATCCGGTGATATCAAAACTGCGGCCTTTGCGGAACTCTATCGCCAATATGGCGAGCGAATCATGCAGGCAGCGGTCGCTTATCATCGTGCCAATGGTGGCATGTCTCGTTACCTCAAGTTCCGATACTTCCAGCAATATTTGCTGAACAAACCTCCCTTGACTGAGGAGGAG
Organism: Nitrosomonas sp.; assembly: GCA_016703745.1. Lineage (NCBI taxonomy): Bacteria > Pseudomonadati > Pseudomonadota > Betaproteobacteria > Nitrosomonadales > Nitrosomonadaceae > Nitrosomonas > Nitrosomonas sp. The sequence goes on along the minus strand of JADJBK010000006.1, from coordinate 436,595 downwards.
GAATGCTTGCTCGACCAGCAATTTTCCAGACTGGTCATGCAGGCAGTCATTAAAAGCACGTCCGTGGCAGGTGCGGAAGCATTGATTCACACTGCATCACAATTTATACCGCTATTTATCGCATCTGGAACCCCAGAAAAAGAATTACGCAATATTGTCGAGCAACGCAACCTTGCTCCTTTTTTTGCTGCAGTAAGAGGAGCTCCCGACCTCAAACAGACTATCATTGCCGAGATACTGGCTGCGCATGGCTTTGATGAGCAGCGTGTGCTGATGATTGGTGATGCCTTGATCGATTATGAAAGCGCGCAACAAAACGGCATCGCCTTTCTTGGCCGTGTGCGCCCACAGGATGCGAATCCCTTTCCGACCAAAATTGAAATTGTTACGGATTTATGCTTTCTGACAAGCTGATCCATCGCTATTACTTTGATGATCTTGGCAAACTGGCCGATGGCGTAGCACAGTTTACCGCAACCTGTTTACTCGACACACTATCCAGAAGAAAATCCGTAAGTTTAGTGCTTCCCGGTGGAAAAACACCCTGCATTTTTTTACCGGCACTTGGCGCTTTGCACCTGCCCTGGCAGCAGATCTACCTCACACTGAGTGATGAGCGCTGGGTGGGTACTACTGATGCCAACTCGAATGAAAAACAGCTGCGTGAAATTTTCCTGAGGCACATGCCTATCGTGCCATGTTTCATCTCACTCAAAACGGATCACACCCATCCAGAAGAAGCCATGAACACTATTGAAGCGCACCTGGCAGCCATGCCATTACCATTTGATCTCGTTATTCTCGGGATGGGTAAGGATGGCCATATTGCATCCCTTTTCTCCGGCATGCGGCTTGATCCGCACGACACCCATCTCTGTCAGGTTGCCTCGCCACCCGCAGCACCTTCGCAGCGGATCAGTCTGAGTTTCCATGCCCTGATCAAGGCAAAGAAAATAGTATTTGTTATTCTCGGAGAGCACAAACGCCAACTACTCGACCATTTACTAACAGCGACGGATGAAACTGTACCCTTTGTCAAACTCCTGAAGCATCAATCCGTTACCGTATTCGAATCAGATGCAGAACCAATCAACTGATCAGGGATAAAATCATGAACCCTTCCCGCATCGATCACGACCGGCGCAAACTATGCAGGCTTGGCCTGCAGGGGTTGAGTACATTATTTATCGCGCCGCTTACTTTCACCTCACACAGCATTGCCGCCACCCCACTCCGGCTGGCAACTGCTGGCGCGCTGCAGGCACCGGATGAGAATGGAATACGCTTACCAAATGGCCTTGTTTCCCGCATCGTGGCACACTCCGGGCAAAACCTGTTCAGCTACCAATGGCACGCCGCACCAGATGGTGGCGCAACTTTCAGCACGCCCGATGGTGGCTGGATTTATGTTTCCAACAGTGAACGCAAAAATGGGAAAGGTGGTGTGGGTGCGCTACGTTTCAGCCGACAGGGGATGCTGGTTGATGCTTATTCAATATTGCAAGAGACCGACAACAATTGTGCCGGCGGCGCTACGCCCTGGCAGACCTGGCTATCCTGCGAGGAAACTGAGCGGGGAGCTGTCTGGGAGTGTGATCCTTTTGGTAAGCGAGAACCCATGGTACGCGAAGCGCTGGGCCGGTTCAAGCATGAAGCCGTTGCCGTTGATACGCGCACCATGCAGCTCTATCTGACTGAAGATGAACCAGACGGCTGTCTGTATCGCTATACCGCCCTCCAGCTTGACTCTACCGGATTCCCCAATCTTACGACCGGCCAACTGGAAGTCATGCAGATAATCAGGAACGAGAATAACCGAGTCATCTGGCATCCTGTGCGCAACCCCGCTGCCAATTTCCAGCCTACCCGCAAACAATCGTCACTTGCCACCCATTTTAATGGCGGTGAAGGTATCTGGTATCACCATGGTTTCATCTATTTCACGACCAAGGGCGATAACCGCGTCTGGGAACTGGATACATCCCGGCAAATATTAAAAATCATTTATGATGCATCACAGCATCCAGATCCTGTCCTAACAGGTGTGGACAACATCACCGCCAATGCTACGGGTGAATTGCTGATCGCGGAGGACGGCGGTAATATGGAAATTGTGATTCTAGCCGCCGGTATGATTAAACCATTACTACAGATCATCGGCCAGGATCACTCCGAAATTACCGGCCCCGCATTTAGTCCGGATGGCTCAAGACTCTATTTCAGCTCGCAGCGCGGTATAAGCAGGCGTGATCAGAATGGAATTACATATGAAATCAGCGGGTTCTGATAACATACCTAGCCTAACTTACTCCATATGACCATCTCGTATCAATTTCCTGGCTGTACAGATAAGAGATCTTCTGCCTTAAGACGCTTTTGCCAATCAACAAGCCACGCTTCAAATGCATCCGCAGGCATGGCGCGGGCAATAAAATTGCCCTGCGCCAGATTACAATCAGTTCGCCGTAGCAAATTCCAGTCCTGCCGGTCCTGAACGCCCTCCGCTACCGCTTCCATATTCAATTGCTTCGCCAGTGCAAGGCTTGTGTCATAAATGGCGCGTAACGTCCCATTTTCCCAGGCACGATGCACGAATCCCTGATCAATCTTGAGTTCATCGAAAGGAATATCGCGCAACTGTGAAAGAGAGGAATGCCCGGTACCGAAATCATCGATAGATAAATGGAAGCGCTTCAACCGCAGCCGGGTCAGTATTTCCAGCGAAACCCGCATGTCGCCCATTAACTGACTTTCGGTAATTTCCAGCACAATTTTATTAGGTGCAATGCCCGCTTTGGCCGCCAGCGCAACCACTACATCCTGAAAATCGAGTGAAGCCAGATTATCCATGGAAACATTGACCGCCACTTTTAACTCATGCCCGGCCTGTTGCCAGATTTTTGCCTGAACGCAAGCCTGTTCAAGCACTTTACTGGTAAGCGCATTAATCATGCCATACTTTTCAGCAAGTCCGATAAACTGATCGGGATAAACCAGGCCATCGACCGGATGCCGCCAGCGTACCAGCGTCTCCACTCCCGCTACTTTCCCGGTATTCACTCGTACTTTTGGCTGATAATAATTTACGATGGCGCCGGACTGAATGGCAGTGCCGATGGCTTGCGCATCATAAGTTTTATCTGAACCCGCAAGCTTGGCCGCCACTGTATTTGAGGGTGTCAAGTGCGACAGCAAAATTAGCAGAGCATCAGGTTGCACTGGTTTTTGCAGATAACCCAGAATCTGAATTTTATGCGCCTGCACCAGTTTTTCGGCAGTTCTGAGCATGCGTTCACCTTCACCACTCACCAGAATCAAACTACCCGTAAAATTTCGATCAACCAGATGACGGACGAATTCAATGCCATCCATACCCGGCATGTTTAAATCCAGCATGATTAGAGACGGCCGGGTAGTTACGTCATCTACCAACCGTAACGCATCTTCGCCTTTCTCACAACAGGTTACTAATGGAAAACCGTGATTCACCAGCATACGCGCCAGCAGCTTCAGCATAAAAGGTTCATCATCCAGGATCAGAATCCTGGGGTCAGCAGACGACTTTGACATAATTCTCTTTCATAAAAACTCCACACCTTTCAGTCAATTCTGAACACAATCTGAGTATAGTCGATACGATCCATAACAGGAAATGATGCAACCTGGCAAAACCGCAAGAAAACCCGGCTGCTACTGGATGTAGTCACGCCTGCTTAATCCGGCAGGCAGACAGAATAGATGGTTTGAGAGCATCTTCGGATACCTATTATTCTCAAACACTTTTAATAAGATTTCTCGCCAAGAGTAAAATCACTCTTTTATGAGAATTTATTGAAATTTAAAATTAATATGAATGATATGGAAAAAAAGTACGAGCAAAGTAACGCCAAGAGAATCTCTACCATGGCTAATTTTCTCTTTCTGACCCGCTGGTTACAATTACCTTTGTATTTGGGGCTAGTACTGGCGCAGTGCGTCTATGTGTTTCACTTCTGGGTTGAATTGTCAGATTTAATCGGTGCCGTTATGGGAAATCAGAATGCATTACAGCATATTCTTGATACAGTTACGATTAAAGGTGCGGAAAAACCCGTTAAACTCACTGAAACAGCTATCATGTTAGTCGTCTTGGGATTGATCGATGTGGTGATGATTTCAAATCTGCTGATTATGGTAATAATTGGCGGTTACGAAACCTTTGTTTCTCGTATGAATTTAGAAGGACATCCTGACCAACCCGAATGGTTATCGCATGTGAATGCTTCGGTCTTGAAGGTTAAACTGGCAACAGCTATCATTGGAATTTCTTCAATCCACTTGCTGAAAACCTTTATCAATGCAAGTGCCTACGACGAAAAGACGCTGCTTGCACAAACAGGTATTCACATGACTTTCCTGTTTTCAGCCATTGCGATTGCTTACTGTGATCGTATTATTACTCAAACCAGCCAGCAATCAGTCAATCACTAGCGCATCAAAGTAAAACCAATTGGAAATACCGGATGCTATTTAAAGGCACATTCCGGTATTTCCAAGTCAAGCAGTCAGGCTGTGTATCAGATAAAAATTATTTAACAATAGCCTTTAATTCGCCACGAAGATAGCGATTAGCCATTTCTTCCAGCATGATTGGTTTGATTTTACTGGCTTGCCCGGCACATCCAAATGCTTCAAAACGTGCTTTACATATATCCTTGGCAGCTACTGTTGCATCTTTAAGTAATTTACGCGGATCAAATTCGCTTTTATTTTTTGCCAGATGGCGGCGAATTGCCCCTGTCATTGCCAGGCGAATGTCAGTGTCGATATTCACCTTACGGACACCATACTTGATGCCTTCCTGGATTTCTTCGACGGGTACGCCATAAGTTTCTTTCATCTCTCCACCAAACTCACGGATAATATCCAGCCATTCCTGTGGAACTGAGCTTGAACCGTGCATTACCAGGTGTGTATTGGGAATACGCTGATGAATCTCTTTGATACGCTTTATTGCCAGAATATCTCCAGTAGGTTTGCGTGTAAATTTATACGCTCCGTGTGATGTGCCAATGGCGATTGCTAACGCATCCACTCCGGTTTTCTTGACAAAATCGGCAGCCTGTTCAGGATCGGTCAATAGTTGATCATGCGATAGTTTGCCTTCAGCGCCATGCCCATCTTCGGCTTCACCCATGCCGGATTCAAGCGAACCCAGACAACCCAATTCGCCTTCAACCGAAACACCGACTGCATGAGCCATATCCACCACGGTGGAAGTTACCTGTACGTTGTATTCGTAAGAAGAAGGTGTCTTGGCATCAGCTTCCAATGAACCATCCATCATCACACTGGAAAAGCCACTGCGAATAGCATTGATACAGACTGATGGAGATGCGCCATGATCCTGGTGCATAACAATTGGAATATGTGGGTAGGCCTCAACAGCGCCGGCAATCAAATGCCGCAGAAAAGCCTCTCCCGCGTATTTGCGGGCACCTGCCGATCCCTGCATGATGACTGGGCTGTTACACTCATCTGCAGCTTGCATGATCGCCTGAATTTGTTCAAGATTATTAACATTAAAAGCTGGAAGTCCATAACCATTTTCAGCAGCATGGTCCAGTAGTTGACGCAAGGATACGAGTGCCATTCAAATCTCCTTTAGTTTAGAATTAAATTTCGGTATTTCGATTATGTACTGATAGACGTACAAAAATTGTAACTATAAAATAATTCGATTAAGTATTATCTGTTTTTGTCTGAGCAGGAAGTTTACAATCGCCTACCTTAACTATTTTCATGGTATTAGTTCCGCCCGCTTTACCAACCGGCTCTCCAATTGTCATCACAATTAGATCACCAACTCGTACCGCTCCTCGTTTTAGTAATTCATCTTCTGCCTGATCCAAAATAAGTTCAGGATCAGTCAAGCCGTGACCGAACTCAATTGGATAAACTCCACGAAACAAAGTCATTTTACCTAATGTATCTTCTTGCGGACTCAGCGCAAAAATGGGTACCTTGGAACTCCTGCGAGACATAAACAGTGCTGTCACACCACTCTGAGTCAACGCAGCGATAGCACGAATCTTCAGGCTGGTTGCGGTATACATCGTTGCACGCGCAATCGCATCTTCTACACTAACTGCATCCGTTTCAGGTGATCGACGAAAATTCAGGTTAACGGTATATTCCTTTTCTGCTTCCAGGCAAACCCTGGCCATAGCTGCCACAGACTCAACCGGATATTGACCCGCAGCAGACTCAGCCGATAACATCACGGCATCTGTGCCATCGAGGACAGCATTGGCCACGTCAGAAACTTCGGCACGTGTTGGAATCGGACTGTAAATCATCGATTCCATCATTTGTGTTGCCGTCACCACCAATTTGTTTGCGGCACGTGCGGCACGTATCATTTTTTTCTGTAATGCAGGGACTGCGGCATCGCCCACTTCCACAGCCAGATCACCACGAGCAACCATAATGGCGTCAGATGCATCGAGAATATCGTCCAGCGCAAGAATAGCTTCCGACCGTTCTATTTTTGCCATCAGCAGGCTTGTGCAGTTAGCCTCCTGCATCAGGATACGTGCCTTCCTCATGTCATCACCGGAACGCGGGAAAGATACTGCCAAATAGTCCGCTTTCATTAAAGCAGCTGTTTTGATATCCTCAAGATCCTTCTGCGTTAATGCCGGAGCACTTAGTCCACCACCTTTGCGGTTGATGCCCTTGTTATTGGACAATATTCCACCCTGAAGCACTTCGCAGAACACTGCGCTACCCACGACCCTGATTACTTTGAGAACGATTCGCCCATCATCCAGCAGCAATGTCGCGCCCGCCTCAACATCACCTGGCAAGGCTTGATAGTCCAGCCCTACCTTTAACTGATCTCCCAATTCACACTGGGCGTCCAGGATAAATTCATCACCCGTTCTCAGTACAATCTGTCCCTGATGAAATTTTCCAATACGAATTTTTGGACCTTGCAGATCGGCCAGAACGCCTACCGTTCTACCAATTGAACGAGCAAGAGAACGAACTTGCTCAACATGGGCAATATGCTGGTCTCGTGTACCGTGCGAGAAATTGATACGAACTACATCCACCCCTGCTTCCAGCATATGCGCAAGTGTTGCTGGATTACTGGATGCCGGCCCTAAGGTTGCAACTATTTTGGTTCTGCGCATCACATCAAGAGTTTGATTTAATAGAAAAATACCACATCGACTAAAACCAGAGTAACGGGTAATACTGGTTAAATTTAATCGGTGTTCCTGTTGTTTTCAACGTGCTCGTGACTCAAGAATCTCTACTGCAGGCAACGTCTTACCTTCCAAGAATTCAAGAAAAGCCCCTCCAGCTGTCGATATATAGGATACCTTGTCATAGATACCGTATTTTTGTATGGCTGCGATCGTATCTCCACCACCTGCCAAGGTAAATGCCTTCGTTTCTGCAATAGCCATCGCGATTGCACGCGTGCCCTCGCCAAATTGATCAAATTCAAATACCCCTACCGGACCATTCCAGACAACCGTTCCCGCTTCTTTGATAATTTTAACCAGCATATCAGCACTTTTTGGACCAATATCGAAGATCATATCGTCATCAAGGACAGCATCCGCACTCTTCAAAACAGCGGGCTCATCTGCGGCAAATTTTTTCCCTACCACGACATCCACTGCAATTGGAATAGAAGCGTTACGCTCTGTCATTTTTGACATCAAGGCTTTGGCCACCGGTACCAAATCATTTTCACACAGCGATCCGCCTACATTATTCCCTGCAGCTTTCAGAAAGGTATTCGCGATACCGCCTCCGACCACTAACTGATCAACTTTCTCAGCAAGAGATTCCAGTACTGTCAGTTTGGTGGAAACTTTAGATCCACCAACAATAGCAACCATTGGCCTTGCAGGTTCATGCAGCGCTTTGGTCAATGCCTCCAGCTCTTCTGTGAGCAAAATTCCAGCACAAGCAATAGGTGCAAACTTGGCGATTCCATGAGTGGATGCCTCTGCACGATGCGCTGTGCCAAACGCATCCATCACGAAAACATCACACAAAGCGGCATATTTTTGTGCAGTTTCATCCTCATTGCTTTTTTCACCTACATTGACCCGGCAATTTTCCAGCACAACCAATTCACCAGGTGCAACATCAAATCCACCCGCCACCCAGTCACGAATCAGCCGTACCGGTTTACCCAGACGGTTACTGATATCATCCGCTACCGGACGCAGTGAATTTTCCGCTGACCAAACTCCCTCTTCAGGTCGGCCAAGATGCGACGTAACCATTACTCTTGCACCCTGCTTTAAACAATGATTAATCGTCGCCATGGAAGCAGCAATACGCGCGTCCGAAGTTACCTTACCATCCTTGATTGGTACATTGAGATCAGCCCGAACAAAAACACGTTTATTTTTCAGATCCAGATCGACAAGCTTGATAACAGACACATTTACTCCACAAATATAAAAATTGCAAGAAACAGTCGGCAAGTAAATGAAACTGGTGTTAACCCACCGCTGTTTTTCTAAGGCTACTCATGTAGTGCTTTATGTATGATACAGATCAATGATGGCCAGCGATCACCCTAACCATTTCCAGAACTTTGCAGGAATAACCCCACTCGTTATCGTACCAGGCAACCACCTTTACAAAACTTTTATCCAACTGTATTCCCGCTTCGGCATCAAAAACCGAAGTACAACTTTCCCCACGGAAGTCTGTAGAAACGACCTTTTGATCCGTATAGCCCAAAACACCTTTCATAGCGCCTGTTGAGGCAGATTTCATCGCTTTGCAAATATCTTCATAAGAGGCATCTTTATCCAGCTCAACCGTCAGATCTACTACGGAAACGTCCGAGGTTGGAACCCGGAAAGCCATACCAGTTAATTTTTTATTTAACTCTGGAATCACCACCCCTACCGCTTTAGCAGCACCAGTCGAAGACGGGATAATATTCTCCAATATACCGCGTCCACCGCGCCAATCCTTGTTAGAAGGACCATCAACCGTTTTCTGGGTAGCAGTAGCAGCATGGACAGTTGTCATCAATCCACGTTTGATTCCCCAAGTATCATTCAGTACCTTGGCAATTGGCGCAAGACAATTGGTCGTACACGATGCATTGGAAATAATGGCTTCACCATGGTAGGTTTTATCATTTACACCGTACACATACATCGGAGTATCGTCTTTCGAGGGGGCTGACATCACAACTTTTTTGGCGCCGGCCTGAAGGTGTTTCTCACACTCATCCTTAGTCAGAAAGAGTCCGGTTGACTCAACGACAACCTCCGCACCTACCTCTCCCCATTTTAGCTCAGTAGGATTTTTGATGGCAGTCAACCGAATCTTTTTGCCATTGACTACCAAATAGTTACCCTCGACTGACACCTCTCCACGAAAACGGCCATGCACAGAATCATGTGTCAACATATAAGCGAGATAATCTGGCTCTAACAAATCGTTAATCGCAACCACATCAATATCACTAAATTTTTCAACCGATGCTCTGAAAACCATGCGACCAATGCGACCAAAACCATTGATACCAACTTTAATTGTCATGCTACCGCCTCCTTAAGCAAACACCATTTGTATTTGTAATTGATAAAAATATTGCTGCCTGTTGTTACAAAATCTTTTTTACCGCATTGACGACGTTATTGATTGTGAATCCGAAGTGCTCGAACAGTTTATTCGCTGGCGCAGATTCACCAAATGTATTCATGCCGACAATTTCACCATCAGAGCCAACATATTTATACCAGCCATCTGTCACTCCCGCCTCAACTGCAACACACCGGATTCCTTTTGGCAGCACACTCTCTCGATAAGTGCGATCCTGCCGATCGAAAACATTGGTACAAGGCATGGAGACAACTCGAACCATAATATTTTCTTTTGTCAGCTCTTTTTGAGCAGCCCTGGCCAACCCGATTTCAGAACCCGTAGCAATAATAATGGCCTGCGGTTTACCGTTCGCAGCTTCTGACAGAATATATCCTCCCTTGGAAATCAGGCCGATCGTCATGGCATCGCGCTCCTGAAAAGCCAGATTCTGTCGACTGAAAATAAGGGAACTGGGCCCCTCACGCCGTTCTATGGCCCGTATCCACGCGACTGTTGATTCAACCGTGTCACAGGGACGCCATACGTCCATATTAGGAATCAGGCGCAAAGTTGCGGTTTGCTCTACGGGTTGATGTGTGGGTCCGTCTTCTCCCAGTCCAATAGAATCATGCGTATATACAAAAATATTACGAATCTTCATCAATGCGGCCATACGCAGGGCATTACGCGCATATTCGGAGAACATCAAAAATGTTCCACCATAAGGAATGACCCCGCCGTGCAGCGACAAACCATTCATGATGGCACTCATACCAAATTCACGAACCCCGTAATAAATATAGTTTCCGGCAGCAGAATCTCCGGCGATACCTTTTGAACCTGACCATTTGGTCAGATTCGAGCCTGCCAAATCGGCTGATCCACCAGCAAGTTCTGGCAAGATCGGTGCCAATGCCTCAATTGCATTTTGTGATGCTTTGCGTGTGGCGATCGTTTCTGCTTTGGCATTGATCTGACTAATAACGCTGTCCGCGTGATCTACCCATTCAGCAGGCAAATCTCCGCGCATACGGCGATTAAATTCAGCTGCTTCTTTAGGATATTTCTGAGTATATTCGGCAAAACGCTCATTCCAGGCGTTCTCCAGCACCTGACCCTTTTCACGTGCACTCCAAGCATCATAAACATCCTGTGGAATTTCAAAAGGCAGATGATGCCAACCAATGTGCGGACGCGCCGCAGCAATTTCGGCGTCGCCCAATGCTGCGCCATGCACATCATGTGTATTAGCCTTATTCGGAGAACCCAGACCAATGACTGTTTTACAACAAATCATAGTTGGTTTATCTTGCACTTTTTTGGCTGCTTCTATTGCCGCTTCAATTGCTACTGCATTATGCCCGTCTACATTTGGCACAACGTGCCAGCCATATGCTTCAAATCGCTTGGGAGTATCATCGGTAAACCATCCTTCGACGTGGCCGTCAATGGAAATACCATTATCATCATAGAAACAAATTAATTTACCCAGCTTTAACGTACCCGCCAAAGAACATGCTTCATGTGAAATACCCTCCATCAAGCATCCATCGCCCAAGAACACATAAGTGTGGTGATTAACGATTTCGAAACCCGGGCGATTAAACTCTGCGGCCAGTATTTTCTCAGCTAACGCCATGCCTACCGCATTGGTAATTCCCTGGCCGAGCGGCCCGGTAGTAGTTTCTACGCCTGGTGTGTAGCCATATTCAGGATGGCCAGGCGTTTTAGAATGCAGTTGACGAAAATTTTTAATATCTTCGATGGAAACATCATAACCCGTGAGGTGCAATAAAGCATATAGCAGCATCGAGCCGTGACCGTTGGATAAAACAAATCGATCACGATCGTACCAATCAGGATTGACAGGGTTATGCCGTAAGTGATGAATCCACAGCACTTCGGCAATCTCTGCCATGCCCATCGGCATACCGGGATGACCAGAATTGGCTTTTTGTACTGCATCCATAGCAAGCGCACGAATGGCGCTTGTTAAATTCTTGAATACTGGCGGATTAAAATCCCTAAATGCTTCACTCATTTACCCTCACCCCTCGTCCTTAAATTTTCCTGAAAACAGCCAGGCAACACAATCATCAAAAAGTCGGAAACCTATAAGCTCAAAAAAGTGATCATTATCGCTTAAGTCCCCTCACTTCACAACCACATGTATCAACCTCTGCAGGGAACAAAGAAAGGGTATGAGGACAATAGAAAAAAGAGGGTGCCGTGTTTTGGTGTAGCGCACCAGCGTATAAGGGAAATTAAGCAGTAGAAATTTTTACTAAGATGTATGGTGTGGTTGCTTACAATGGGCAAGGTAGTTTTCAGCTCAACATTACACATTTAGTAGCACGAGGTTACACTCTGCGTCCCAAGCTTGAATCTTTCCAATCCATTTTTGTAGCAGCAGATGGAAACTCGACCTTGCGTAGGGGTCCACCGATTTCTTCGGCCATACGGTGAAACTCAGCCACATGGGTCTCCTGAGGCACAATAAATACCTGGTTTGCTCCTGATTTATAATGAACCAATACCTTCATAGCGCCCGTCTCAGTTGGTTATTTTGGAATAAAAACACTTTGGATCCCGTTAGACTTATTCACGTCGCCTGATATTCACTTCACATTAACTAAAATAAAATACCAAGCAATGTAAAATTGTGTGCACGATTGTTATGCAACGATCATTACCAGCATTCTAGTGCGCCGAAACTAATTCAAATATTGGAGTAAACAAGTATTTATGGCTCAATACGTTCTCATCATGAATCGTGTCAGCAAAATGGTTCCGCCCAAACACACTATTCTCAAGGATATTTCCTTGAGTTTTTTTCCGGGCGCAAAAATAGGTTTACTCGGCTTGAATGGTTCAGGTAAATCCACTTTGCTAAAAATAATGGCTGGTGTGGATAAGGAAATTGATGGGGAATGCACACCGATGCCAGAGCTTAAAATAGGATACTTGCCACAAGAGCCAAAGCTTGATCCTGAGTTGACGGTACGAGAGGCGGTTCAAACTGGGCTTGGGGAGGCGTTTAATGCTCAGCAGCAGCTTGATGCTGTCTATGCTGCTTATGCTGAACCAGATGCCGATTTTGAATCACTGGCTGCCGAGCAATCACGGCTGGAAGCTATCTTGATCGCGCAGGAGGGGGGAGACAATCTGGCACAGCACATGGAAATTGCTGCAGATGCATTGCGCCTGCCACCCTGGGATGCAATCATCCAGACCCTATCGGGCGGTGAGAAACGACGAGTTGCGTTGTGCAGACTGTTGCTATCCAGACCGGATATGCTGCTTCTGGATGAACCCACCAATCACCTGGATGCGGAATCGGTCGAATGGTTGGAACAATTTTTGGCGCGTTTCCCTGGAACGGTAGTTGCTGTCACACATGACCGCTATTTTCTCGATAATGCCGCTGAATGGATTCTTGAGCTAGATCGTGGCCATGGAATTCCCTGGAAAGGCAACTACTCTACCTGGCTGGAGCAAAAACAGAATCGCCTGAAACAGGAAGAAAATACAGAATCCGCTCATCAGAAATCGCTCAAGAAAGAGCTTGAATGGATCAGGCAAAATCCAAAAGGAAGACAATCCAAATCTAAGGCACGGCTGGCACGATTTGAAGAACTCAATTCACAGGACTATCAAAAACGTAACGAGACACAGGAAATTTTTATTCCTGTAGCTGATAGACTAGGGAATGAAGTAATTGAATTTATAGATGTTTCCAAGGGATTTGGTGATCAGCTACTAATTGATAGTTTGAATTTTAAAATACCACCAGGTGCTATTATTGGCATTATTGGACCCAATGGGGCAGGTAAATCGACACTCTTTCGTATGATTATCGGCAAGGACCAGCCAGATACTGGAAAGATAAAAATAGGTGATACTGTCAAGTTTGCTTATGTGGATCAATCCCGTGACGCGCTAGCCGCCAATCAGACCGCATTTGAAATGATTTCAGATGGTCTCGATATATTAACGGTTGGCAAATACGAAATTCCCGCACGTGCCTATTACGCTTGACCGACTGTTTCGTGCTTAACAACCATGCGTGGGTTGTTGCTCAAAGCTTTATCAAACTCTTGTTGTGTGATTTGTTTCATTTTAATATCCTTATTTATTTATTTAAAAAATCTGAAATACCAGTGTACCAACTGTAAAGAATATATCCTACTCCCCAAACTAACACTCCTCCTAATACTACATTAAATGCTTCATTAGGTAAAATCATGTGTAACACTGTCAACAGTATCGCATATGGCAACAGTTTGATTCTATCGTAAATCATAATCTCTCCTAGTTTATAAGTTTGTTCCCTGTTTCTACTATTGTAACGGCTATCTCATGTGAAACTTTAGCAGTTGTTGAGAATATTATTATTGCTACCATCCAACCGAACACTGCACTGTTTAATATCTTAATAGGCAGATTCAACTTCAAGGGACCCGATCAGCAGAAACGGGTCGGCACACTCTCCGGTGGTGAACGAGGCAGGCTACATTTGGCCAAGACATTGATATCCGGCGGGAATGTATTGCTGCTTGACGAGCCTTCTAATGACCTGGATGTCGAGACACTGCGTGCACTTGAAAATGCGTTATTGGAATTTGCCGGTTGTGTACTGGTCATCTCCCATGATCGCTGGTTTCTCGACCGTATTGCAACGCATATCCTCGCTTTTGAAGGTAATTCACAAGTCACACTTTTTGCCGGAAACTATTCTGAATATGAAGCTGACAAACGCACACGACTTGGTGAAGAAGGCGCCAAACCCAAGCGTATCCGTTACAAACCGATTACTCGTTAAAAGAAGATAACGCTAGTAAATGGGCGCTGGCAAATGAATAGCGGCAATAAGTTTCAATGATGGTGTCCGTGTGGCCCATGTACATGACCATGCGTCAATTCTTCTGGGGTTGCAGAACGGACATCGACCACGGTACATTCAAACTGCAATGCCATACCAGCGAAAGGATGATTACCATCTACCACAACGATATCTTCAGTGACGTCTGTCACCGTATAGATTATCAAATCATCCGATCCTTCTTCACCACCTTCAAATTGCATACCAATTTTTACACCTTCTGGAAAAGCAGATTTGGGCTCAATTTGCATCAGTCCAGCATCATATTCACCAAAAGCATCTTCAGGTTCCATTAAAATGGAAAAACTGTGCCCAACTTCCTTTTCGTGGAGCGCCAATTCAACCGCTGGAAATATCCCGTCATAACCTCCGTGCAGATAACTAATGGGAGCCTCAGTTTCTTCCATAATCCGACCATCCCGATCAAGCATTTTGTAATTAATTGATACAACCGTATTTTTTTCTATTCTCACATTATCTCCATTTATCAAAAATGAGGGTCAGGTCAAAACATTTTTCTGTTTAAGATGCATTGAATTTTCAGATTACGCCTACAATCTGGCGCAAGGCGCAAAGCTGCGTCGATGCATACTACAAATACCATGCCGGTGGATTGCCGCCAAATGCATTTTGGTAGGGTAGCCTTTATGGCGATCAAAACCATACATCGGGTAACATGCATGCAAACGCAGCATTTCTGCATCCCGTGTCGTTTTAGCCAGAATGGATGCAGCAGAGATTTCCGCTATCCTCTCATCACCTCTAATGATAGTTTGCACTTCCACTTCATGGCTCAATTGAGGTTTATGTATTCCATCAATCAATACTAAGGCATTTTCAGATAGAGAAATCTTTTCGATGGCTCGTCTCATAGCGAGCAAACTGGCTTGCAGAATATTCAGCCGATCAATTTCTATTACTGAAGCACTGGCGACTGACCAGGCCATAGCATGTTGCTTAATTTCCCTGGTTAGGGTTTGACGTTTTTGTGCAGTCAGCTTCTTTGAATCAGCCAATCCTGCTATTACATAATCAGAATCCAGCACCACACAAGCCGCATACACCGCACCAGCCAATGGTCCCCTGCCAGCCTCGTCCACACCATAAATTGTTTTTTCCAAATACATGGCTAGTTGGTTAATCTGTATCTATCCATGCAGAAGGCGGTTTTAGAGAGTACGCGCCGTACACATCAACTGTGCTTCAGTCACAATTTGACCGTCGACTTCGGCGATAGCAGCATACTTCCATATCCCTCTGATCTGCCGGCTGATACTCACTTTTAGAACCAGCTGATCTCCTGCTATCACCGGTTTTTTAAAACGTACCGCATCGATTCCAACAAAATAATAAACTCTATTCGAGTCAAGGCTGCTGCCTGCACTTCGGATAGTTAAAATTGCCGCTGCCTGTGCCAGTGCCTCAACAATCAACACGCCCGGCATGACCGGATGATGGGGGAAATGCCCGCTAAAGTAAGGCTCATTGATCGATACATTCTTATAGGCATGAATATGTTTATCTATTTCGAGTTCGACCACCCTATCCACCAGGATAAAAGGGTAACGGTGTGGCAGATACTTGAGGATTTCATGGATATCCATAGTCATGGTTGTCATTGTTGTTCCCTTTCTTCATTTTTTGGGTATTTCGGCTGCTTAGTCATTTTTCCCTGTCCATCTAATAGGGACATTATCTGATCAGTAATATCAATACGTACACTGCGGTACACCGAATCCTGCAATTGAAGAATCAGATCATAACCTTGGTCTGAAGCTAGTTTATCAATTGTCTGATTTATCTGATCCAGAATCCGACCATACTCCTCGTTCTGGCGCAGACTCAAGTCTTCCCGCATTTGTTGCTGCTCACGCTGATGTTGTCGACTGAGACTAGCAAGCTCGCGCTCTTTCGCGCGTCGATCAGGTGAACCTGCTACCTGGTTATCCGACTGTTGCTCCAGCTGTTGCTGAAGTCGCTTAATCTGCGAGGAAAGTTCCTTGATCCGGCTATCGCGTAACTTAAATTCCTGCTCAATTTTTTTTTGGGCCTTGATGGCAAGTATGGACTCCCTAAGAATTTTTTCAGTATTGACGACGCCAATCCTGATCTCCGTGGCACGAATACTCACAGCTTGCAGTAGAAGTGGCAACGCCATAGCAAGAATCAGCATACTGACAATCTTTCTCGATAGCCACCTATTCAACACAAGCCTCATCTATGCCCCATTATCACTAATTAGAAAGTTTGTCCTAACTGAAACTGGAAGCGTTGTGTATTGT
Source organism: Nitrosomonas sp. (assembly GCA_016703745.1). NCBI lineage: Bacteria > Pseudomonadati > Pseudomonadota > Betaproteobacteria > Nitrosomonadales > Nitrosomonadaceae > Nitrosomonas > Nitrosomonas sp. The sequence goes on along the minus strand of JADJBK010000006.1, from coordinate 419,813 downwards.
CCCCCGGCTGTTCATTAAAAGGCTGTGCAATACTGAATTTCAGAGGACCCATTGGCGATACCCAAGTCACAGCCAGGCCGGCAGCATAACGAAAATCTTTTGAATTAAGTCCGGAGAAAGAGTTGACAATTGTTCCACCATCAAGGAATGCACTCAACCGAACCTTTTTATCTTCCAGCATAAATGGCACAGGGAATAACACTTCAATATTACCAACAATCCGTTTACTGCCACCTATCACGCGACCATCTTCTCGTGGCCCCAGGGTATTAATATTGTAGCCGCGCACAGAGTTAAATCCACCCGCAAAAAAATTCTTGAAAAAGGGGAGCGGTTTGCCGGAATAACCATCACCAATACCGGCCTCCCCATTAAGCATCAACGTGAAGTGCTTTGTCAGGGGATAAAACCAGCGTTGCTCGAAGCTGACTTTGTAGTATCGGAGATCGGCAATGGGTGCACTGAATTCACCAAATACACGTTGCGTTAAGCCGGAGGTTGTCCAGATCGCACTATCCCGCCGGTCACGTGCCCAACTTAACGTCAACGGAAAGCTGGTAGAGCTCTTGCCAAATTGATCGACAAAATCGACAAAACGTTTCGGGCTATCATCGCGCAGTTTGATCTTGGTCTGCTCAAACCCGAATCCAAGTGAAATAGCATCATTTTCTGCGACAGGAATCCCAAAACGGATATTGGCTCCAGTAGTATCCGTATTGAAAACACCAACACTATTGAGAGAACGGGTATTGATCGCTCGTCTGAATGCTTCCAGTCCTAAACTCACGCCATTGATGGTGTAATAAGGATTGGTAAATGAGGCTGAAATTATCTTATTAACACTACCGGTATTGACCTGCAAACTAAGAAAATTACCCGTACCAAAAATATTATTCTGTGCAACAGATCCATTCAGGATAATCCCTTCCCGATCAGAAAAGCCGGCACCAAACATAATTGCCCCGGTTGGTTTTTCAACAACACTCACATTAATATCTACCTGATCCGGCACGTCCGCTACGGGCGGCGTCTCGACATTGACGCCAGTAAAAAAATCAAGTCGATCAATACGTCGTTTGGAGGTGTTGATCTGGCTGGTAGAATGCCACCCTCCCTCCATTTGGCGAAATTCACGCCGGATTACTTCATCACGGGTACGTTCATTGCCACTAATATTGATTCGTCTGACATAAACCCGGCGTCCCGGATCAATGAAAAAAGTGAACGCGGTCTGGCGTGTTTCTTTATCAAGTTCTGGCGCAGCATTGACATTGGCAAACGCATAACCATCATCCCCCAGTCTGTCACTGATCAGCTTGATAGACTCGGTTAATTTTTCACGAACAAACACGCCACCGACCTCAAGCTTGATCAGTTTGCGCAATTCTTCCTCAGGTACAATTAACTCACCGGCAAGCTTGATGTCAGAGACCGTATACTGCGGCCCCTCTGTCATATTGAGGGTGATATAGATATCTCTCATATCCGGCGTAATAGAAACTTGAGTGGAATCAATATTAAACTCAAGATAACCATGATCAAGATAATATGAACGCAAGGCCTCGATATCCGCTGATAATTTCTGTTTGGAATATTGGTCTTCCTTAGTAAACCAAGTCAATAGGCCAGGAGTTTGTAAACTGAATAGTTTTAATAATCTTTTTTCTTTATAGACCTGATTGCCAATAATATTAATTTGCTTGATTCGAGCGGTTCTACCCTCCTTGATATCAAAATTGATACCAATACGATTGCGCTCCATTGGGGTCGTGGTAGTAGTAATTTTTACGGCATACTTGCCACGACTGATATATTGGCGCTTTAGCTCCTGTTCCGCCTTCTCCAGCAGGGAACGATTAAAAATCCGTGATTCGGATAACCCTGCCTGCTTCAGCCCCTCTTTCAATTTATCCTTGTCAAATTCCTTGGCACCATTGATTGTAATTTGTGCAATTGCTGGCCGCTCCTCTACCTGCACAATCAATAGCGATCCTTCCGCCTTGAGCTTGACATCCCTAAAAAATCCGGTTGCGTATAAAGCCTTGATCGCCGCGCTCGCCCTGGCCTTATCGAGCACATCCCCCACTTTGACCGGCAAGTAACTGAATACAGTACCGGCTTCAGTACGTTGTATGCCTTCCACCCGAATATCCTGAATGACAAATGCCTCTTCTGCTGCGCATACGCTGGCGCAGCACAACGCCAACACCAATAGACAGTTTTGAAAGCTCATAGCTATCCTGAAATCAGGCGTAACAGATCATTGTGCAATGCAAACAACATCAACGTTATCAACAATCCCATTCCAATCTGATGTCCAATCTCCATCACTCTTTCAGAAAGAGGGGCGCCACGAATCATCTCAATGATGTAATACATCAAATGCCCTCCATCCAGCACGGGAATCGGCAGCAAATTCAATACCCCCAGGCTGATACTGACCAGCGCCAGAAAACCAAGATAAGCCACCATTCCCATCTGAGCAGATTGGCCAGCATAGTCCGCAATAGTAATCGGACCACTTACATTTTTTAAAGATACGTCCCCTGTCACCATCTTGCCGAGCATCCGTAAGGTAAAATAGGTCATATCCCACGTTTTGAGAACCGCTTTAACCAACGCGACAAAAGGTGAATAGCTGGTTGTAACCAGCAAATCTTCCAGCACGGCATGCTCAATCTTCGGGGCAATGCCTGCCTTGCCTATCTCAGATTGATTTTCGCGAGTTTTTTCGGGAACTAATACTAACTTGATGACAGATTTATCACGCAGGATTTCAATTTCAAGTTCTCGCTCAGGGTGGGTACGTACTTCACTTACTACCTCATCCCAGTAGAGAATTTCTTTACCATCAATCGCAAGTATCTCATCCTCCGCCTGTAATCCTGCTTTATCTGCTGCGCTGCCAGCAATTACCTGACCAATTACAGAATTTAATACGGGTTTATAAATGCTCAATCCAATCTTAGTTAGAAAATCTGCATTTAACTCATCAGGATGAAACGTACTGAAATCGAGCATTCGTTTATGTATGATGTTATCTTCTGCCATGACTTCCAGTTCAACTGTCGCATCACGATCGACAGCACGATCCAGCAAAGCCAGACGAACATCCTGCCAGGTCGCAACGACTTGGTTATCAACCTTGACAATAGTCTCACCAGCATGGAGCCCGGCCGAGGCAGCCAGTGTCATAGGTTCGATATCACCTAACACCGGTTTTATACCCGTTACACCGGCTACAAAAAGTAGCCAATAAAGCACGATTGCCAATAGAAAATTGGCTAACGGGCCTGCCGCAACGATGGCAAAGCGTTTTAAAACTGGCTGACGATTAAATGCGCGCGTCAGTTCATGTGCCGAAACTGATCCTTCGCGCTCATCCAGCATTTTCACGTAACCACCTAATGGAATAGCCGCCACAACCCACTCAGTTTGATCCTGCCCCATCACTTTTTTATACAAAGGACGACCGAAACCAATGGAAAAACGCAGTACTTTGACGCCACTCCAGCGCGCCACCAGATAATGACCAAATTCGTGAAAAGTAATCAATAAACCCAATGCAATTACAAAGGCCAGCAGAGTAGATAGGAGTGTCATAGTTGATTGGGGTTGCAGGCGAGATACGAGATGATTAAATAATTGTAATGAAACATTTTTCTATTAATTATTATGTACTAACCTACAAATGGCGCAAATTTGCACGGCTAACCGATTGCAACTGAACGTAAGCCATTTGCTCCATAATTACTTGCCAGCCATTCCCCGGCTGTCGCCCGCGCGAGCGCATCCGTTGTCAGAACTTCGTCCAGAGTCGTAATTTCCTTCCATGGCGATGATTGCATAACCTGTTCAATCATTTCAGGAATAGCCAGAAATGGCATTCTGCCATCCAGAAAAGACTCAACTGCAATTTCGTTGGCTGCATTCATAATGGTCGGCATGTTACCTTTTCTTGCCAAAGCTTCATAAGCCAATCCCAAACAAGGAAAACGTTCAAAATCAGGGGGTTCAAATTCAAGTCGAGCAATATCAAATAAATTTAGTGATGGCACGCCACTTTCCATTCTCTCTGGATAACAAAGTGCATGCGCAATCGGCGTACGCATATCAGGATTACCCAGCTGCGCAAGCACAGAACCATCTACATACTCAACCATGGAGTGGATAACGCTCTGGGGATGCACCACCACCTGGATTTTGCTGGGGTGGGCGTTAAACAGCCAATGTGCTTCAATTACCTCGAGTCCCTTATTCATCATAGTAGCGGAATCAACCGATATTTTTCTTCCCATTACCCAGTTGGGATGAGCACATGCCTGCTCAGGCGTTACACCAGCCAGCTCCACCAATTTGGCCTGGCGAAAAGGTCCGCCCGAAGCCGTGAGCAAAATACGACGAACACCAGATAAAGCGAGATCTGCGTTGAAGTGATGCGGCAGTGACTGGAATATGGCGTTGTGTTCGCTGTCGATCGGCAATAAGGTCGCATGATGCTCTTTTACGATATCCATGAAAATACTACCAGCCATCACCAATGTTTCTTTATTGGCCAACAGAATTTGCTTACCCGCACGGGCGGCAGCGAGTGTTGGCCGAATACCGGCTGCTCCGACAATTGCCGCCATCACCGTATCCACTTCCGGCAAGGAAGCAACATGCTCCAGTGACTCGATGCCTGCCAATACAATAGTATCAAGCCCAGCTGCATGAATTTTTTCATCCAGCTCACTTGCACAATTTGGATTGAGCATAACCGCATAACGGGGCAGGAACTGCAAACATTGTGTAAACAGTTTTTCGCTATTTTGATTGGCGGTCAGAGCGAAAACAGAGAATTTATCTGCATGTCTTGCTACCACATCCAGAGTGCTCTCCCCTATACTGCCAGTCGAGCCGAGTATGGTCAGATGACGTTTTGTAGTCATGTTACTTTTGAATAGAATAAAATCACCACCAAGGTTGCAATCGGTAATGTCGAGGTCAACGCATCAATCCGATCCAGTATACCACCGTGACCAGGCAATATTTTTCCACTATCCTTGACACCTGCCTGCCGCTTTAGTAGCGATTCAAACAAATCACCTACAATGCCCAGCACCGTTAGCATCAGTAAAAAAGGCACCAGCCATAAAATCGGCTTGTCTTCACCATCCGCCCAGCATAACCAGATAACGGCATAGATAAATACACCGCCCAGAGCAGCAAATACGCCTTCCCAGGTTTTTCCGGGACTGATCTGTGGTGCAAGTTTATGTTTGCCGAAAGCGCGGCCTGCAAAATAGGCAACGCTATCTGCTACCCAGATTACACCCATAAAACCCAGTAGTAATACAGGCCCGACTGCACGCAGCTGATATAAAGCCAGGCAGGTAGGCAGCAATATCAACCAACCCAGTATCATAACAATCCATCCAGTTTTAAATACCTGACCTGTTTTCAGCATGGCAGGAGCAATCAGCAGCCAGAATCCTGCTGAAGCGCCGTATAGCCAGATAAAAGATGTGCTCATGGTATCTACATTAACTGCCTCGCCAAGTAGAAACAAAAGCTCCCCTCCCAGTAAAGTAGTAGCAATCAAGTAGAAAATAGTCTGATTTACCGAGAAATTGCCAAGACGGCACCATTCCCTGGCAGCAGTTACTGTTAAACCGAGGAGCAGCATCGACCAGAAAATAGACGGCAAATAAAATAATGCCACCAAAAAGGTGGTTAATAAAACTAATGCAGTGAGAATTCGGGTGGCGGGCATAAAAGTAAACTGGTTCAGGCAGGCAGAATAACGAGGCTAGTCAGATCGGTCTTTGTTCATCCCCTGTATTTCCTGTTGTGACACAGAAGCAGCCAGTTGCTCGCTAGTTCGTCCAAAGCGACGCTCCCGCTGTTGATAAGAAATGATTGCCTGATCTAACGAAGCAGCATCAAAATCCGGCCATAATGTTTTAGTAAAATATAGTTCCGTATACGCCAATTGCCACAGTAAAAAATTACTGATGCGGCATTCTCCACCAGTGCGAATAAACATATCCGGCTCAGGTGCATCCGCCAAAGCTAAATGCCGGGATAAATCTATTTCAGTAAAGTTAGTCTGCAAGTGCGGGGTTTGGATCATCATCTTCCGAACCGCCTGCATAATATCCCAGCGTCCACCATAATTAGCTGCAACGGTAAAAAACAGGCGGTTATTATTTGCTGTCAACACCTCTCCTTGGCGAATGCAGTCAACAATCCGACCGTCTAACTTACTAATATCTCCTATCACTCTGAAGCAAATGCCATTTTCATGCAATTTACTCACTTCTCGCTCAAGTGCAATAAGAAAAAGCTGCATCAGGAATTTTATTTCATCTTCTGGCCTGCGCCAGTTTTCGCTGCTAAAAGCAAAAATTGTCAGATATTTTATTTCGCGATCAACACAAGCTTTGATTATTGTTCGCACAGATTCCAATCCCTGCTTGTGTCCAGCAACACGGGGAAGTCGCCGTTGCTTTGCCCAGCGACCATTTCCATCCATGATAATAGCAATATGTCTTGGGATATCGCTGGCATCAGGAAGCTGAACAGTCGAACTGATTAACTCATCCGGCATGTATTTTCTTAAACTGCCATGAGTTCAGATTCTTTGGATTGCAGTAGTTTATCCACTTCGGAAATATAATGATTGATCAATTTCTGGATGTCTTCCTGGCCACGTCGGTCGTCATCTTCCGCAATCAATTTATCTCTAAGCAATTCTTTTAGCTGCGCGTTGCTGTCCCTGCGTATGTTCCTCATGGCAACACGCGCATTTTCTGCCTCGGCTTTAACAATCTTGGTTAGATCACGACGTCTTTCCTCGGTAAGTGCTGGCATAGGTACCCGCACCATCTCACCAACGGATGAAGGATTTAAACCCAAATCAGAATCTCGTATGGCCTTTTCTATTACGGCCATCAGTTTTTTTTCCCAGGGTACGACACCAATTGTGCGAGCGTCAGCCAGAATTACATTGGCCAACTGTTTGATCGGAGTTGGCACACCGTAGTAATCCACTACAATGTGGTCAAGCAATCCCGTATGGGGGCGACCACTTCTGACTTTACTGAAATCAAGCTTGAGTGCTTCCAGGCTTTTCTGCATTTTTTGTTCCGCAGAATTTTTTATCTCGATAATCATGAGTTATTAGGAAGATTATTTTTATAAAAACAACCACTTGACATCATAAGCCATCTTATGGGTCTTACGAGAGATAGATATATTTAAACAATAAATCAAACGGTTACTAATGTACCTTCATTCTCACCCATAACAACTCGTTTTAATGCGCCAGCCTTGAAGATACTGAATACATTAATAGCAAGCTTTTGATCTCGACACAACGTCAGTGCAGTTGCATCCATTACCTGCAGATTCTGGTTAATTGCATCATCGAAACTCAATTGCTGGTATCGCTTGGCATCACGGTGAACAATAGGATCGCTGGTGTAGATACCATCAACTTTTGTTGCCTTTAGTACAATATTCGCATTCATTTCCATACCACGCAACGCAGCGGCAGTATCCGTCGTGAAAAATGGATTTCCGGTACCCGCAGCAAAGACAACCACCTTGCCCTCCTCCAGATAGCGCAATGCTTTGCCACGAATATAAGGCTCCACAACCTGATCTATCCGCAAAGCGGACTGCACGCGTGAAACCAGGCCACCATGCTTCATTGCATCGTGCAGTGCCAGTGCATTCATGGTGGTAGCCAGCATACCCATGTAATCAGCAGTTACACGATCCATTCCGTCACCAGACGACTTCATACCACGAAAAATATTTCCGCCACCAACCACAACTGCGACCTCTACACCCATTTGGAGGACACTGGCAATTTCTATTACTATTCGTTCAACAATCATCCGATCGATACCATACTGCGCATCACCCATCAGCGCCTCACCGGAAAGTTTCAATAGGATACGTTTATATATCAATGCCATGTCACCAAATTAAGCTTTATTTCGACTGACTCACCTGCGCCATCACCTCTGCGGCAAAATCCTCAGATTTTTTCTCAATACCTTCGCCAACCACAAACACAGAGAAACGTATCACTTTGGCTGATTTTGCAGCCAGTAACGCTTCTACTGTTTGATCGGGGTTCTTGACAAAGGGCTGGCCCAGTAAAGTTACCTCAGCCAGGTATTTAACAATCCGACCATCGACCATCTTCTCTACAATATTGGCAGGTTTGCCACTTTCAGCAGCCTGTGCTTCAAATATCTGGCGTTCTCGTGCCAGCAATTCCGCAGGCACCTGGTCACTGGATACGCAAACTGGTTTGCTTGCAGCGATATGCATAGCAATATCCTTACCCAGTGCATCATCACCCCCTGCAAAATCCAGCATCACCCCAATCCTGCTACCATGCAGATACATCGCCAGTCGATCGCGAGTTTCGTAGCTGATGATACGCCGCACACTGATATTCTCACCCAATTTCATCACCAGTTCCTGTCGTCGTGCTTCTACGGTGCCGCCATGAGAAAGAGTTAATTCGGACAATACCGCCACATCGACAACTTGTTGCTCTGCAGCCAACTGCGACAGTTGGCTGGCAAACTCGACAAAATCTTCATTTTTGGCAACAAAATCAGTTTCACAATTAATTTCTGCCAGTGCTCCCCGCTGACCATCGGTAGAAATAAACCCGCTGACCACGCCTTCTGCAGCAATGCGTCCAGCCGTCTTGCTTGCTTTCGCACCACTACGAATCCTCAGAAGATCTTCTGCCGCTTTCAGATCGCCATCGGTCTCGGTCAATGCTTTTTTACACTCCATCATCCCAAGACCCGTGCGTTCACGTAATTCTTTGACAATACTCGCGGTAATTTCCGCCATGTTTACTCCAAGTACAAGGTGTTTAGTTTATCGAAATACCTGGTCATGCTTTGGCCAGGTATTCGTAGAAAGAAATTATCAACGTATGAACCCATGCCCATTTTTGAATCAGACTTCAGTAGATTTAATCGGCCTCCGGAGAAGATGCCAGCAACTCCTCATCTGATTTTTGGAGATCAATAATTTCCTGAATAGATTGGTTGCGACCTTCCAGGATGGCATCTGCCATTGCGCGAGCATACAGCCGAATCGCCTGACTGGAATCGTCATTGCCGGGAATCACATATTTAGCACCTGCTGGATTATGATTGGTATCAACAATACCAATCACAGGGATTCCCAATTTCTCAGCCTCGATAATTGCGCCTTTCTGATAACCAACATCTATTACGAACATGGCGTCTGGCAAACCGTTCAAGTCTTTTATCCCACCCAGGCTACTGTTCAGTTTTTCTATCTCACGCTGAAAATCCAATGCTTCTTTCTTAATCAGCTTAGCCATGGTTCCGTCTTGCTCCATCTTTTCCATCTCATGCAACCGTTTAATCGATTGCTGGATAGTTTTAAAGTTGGTCAGCATTCCACCCAACCAGCGCTGAGCAACATAGGGCGCCCCACAACGAACAGCTTCTTCTTTTACGATATCCCTGGCTTGGCGTTTTGTACCCACAAACAAAATTTTGCCTTTATTTGCAGCAGTTCTACGCGTAAATTTTAGCGCGTCATTAAACATAACCAGCGTTTTTTCAAGATTGATTATATGGATTTTGTTACGTTGCCCATAAATAAACGGCGCCATTTTGGGATTCCAAAAACGAGTCTGATGTCCAAAATGCACTCCCGCTTCAATCATTTGCCGCATTGTAACTGTCATGAAATTTCCTTAGGGTTAACCGCTACCTGCCAACATGCTTCCTTGATGAACAAGGCACCCTTTACCAGCAGGCGCGCGCAATGTAAAGTAAAAATTATTGAAAAAATACAGCGGCACAATTCAGCCATACCACTGTATCCGTCAGGCAAAACTCAAACTAAGATTCGCTTGGCGCCGGATTATAACACGCAAGCTCTTTGACTCAATACCAGACAATTTAGAGTAAATCATGTATCGAGCAGTTAAACTCAATCACCAGTCTTGCGATACAACTCCGCAACATTTAGCAACTTCACCCGCTTGTTGCTAATCTGAATTAGCCCTTCTTCCTGTAATTTCGAGAAAGATCGGCTGACTGTCTCCAGCTTAAGCCCCAGATAACTGCCAATTTCGCTCCGGGTCATTTTAAGATTGAATTCACTGGATGAGTAACCCCGCCGGCTCAGGCGAGTCGACAAATTAAGCAAAAATGTGATCAAGCGCTCCTCAGCCTTCATGCTACCTAACAGCATCATGACATCATGGTCGTGCAGAATTTCACGACTCATAATCTTATGAAACTGGTTAATCAGGGGCGGAATGGTTCGCCCAATTTCTTCAAGCCTGGCAAAAGGCACCTCACAAACTTCGCTATCTTCCAGTGCCACTGTGTCACAACTGTATTTTTCAAGACTGATCGCATCTAAACCGAGCAGTTCACCAGTCATATAAAAGCCCGTCACCTGCGTACGGCCATCAATTTTTAATATGGCGGTTTTGAAAAAACCATTTTTTACAGCATATAACGATTTGAAATCAGCACCTGCATGAAACAAATATTCACCACGCCGCACCCTGAATTTATGCTTGATCAGATTGCTCAAATGTTGTATCTCAGTATCATCAAGTCCAACTGGCAGGCAAATCTCACGCAAACTGCACGTGGTACAGCTGGATTTTTGCTGCACTGCAGTCACAGAATGCTCTGCCACAAGTTTATTCAACAAGGTATCCACCCAATTCCGATTGAAAATTCCCGAGAGAAATCACGAATGAATCGTCAAGCTTCACAGCTACTCGACCTTATCAGGTAACGTGCCCGCATTTTCAAGCAGATAATCAGCCAGCATCTGCACAGAATCCCCCGTCAGGTTAGGGAAAGCAGGCATACCGAACCCCTTTCCATTTTTGATTCTCTCTATAAGTGCTTCCGAGTTAGCCATTTCAGGGCGCAGCAACATCACTCTGCCATTAACAGGCGAATGGCAGTTGACACAAGCCTCTTTGAATATACTTTCACCGGTTGCACCGGCAGAAGGCATGTAGTCACTATTTTTGGAACAACCACTTAATACAATCAGCACACAACCTGTTAAAGCCAAAGATAACGCAGCTATTTTTTTCATTTTAGATTTTCTCTTGATAATTAGATTTCTCCGCCCGGCATGTTGCGCGCTCAAGAACGCTCCACAACTTATCTTTCACAAATGGGAAAGTTTAGCATACAAGCCACTCTGGAAGAATGACTGTCAAAGTGGTCATCAGGGCAATCGATTGCCCTGCATGCTGAGTGGCTTCCTATCGACAATACTGCCGCAACGTTCCGGGAACTATTCAGTCCTGCTCCAAGATTGTCAATAATCTCAAGAGCCAGCTCATCCGGTTCGGGTAAATTGTCCAGATCGGCCAGACTCTTATCCTTCAACCAAGAAATATCCAGACTGGTTTTGTCGCGTACCATGATTTGATCAAAGCTGTATTTACGCCAGCGGCCCTCAAGATTGCTCTGTTCGTTCCAGGTTTCCTTACGCTGATGACGATTGAACGAGTTATGGCAGGTAATGAATTCCTGCAAATTCGGCAAAGTGGGCGACTTCTGAGACCACCGTGAGAAACTTCTCTGAGGTGACGCCAGCACCCAATGAGGAATAAAAATTCCTTTATTGACCGCTTCTTTGATGCTGAATGTCTAAAACTGGGCAGGTTGTTACACAACCACACCAAATAAATTTCCCGCTACTGCAGTCAGGCTCATTGCAAGGGTTCCCCAGAATGTGACCCTGATGACGCCAGTCGATATCGCTGCTCCTCCTGCGTGTGCGGCCAGACCTCCCAGAGTCGCCAGAAATATCAGTGATGAAGCCGCAACGATAGGAATGAGTTGGGTGACGGGCACATTCCATGCGATCAATAAGGGCAATGCGGCACCAATAGTAAATGCGCCCGCAGAAAAAAATGCTGCCTGAATAGGACGAGCTCTAATACTTTCTGTCAAACCCAGTTCATCCCTGGCATGCGCTCCCAGTGCATCATGCGCCATAAGCTGTTCTGCTACTTGTTTTGCCAAATTGGTATCGAGTCCTCTTCCTTTATAGATATCCGTAAGCTCCTGCAATTCAAATTCATAATTGTCGCTTAATGATTTTCTCTCAAGTTCGAGATCGGCCTTTTCCGTATCCGATTGCGAGCTTACTGATACATATTCGCCTGCAGCCATAGACATAGCACCAGCAACCAAGCCAGCCACTCCAGCAAGAAGAATGTCCGTGTGTGCGGCATGAGCTGCTGCAACACCGATGACGAGGCTTGCTGTTGAAACAATACCATCGTTCGCCCCAAGAACGGCAGCACGCAACCATCCTATACGATGTGATCTATGCATTTCGTGTTGACTCATATTTTCCTCCGCAACGGTCTTCAGCACACTCTTGAATAAAGTATTTCTTATCTTAACTCTGGCTCTGGCATGTGTAATTCAATAGTAATCGACGACCTTTTTAGACACTCGCGCCAAGTTGCGCCATCCCCACACAGCTTTCCATCAATCCGCTGCAACCGGGGTATGAGCGCCATCATGCCAAAAGCGATGTCGAAGCTTCCTTGCGGTGTCAATGGCCATGCCATGACGGGTCAAACGTAGCATGATGGCGCCATCGTGGTCACTGCGCAGGAGGCGGGTGCCGTGTTTACGGTAACGGTCGACAATTTCCGGATGAGGATGATTGAAGGAATTACGGTAGCCAACCGTGAAAATGACATATTTCGGGTTGACTTGCCGTATAAATGCCGCAGAGGAAGATGATTTGCTGCCATGATGTGGCGCGATCAGCACGGTAGCGGGTAAAGCATCTCGCGCACGGTGCAACAATTCCTGCTCGGAAGTCTGGCCAATATCCGCTGGCAAGAGTACGCTGCCGTGGCGAGTTGTGATTTTTAACACACAACTGGATTCATTGCGATTACGTTTATTGTTTGAAGTTTTGTTCTGGTCTGGATGCAGAATGGCAAAGTGAATGCCATCCCACCACCAGTCATCACCCGCACGACAGTGTTGATGATCAGCGATCGCCTGTTTAACAGGATGACTGGCTTCCAGTGACCCAAGCAGTGATTGAGTGGGCAGGCTGGTTAATACTGACAGTGCCCCGCCACTATGATCGCTGTCTGCATGTGAGACGATTATGCGGTCAAGTGCCGTTATTCCCTCAGCACGTAAATAGGGCACGATAATCTGCTTGCCGCTATCGGTTTCACCATAACCTGGCCCAGCATCAAACAGCAGGTTGTGCTGCCGAGTACGCGCCATCACCGCCAAGCCCTGGCCGACATCGAGGACAGTCAGCCAGATTTCTCCTTCCGCAGGTCGATCTATTGAATTCAGGAACAATGGCAAAACAGCCAAGATTCCCAACCAGCGCGCCGGAAATCCTGAGATTACACCCAATCCCGGCCCGCCTGGCAGCAACAACCAGATCATCCCGATAATGGCCGTAACCACGGCCCAGAAGTCGGGTGCAGGCTGCTGCCACACTGCCAGCGGCATTTCCGCCAACCATTGCAGGACGATCATCAAGACCTGCATGGCAGCGTGTGCAACCGACAGCAGGAATTCCAGTCCGGGAATGAGTGCGAGCAAGGCAAAGGGCACGATAGCAAACGTCATCCAGGGGATGGCGAGTGCATTGGCAATTGGTGAAACCAGTGAAACCTGGCCAAATAGAAACAGCAGTAACGGCAGCAGTCCAAGCGTGATTGCCCACTGAATACGAATCCAGCTGACCACGACACCGGATTGACCAATACGGCCGGAGACCGTCAGACCAATCAGTCCCACGGCAGCGAATGATAACCAGAACCCCGGTGTAATCACCGCCCAGGGATCCCATATCGTTACCACCAGCAATACCCAGCCGAGCACCGTTAGCATCGAAACGCGTCTGTCTTGCCACAAAGCAACTGACATAATAACCAGCATCAAAAAAGCGCGCCTGGCTGGTATAGCAAATCCTGATAACAGCGCATAGACCAAAGCAGCAGCAAGACCAGCCAGGATTGCGATTTTACTGGCTGGCAACCACAAGGCCAAACTGGAATAGCGTCGCCATAACCAGTAAACCAGGCTGAATATCAACCCGGAGACCAGGGTAATATGCAGCCCCGAGATTGCCATCAGATGATTGGTACCGGTGCGGGTAAACGTATCCCATTGTACTGATGGGATGGCGCGTTGATCACCCACTGCCAGTGCAATAAGCGGCCCGGTATAGGCGTGTTCCTTCAGGAAGACCTGCATACTGTCACGAATCTCGGCACGCTTGCGTTCAAAAAAGTAACGCGGATCATTCACCAATACTTCAATGCGCTGGTTAGCATCCGCAACCCGCACATAGCCAGTCGCACGAATATTGCGCTCGAATAGTTTTGCTGAATAATCGGCAACATGTGGATTGAGATTGCCATGTGGACGCTTGAGTCTGACAACCAGTTGCCAACGCTCCCCTGCGGCTATATCGGGTGGCGCCAGGGCAGTCTGTTGATCATTTTTATACCAGGAGAGCAATAAATGATCGGGCACGATTGCTGCGGGTGTCAGGATCTGCTCGACACGAAACCGGAAACGTATGCTTCGTGAACCAGGCTGCGGCATCTCTGTTATCACACCGATAACCTTAATATCTTGACCTTCCCAGGTGGGTGGCAAGCTATCCGCCAGCCTGATACTCGCCCAAAGCGCAGCCCAAAAAAATCCTGCCCCGAATATAATCACCAGTATCAGCAACCTGCCGGCCCACTGCATTCTTCCGGATATCCTCAGCGTAAGCATTCCCGCTGGCAGTCCAAGCAAAAGTAATCCAGCACTCCAGTACATTTCTGGCAACAGCGGTTGCTGCAGCAGCAAGGCAACGCCTAGAACAAAAGCAACGCTGTAGATTCCGATCGGCACGACTTGGGAGTAATAGTTGAAGCATCAATGAAAGAAAGGCTCTAACGGTTATAGAGCGCCTCTAAAAATACCCTCTACACAGTTTTCTATAGCGGGCGGACAATATGTTAAACCATACCCCTCGCAACCTCGATGTCAAACGCGCACGCCAGGAAAATACACGAAATTCAAGATACCGGCGAACGGTCTGAAACTTTTCTCGGGCCGACCCTGATTAACAACGATTACACACCACTACCATCGTCGTTGCTAAAGCCTGTTTGTCTCCAGGCTTCATACACGACGATGGCAGCCGCATTGGAAAGATTCAGACTGCGGCTTGCAGGTAACATCGGGATGCGGATTTTTCGGGTAGCAGCAAAACTTTGCAAAATTTCAACCGTCAAGCCCCGACTCTCCGAGCCAAACAAAAATACATCTTCCCTGTTATAAGCCACTTCGCTGTAGGACTGGCTGGCTTTGGTGGTTACTGCAAAAATACGCCGATTCCCCATTTTATCCAGACAAGCAGCAAGATTGTCATGAACCACCATACAGGTCTGTTCATGGTAATCCAGGCCAGCACGCTTTAATTGCTTGTCTTCCAGCGTAAAGCCCAGCGGCTTGATCAAGTGCAGGCGCGTACCACTATTGGCACACAGACGAATGATATTGCCGGTATTGGGCGGGATTTCGGGATGGTACAGAATGATTTCAATCATGGCAGCATCAAAAATTTCAGATCAATCGCCGTGGAATGGCTCTGGCAATCAACCAGATACTGATCGTAGCCGCTCCCTGCCGCCGTAATACTTTCGACAATTCATTCAAGGTCGCACCGCTGGTCATCACATCATCCACGATCGCGACATGCTTGCCAGCCAGATCCTGGCGACAGGCAAACGCACCGCGCACATTTTTCTGTCTTTCTTTCCACGGTAACTCGGTTTGCGATACCGTGTCGCGACTGCGTGAACACGCCTCCATCAGCAGCCTGATACCCGTTTGATTGCACAGGTAACGACTAATCTCAAGCGCCTGATTGAATCCTCTTTGGCGTAATCTGGTTCCATGTATAGGAACCGGGATAACACAATCCGGCAAATCGGCCAGAGGAGAAAGAGCGGAAAGCAGACAATCAGCCAGGATGGGTGTCAAAGTCAGATCGGGACGGTATTTCAATGCTTGAATCATGGCATCAACTGGAAAAGTGTAGCGAAGCGCGGCAGTGGCATTTGTCCAGGCGGGTGGATTGGCCAAGCAACTACCACAAACACGTGCCGGAGTGATCGGCAACAAACACGAGGGGCAATGTTGCGCAGGCAGCTTCGGCAAACTCACTTTACAAGTCTCGCATAGTCCACTACGACCAGGGGCAAGACATAGCACACATTGCCTGAACCGGAAATTGCGCTTAAACTCAAGGCACTTGTTTATTATTTTATAGAAATTATTTGACAACCTGGGTGCTATCCATGATGATCCTCGGGTTAACAAATTATAACCCGTCAATTTAAATAACATGCTTATGGAAACCGGCGCAAATTCAACCATTACAAACCTATCCGAACAATCCGGCCATCATCAATCAAACGCCATGCCATCTTCCCCTGCTGTTCAATGGCAGGTTGAGGATATTCGGAATTTACTGGATCTTCCCTTTGCAGACCTACTCTTTCAGGCGCAGACCGTGCATCGCACGTATCACGATGCCAACGCGGTGCAGCGCTCGACCCTGATATCAGTCAAAACCGGCGGATGCCCGGAAGATTGCGCCTACTGTCCACAAGCGGCACGTTACCATACTGGCGTAGAAAATCAGGCAATGCTATCGTGCGATGAAGTCGTCGCAGCCGCAACAGCAGCCAAGGCAAGCGGTGCCACGCGCTTTTGCATGGGCGCAGCCTGGCGGGGACCCAAACAACGCGATATCGAACAGGTAACCGCCATGATCGCGGCTGTCAAAGCCCTGAATATGGAAACCTGCGCCACCCTGGGTATTCTCAAACCCGGTCAGGCGGAGCAGCTCAAACAGGCCGGTCTCGATTACTACAATCACAATCTCGACACTTCACCTGAATTTTATACAGAAATTATTTCCACGCGTGATTATCAGGACCGTCTCAATACTCTGGCGGCAGTTCGCCAGGCAGATATTCATGTTTGCTGTGGCGGAATCGTCGGCATGGGCGAGTCCCGTACCGCTCGTGCGGGATTGATCGCGCAGCTGGCCAATCTTGATCCTTACCCGGAATCCGTGCCCATCAACAATCTGGTTCAAGTGGAAGGTACACCATTACATGGAACGGCAGAACTTGATCCACTGGAATTTGTGCGAACCGTTGCGGCAGCTCGCATCACCATGCCCAAAGCAATGGTCCGGCTCTCCGCTGGTCGACAGCAGATGTCAGAAGCCGTGCAGGCGCTCTGTTTTCTCGCCGGAGCAAACTCGATTTTTTATGGTGAAAAACTACTGACAACCCATAATCCGGATACCACAAAAGATCAGGCCCTATTTGATAAATTGGGACTTCGCGCATTGTAGCCACAGTAATATCCTCATGCTGGTTGATCTGAATGAATCGCTGCTGCAGCGCCGTGCGGCAGGATTGTATCGTACCCGTGCCATATCGGACGGTCCCCACCAATCCACGCGGATGAGAATCGACGGGAAAACCTTTCTTGCATTCTGTAGCAATGATTACCTGGCGCTGGCAAATGATTCAGAATTGCTCACAGCGGCATCCCAGGGACTAAACCGCTATGGCATCGGTGCTGGTGCCTCACATCTGATCAATGGACACAACCAGGCGCATCATGAACTCGAAAAAGCGCTGGCAGATTTCACCGGATTCCCGCGTTCGCTGCTTTTTTCCACTGGGTACATGGCAAACATAGCGGTTGCTACCGCGTTGCTCGGGCGGCATGACGCCATTTTTGCCGATCGATTCAACCATGCCTCCCTCAACGATGCCGCATTACTCTCGCAGGCAAAATTGAGACGTTATGCCCATCTCGATCTGGATCATCTCGAAAGCCAGCTGGCGCAAACGCCGGCTAAACGCAAGCTGATCATGACTGATGCCGTATTCAGCATGGATGGGGATTGTGCCCCCATCGAGGATCTACTCGTCTTGTGTCAACGTTTTGATGCCTGGCTACTGGTTGATGATGCGCATGGGTTTGGGGTGCTGGGTGAACAAGGGCGTGGCAGTCTTTTTCAGGCGCATTCTCCAGAAAACCATGTGCCACACCTAATCTACATGGCGACACTCGGCAAGGCTGCGGGTGTCGCCGGTGCGTTTGTCGCCGCACAGACAGAAGTAATTGAAACCTTGATTCAGCAGGGTCGCACATACGGCTACACCACGGCTTCGCCACCTTTGCTGGCCCATACCTTGCTCACCAGTTTGCAGATCATCGCGCAGCAATCGTGGCGTCGAGAACAGCTTGTTCGGTTAATTGAACGGCTACAACAAGGATTAACATCACTGCCATGGCAATTACTGCCATCAACAACGGCGATTCAGCCATTACTGGTTGGTGATAACGAACAAGCGGTGCAATTGAGCGTGGCATTGCGCGAACGAGGCATCTGGGTGCCGGCGATCCGGCCACCGACTGTTCCCAAGGGTACTGCGCGACTGCGGATTACTTTGTCCGCCGCGCACACTTTAGCGGAAGTCGACCAGCTGACGCTTACGCTGCGTGAATTGGCGAGCACGCTATGAGCACGCAATTTCAACCGGCAGACGAGCAAAGATTGTTCGTTCAGAGTGAAGGTAATGGCCCGGATCTGGTCTTGCTGCATGGCTGGGGCATGCATGGCGGAATCTGGGATGGCGTTGCACCACAATTGGCGCAGCGTTTCCGTCTCCATCGTATCGATCTGCCTGGCCACGGTTTTAGTTCAGCACTGCCACTGCATTCGCTGGAAAAACTGACCGCCAGTATTGCTTCTTATGTACCTGCCAACTCGATTGTCTGCGGTTGGTCACTGGGTGGACAAATTGCACTTACGCTGGCACGACGCTGGCCCGAGCGTGTCAGCCAATTAGTACTGGTTGCAACCACGCCTTGTTTTACCCGGAAAACAGATTGGTCCTGGGGAATGGAGGCCACCACTTTGCGGCTTTTCAAGGAAAACCTCGACCGCCAGTATCTGTTAACACTACATCGCTTTCTCACCTTGCAAGTCCGTGGGGGAGTGGACCAGGCTACGGTTCTGACACAGCTGCATGAACGCCTCTTGCAGCGTGGACAGCCCGCACCACAAGCCCTGCAGGCTGGACTGCACATTCTGCTGACAAGTGATTTAAGAGCAGCATTACCATATATTACCCAGCCCACCACATTGATTCATGGCGAAAATGATGCGATTACGCCCGTGAATGCAGCGCACTGGATGCAACAGCATTTACCCCTCGCCCAATTCCAGCCATGGGCACATTGTGGTCATGCTCCGTTTCTCTCCCACCCGGAAACTTTTGTGGAATGCTTCAATGATTTATGATCACGCACTTGACAAACGCTTGCTTCGCCATGCGTTTGAGCGAGCCGCAACCAGCTATGATAGCTGCGCCGTTCTGCAGCGAGAAGTATGCGAGCGCATGCTGTCACGCCTGATTTATATTAAACATAATCCTGCCCTCATACTCGATGCAGGAAGCGGCACCGGCTTGGGTACCCGCAAATTACAGACACATTATCCGCAGGCTACTCTGGTTCCGCTTGACATCGCTTTGCCGATGCATAGTCAGGCACGCACCCATCAACCTGAATCCGCAGGGTTATCTGGGTGGCTCCGTTGGTTACCTTTCAGCAAACATCCACAAAACTTTTTTGTTTGCGGGGATATGGAACACATCCCGTTTCGCGATGCTTGCGTAGATATGATCTGGTCAAACCTGGCGTTGCAGTGGTGCAATGACCCCAAACAGACCTTTTCGCAAGCATATCGCATACTCAATCCAGGTGGACTGCTGATGTTCAGCACCTTTGGTCCGGATACGCTCAAGGAAATGCGCCAGGCATTCAAGGCTGCTGACCGATACAATCATGTCAACCGTTTTATCGATATGCATGATATAGGCGATCTGTTGGTACATTGCGGTTTCTCGCTGCCGGTCATGGATATGGAATACATTACCCTAACCTACGATGATATCAAAAGTATCATGCATGATCTCAAAGCAATCGGCGCACATAACGTCACCCATGGCCGACCCCGTGGATTGACGGGAAAAGGGGTCTGGCAACGAGTAACCACCCATTACGATACTCTGCGCCGACAAGGAAAACTACCTGCCACTTATGAAATCATCTATGGGCACGCGTGGAAACCAGATTCTCGCCCACTCGCACTGAAAGCCGCTACCCGGAAAAAACTGGGTCTACCGTAACGTGCCGTGCGTGCTGTGACAACGAGCCAGATAACCGGATATTTTGTGACCGGCACAGATACGAATGTAGGCAAGACCACGGTAAGCTGCGCATTACTGCACGAATTTGCCAGACGGGGCCATACCACAGTTGGCATGAAACCGGTTGCCGCAGGAAGGGAAAATGGCGTCTGGCAAGATGTAATCAATCTGCAGCAGGCCAGTAACATTACCCCCCCCCAGGCACTCGTCAATCCTTATGCACTGACAGCACCCATAGCACCGCACCTATCAGCCAGCCAGGATGGTGTCCATATAGAATTGGCCGTGATTCGCCAAGCATATGATGGACTGCGGGCACAGGCGCAAATCGTCATTGTAGAGGGCGCGGGAGGTTTTCTGGTGCCGTTAAATGATGAACACGATACCGGTGATCTTGCAAAGCTGCTGGAGCTACCGGTTATTTTGGTGATAGGTATGCGACTCGGTTGTCTCAACCATGCATTACTGAGCACACACGCCATTCGCGCCAAAGGTCTGGTTCTGGCAGGTTGGGTAGCAAACCAGCTTGAACCGGACATGCTCTGTCTGGCAGAAAATATCGACACCCTGCGTATGCGCATACCCGCTCCGCTGCTTGGCGTACTGCCCTTTCTGCCATCGGCCGGAGTCGAAAAATTTGCCGGCTTGCTCAGACTTCCCTGAATTTGATTTTGAATGCCTCCGTCGCCTCAATCAGCGCAGCCCGAATACCGGGTTCCCAGGCAGAATGCCCCGCATCGGCAATAATTCTAAATTCTGCCTGGGGCCAGGCTTCATGCAGATCATACGCACTGAGAATCGGACAAACGGCATCGTAGCGACCCTGCACGATCACTGCTGGCAGATCATGCAGCTTATAAATATTCTCCAACAGGCTGTCTTTTGGCAGGAAGATATTATTCTTGAAGTAATGGGCTTCCATTCTGGCAAGCCCTAAGGCAACCGTATCATTGGTGAAATATTCCACGGTTTCCGCGCTGGGCAACAAAGTGGAGCAGCTACCCTCATATCGCCCCCATGATCGGGCCGCAGGCATATGGATAGCGGGATCCGGATGCAGCAGCCGCCGGTAATAAATGGACAGGATATCCGCACGTTCTATTGGTGAGAGTGCATCGACAAACTCATGCCAGGCTTCTGGAAAGAAATTGCGTAGACCATACAGAAACCAGTTGATTTCGCTTTGTCGGCAAAGGAAAATACCGCGTAGTATAAAACCCAAACAACGATCCGGATGTGCTTCGCCATATGCCAGTGCAAGGGTACTGCCCCACGAGCCACCAAAGATCAGCCATTTGTCTATGCCCAGATGCTCACGCAAGGTTTCAATATCTTCGATCAACAGTGGTGTCGTATTCTCGCGAATTTCCCCCAGCGGTACAGATCGCCCTGCGCCACGCTGATCAAAAATGACGATACGATAATGTGCCGGATCAAAGAAACGACGATGCGCTGGTGACGATCCCGAACCCGGTCCACCGTGAAGAAACAGAACTGGCAAGCCATCAGGCCGACCGGATTGCTCCCAGTACATGGTGTGGAGGTAATCGAGTGGCAGCATGCCTTGAGCAAAGGGTTCAATAGGCGGGAAAAGCTCGTTTTTTGTCATCATCTTGAGTTTGATTCGGTGTAACGAAATAGGGGTACCAGCGAATACCCTGAAAATAGAATGGCAATTATACGCTGTCGGATCGGATACTTTTTGCCGGATCATATCCGGGCGGTCTTCTGAAATGCAGCACAAATGGCGGTGAGTTTTATTGTATGCCGCTCGGTGAATATTGCTATAGTCCCTATGCACATAACGGATACGGCGAGATTAGCGTTTTCTCGAGGTGCCCGCACTAACTTCAGACATAGAGGAGAAATCATGCCGCATACAGCAATGGGAAAACAGGAAATTTCAATGCTACGCACAGAAGTTGAAATATTGATGAGAGAACGCCACCATCTTCTAAAGACCGTAGGGGCAACGGCATCTTTTGTATCCAGCCTGAATTTTGGCAATCTTCCTGGTCATATTCGCGAGACCGCCAGCCAACTATCAGCCTGCCTGAATGCACTTCCTGAAGAAACGTTACGCGATGCCCTGGAAAGTCAGAGAAAAAAAATCCATTTGTGAGCGAACTGATTCATAAGTATTCACAAAAACCCAGACTGGGTCTGGTGTTAACGGGCGGAGGAGCTCGTGCGGCTTACCAGGTAGGGACATTACGCGCCATAGCAGAAATGTTGCCGACACATGCTTACAGCCCCTTTCCAGTTATCTGCGGGACTTCTGCCGGCGCAATTAATGCTGCGGGTATCGCCATGTCCGCAACCCATTTTTCAGAGGGGATCAGACAGCTCGAAACCGTGTGGGGGAACCTGCATACTGACCAGGTCTATCGTTCCGATCTGTTGGGCGTACTCCAGAATACCCTGCGCAGCTTAGGTTCACTGACCTTCAAGCACATGGCAGGCAAACCGGTATCACTTCTGGATAACCTGCCACTCAAGCGGCTGCTGGGATGCCGCCTTCCATTCCGTGGCATTCGTAGAAGTATTCATGCCGGTGCACTACATGCACTGGGTATTACTGCCTGGGGATACGCCTCTGGTCAATCCGTTACGTTTTATCAGGGTTGCCCGGAAGTCACTCCCTGGAAGCGCGCACAACGAGTTGGTGTGCCGGTTCGAATCGGGCTGCAGCATCTGGTAGCTTCCGCATCCATCCCTTTCGTTTTTCCGGCTATTCGCGTCAATCGTGAATATTTTGGGGATGGCTCGATGCGGCAGCTCGCACCGCTGAGTCCAGCGTTACACCTGGGTGCGGAACGGGTGCTGGTCATCGGAGTAAATGGAAAAGAAGATCAACCATGCGATCGTCAAAAAGTAACCAGCTATCCGCCATTAGCGCAGATAGCCGGGCATGTGCTGAACAGCATTTTCGTGGATAGCCTTGATGTGGATATGGAACGTTTGCAGCGCATCAATCAGACCATTAATCTGATTCCCCCTGCCCACAAGGAGAGCGTACCCTCGCTGCGCGAGGTACATTCCATGATCGTTCGCCCCAGCCAGGATGTTGCCGAGTTTGCGCAACTTCATGCCAGCAGCCTGCCGCGCACCATACGTTACCTTTATCATGCCGTTGGCGCAATGGGGCCCAATGGGGCTGCCATGCTGAGTTACCTCTTGTTTGAAGCACCCTACTGCCAGGCCCTGATTGATATGGGATACCAGGACACACTGCGCCAGCGCGATGAAATACGGGCATTCCTGTTTAACGAATAACCGTGCGACGTATCTATCGCTGACTGTCTCTTTTTAGAGATCCCCTGAAAAGAATTGTGGTCAGAATGTCCTGTGCGCTGTGAGTAAACTCACTTTAAAAGTAAGTATTTCATGTTAAAAGTATCGTGTCGGTTGATGGTGCCGACACCAGCAGGAAGATACTGATTCAAATGCACTCGGTTTATCAATACCACGTTACCACAGAGTATCTGGTCGGCATAATTGAGCCGCACATTGCAACAAATGCTGCTCGGTTTCATTGTCTATCAACTGTTGCAACAGAACATCTTACCGGTGCCGTTATCTGAATGGCAGAAAACACCCCGAAATCCCTCGCTGTTTCAGCTCAAACACGCTGGTTATTCAGGTTAAATTGACCTAACAAGGAGGCAGAATCTTGAAATTAAGAGTGCTCGGATGTAATGGCGGAATAGGAGGAGGTGCCCACACTACGGCTATGTTGCTGGATGAAGACATTCTGATTGATGCGGGTACAGGCGTAGGCAATCTGTCGCTGGAAGCGTTGCTGAAAATAGACCACGTATTTGTGACACATGCCCATCTGGATCACATCGCCTTCATCCCGTTTCTGGTGGATACCGTTGGTTGCCAGCGTGAGCAGCCACTGGTTGTGCATGCCCTGCCAGCCACGCTGGATAGCCTGCAGCAACATATCTTCAACTGGCATATCTGGCCGGATTTCACAAAAATACCCGATACCACCCGTCCTTATATGCGTCTGGAACCTTTCAGTGTGGGTAAGGCCATCGTTCTGAACGGTCGCCGCATTACCCCCCTGCCGGCCAATCACACTGTACCATCGGTTGGTTTCTGGCTCGATTCCGGTCAGGCCAGCCTGGCTTTCACGGGCGACACGACGTCACACGATCCTTTTTGGGAAACGATTAATCAGATCGATAACCTTCATTACCTGATTATCGAATCCGCTTTTAGCAATGCCAAGCAGGATATAGCGATACGCTCTAAGCATTTTTGCCCGGCCTTACTGATCGAAGAATTTAAAAAATTGCAGCGGGATGTCGATATTTATATTACCCATCTGCGACAGGAAGACGCCGAGCAGACTATGCGAGAAATTACAGCCGGTGTCAGTGGGTTACACCCGAAAAGACTGCTCTGTCAGCAGCTATTTGAATTTTAGTTTCAGGACAGTCCAAAATGAATACACCCCTGGCTTTAGAGCCACGCGAGAAAGAGCCAATACGTGATGATAGTTCCCTTGGTTTCGCCGGTAATTTGCGAGCAGTTATTAATAAAATTCATGCGGCAGTCCATATTGATGAAATTCTTCCCGATATCAGCCGAGATATCTGCACGCTGTTTAATGCCGATCGCCTGACCATTTATACCACCAGCGAAGATAAATCAGCGATCACTGCGCGGATCAAAACGGGACTGGATACTTTCCAGGACCTACGATTGCCAATCAATGAACACAGCGTCGCCGGTTATGTCAGCTTACATAAAAAAACAGTCAATTTACACGATGTTTATGACCGGAGCGAACTGAACGTACTCGGTGAACATTTGCGTTTTCTGCAGGAAGTGGATAAACGAACCGGTTACCGCACCAAGCAGATGATGGTAGCGCCCATCCTGCACGCAGGTGAACATGAATTATTTGGGGTTGTGCAGGTAATCAATAGCAAGGATGATCAACCCTTTTCGCTCACAGTTGTGGAGAGCCTGGAAGAAATCTGCCAGACACTGGCTGTGGCTTTTAAACAGCGCCAGAAACAGCAGTTACTCGGCAAAACCCGTTACGACCACCTGATTATCGAAGATGCCATCAATGCCGCAGAATTTGCGCTGGCAACACGGCAGGCACGGGAAACCGGTCGCAATCTCGAAGACGTGCTGATCGATCCATTTGGTATTAAGCCCACGCAGATTGGAAACGCACTGGCGAAATTTTTTGGAGTTCATTACGAACCCTTTCGCGCCGACCGGGTCAAGCCTCTTGATTTATTGAAAAATATTAAACGAGAATTTGCAGAAAGCAATAACTGGCTGCCAATCGACGATGGTGCAGAAGGACTGACTGTGCTGACACTTGATCCCGACAGAATCAAGGCGTTACGTATCGTCAACCAGATTTTTCCCAAACGAAATATTATCTATAGCGTTTGCACACAGCGTGAATTCTACGCCACTCTTGATTTATTTTATGGCAGCAGCGATGCGCCTGTTGAGGGTGACTGTATCAATACCATGCTTTCTGGCTTATCCGATGAAGCTGAAGATACGGTCGAGAAAGAAGCCGATGAAGTTTCCGCTGCCGCAGATAACGAGCTGGTCAAACTGGTGAACCGAATCATCATGGATGCGCATAAGCGCGGAGTGTCGGACATTCACATTGAGCCCATGCCAGGCAAGGAAAAAACCGGCATTCGTTTTCGCAAGGATGGTTCCCTGATGCCCTATATTGAAGTTCCTGCCAGCTACCGCAATCCACTGGTCACCCGGATCAAGATCATGTGTGACCTCGATATTTCCGAAAAACGCAAACCGCAGGATGGCAAAATCAAGTTTCGCAAATTTGCGCCACTTGATATCGAATTACGGGTAGCGACTATCCCCTCGGCTGGTGGCGTGGAAGATGTTGTAATGCGGATTCTCGCCGCAGGTGAGCCCATCCCGCTCGACAAAATGGGGTTCACTGCTCACAACCTGAACACACTCAAATCTATTGTGGCGAAACCGTATGGCCTGTTTTTTGTATGTGGCCCGACCGGTTCCGGTAAAACCACTACGCTGCATTCCATTCTTAAATATTTGAACACGCCGGAAACCAAAATCTGGACGGCGGAAGATCCGGTCGAGATCACGCAAAAGGGACTGCGGCAGGTTCAGATCAACGCCAAGGCAGGGCTGACATTTGCCTCCATCATGAAATCCTTTCTGCGCGCGGATCCAGACATTATCATGGTGGGGGAAATGCGTGACAAGGAAACCACCAGCATTGGCATCGAAGCGTCACTCACCGGCCATCTGGTCTTTGCGACGCTGCACACCAACAGTGCGCCCGAATCCATCATTCGCCTGCTGGACATGGGCATGGACCCGTTCAATTTTGCCGATGCCCTGCTGGGTATTCTCGCGCAGCGTCTGGCAAAACGCCTGTGTAAATGCAAACAAGGGCACATCGCCAGCGACGAAGAAATTCAAACATTACTGACTGAATATTGCGAAGAACTGAGAAATACCGATCACTTCAAAACCAACCCCGAAGCAGCCACGCATGAAATCAGATCGCGCTGGGTTGAACAATATGGCGATGAGAATGGAAAAATTACCCTGTTTGAAGCCGTCGGCTGTGACCATTGCACTGGCACCGGCTACGCTGGCCGCGTTGGCCTGCATGAGCTGCTGACCGCAACGGATGCCCTGAAAAAAAATATCCAGGAACATGCCAGGGTGGCGGAAATGCTGGCCACCGCATTGCAGGAAGGCATGCGCACCCTGAAGCAGGATGGTATCGAGAAAGTCCTGCAGGGCATCACCGATATTCATCAGGTCCGTGCCGTCTGTGTAAAATAATTTCTGAATACCGTCTTCAAATTGACCGGGCTACAATCCAGGCCGCCAGCAAATCTTTTACTGGCGGCCTGTGAATCTAGTCAGGTAAATTATTGTCGCTCTTTAGTTCAAAACTACCCGTCACTTTTTCATTGACCGTATATTCATAATTCCCAGCAGATAAACCATATACAGGCAAAGGAATAATTTTTTCAAAAGGCACCAGTGCAGTCGTACAGACTTGTGGAGGATCATTGTCTGAAACCAGATTTGCGGTACTGATTACAATTTCAAAACGATTATCCTTCAAACGATGATCAACTCTTCCAGGCGCGTGACAGCCATTGGAAAAATTCCCTTTTACTTTCAAGAATACCTGTACCGGAAAAGTTTCCGTAACGATTAACTCCACCCCGTCACTTTCTATCAGAAAAATATCAACTACAGGCGCCACCCGGTGACTCTGCAACCGCCAGGCATTGGTTGACGAATCATACTGAAAAACGCCCCCTTGAAATATTCCTGCCTGTTGATCAGTATCAACCCGTGGGATGGTCAGCGTATTATCACGATATACCGGATAGTCGTCTGGATCATTTCCAGTTTCTGGCCATGCGCCTTCCATTGAAGGCTCAACACTTATAACACGTCCATCATCACGCCATTTTTGAGCTTCCTGTTCATTCATTTTCACAACGATGCCATTGCTGGTTTCAAGAATCGCAACAATTTCACCATTCAATTCCAGTGTGGCAGCAAGCGCTTCTTTATTTTGACCGGAAGTTGGCTGACCCACCGGAACCTTACCTGCATTATCGGGGTTAGGCGGATCAATCAACCCTGCATCCTTTTGAAAAAGGATAATATAACTATCCTTAATAACTTCTTGTGCGAACACGAAATTTCCATATAAGCATGCAGCCAGAAAACCAACACACAAAGTTTTTGATATCGACATTTTATTATCTCCAGTAAAAATTATATTCGGAGAATTTATCTTCTACCATTGCTGACGAATGAAACGTGAAGTTGCCCCAATCAATCTACATCAAAAACCGATCCTGTCAATGTGACAAATTGTCGCACGTGCGTTACGGTGGCGTTACGGTGACAGCGCGTAGGTAGGGGTGAGGTACGAACCCCAACACGACAACCATTCAGCCCCCAGTAAGCCACAAAAGCAAGGTAATGGGCCAGCAAAACAGTTAATGATCGACAACGACAAAGGCCAATTCGGTTAAAAATGCTGGAGGGCGTGATTCTCCATGTTGGGGTTCCTGTCGTCACCCCAACCTACGGTCTGTTAAGGAGCCTCTGATCAATAACCGATCACCGATATAATTCTGCATCAAATTGGCCCGGAGGATTAGGTCGAAAAATTAACGGCAATGACTGGTCGTGAACTTAAGACGAAGAAACGCGGCCCCCAAAAAAAGTAAAGGGTGGGAGTTAAGTATATTTAGTAAACTGTTACCGGAATCAAGGAATCCAAGAGAGTCAGTCGATGCGGTTTGGCTCAAGGCAAATAGTCTCCGGAAAAACCGGGGCGATTCAGATATCGACACCCGCCGCTATCGTTTTTTGTACCACCTCAGACCAATTAACACTGCAAATGACGGCTTCCGGCAAAACCGCTTCCACTTGATTATTTCCCGGTTCATTTTGCAAAAAACTCAGCAAAGCCGATGCATCAAGAATAACCGTCATTCCTTAATTTCCCGTTTTGCTTCCTCCCGCCGCTCTGCAATCAATTCTTCAGCCAGGCTGGCGCCTGGCGGCAACTGGGCGAAACGATTCTTGAGACGCCGCTTGATTGTCTCCGCTTTTTCCAAAATCAAGCGGCCATCTTCCATACGAGCAATCAGACTATCCCCGGATTCAAATCCGAGCGAATGCCTGAGCGGCGCAGGAATGACCAACCGGCCCTGAGGATCAAGTCGCACTTCGGTTTGTGTTATCAATTTTGGCATAATTGAAAACATTGTGGCACGATTCCAATTGACGTGCCAAGGAGAATCACCACACCTGCAAACCGGTGTCAGAATTGTACTCTGGCGGCGCTTCGTGCCCTGATCGACTTTTCGTACATAAGCGCTTGCACCAGTCCCAATACGGGACTATCATTGGCGCTATGAGAGTCATCGCGCTGTCCACGTTAAAGGCATTCTGGGAAAGCAATCCCGCTTATAGCGATGCCATGCAACCGGTTCTTGCCTGGTATCGGCATACGCTGAAGGCCGATTGGGCATCCCCGTCTGCGGTCAAACAGGATTTTAAGAACGCCAGCATTATCAAAGACGGTAGAGTCATATTCAACATCGCTGGCAATAAGTATCGGCTGGTAGTCTGGATTAACTATGCCTATCGCGTGGTGTACATTCGTTTTATTGGCACACACGCGCAATACGACCTGATTGATGCGCAGCTTGTCTAATAAGAGTTAGGAATTAAGGAAATCAAAGTCAATGGATATTAAACCTGTTAGAACCGATACCGATTACCGAGCGGCGCTGAAAGAGATTGAAGCGCTGATGAAAGCCGCTCCCGATACGCCGGAGGGTGAAAAGCTGGATGTGCTGGTCACTCTGGTGGAGGCCTATGAGGCCAGGCACTATCCGTTGGATTTACCCGATCCAGTCGAAGCGATCAAGTTTGAGATGGAGCAAAAAGGGCTTACCGTGAAGGATCTTGAACCCATGATCGGCAAAAGCAATCGGGTTTACGAAATACTGAACTACAAACGCGCGCTGACTTTGAAAATGATCTGGAAACTGAACCGGGAACTGGGTATCCCCGCCGAGTCGCTGATCAAGCCGTCACGGATTCATGCTTGAACCTAGAAACCTCAGTTGACCGTTATCCGCGATAACTAACGGCATGAATAAATGGAACAACCTGAACAATATCAGTTTACCCAAATGGTGAATTACACGATGGTATTTATAGCACGCTGCTTTTTAATTCCGAGTTACGGTGGTTACGGTGGTTACGGTGACAGTTTACTAAATACACTAACTATGCCATGCTAGCAATGTTGCATAATCGGTATATTTAGTAAACTGTCACCGTAACCCTTTAATTCCGGCCACGTTGCAATTCAATTACGGTGACAGTTTACCAAATATACTAATTATTCAATGCTGTCAGCATGGCTCGCTTACCTCGTATTGCAATACCCGACCATTTGGCCCGGAGGATTAGGTCGAAAAATTAACAGCAATGACTGGTCGTGAACTTAAGACGAAGAAACGCGGCCCTCCAAAAAAAGTAAAGGGTGAGAGTTAAATGTATTTAGCAAACTGTCACTGCAATTCAGCATGTTCAGCCTGTTGGTGCTCATACTCGTCCGTATCATAGGACTCATCTTTCTCTAAGAAGAAGCTCGAACCAGATTTTTAATCTCATATAACACCTTGAAAATTAGATTAAATTAGTTAATAATTAAAACATGGGTGAATCTAATTTCACAAAAGTTTATTTTAAATACAAATTATTCTGACAATTTATATGGTGTGATGATAGTTTAGTCGCATGACCAGCAGCCCAGATAAGCGAAACGCAACCCAGTATCAAGGCGGAATACAAAAGACTGATTAAGCGTGAAAATTCTTGCTAGACTGAACCGTTAGGTTTAGTATTTTCCCGGGTGCCATAGAGTAGTGGCCTCAAAAAAATGATCGCTGATCCGTAAGTCCGGGTTACGCGGGAACTGTTAATCAGAGGAATAACATGCCACAAAAAATAGCGCACATTGATGATGATCCTGATATTCGTGATACCGTCAGGCGGATTCTGACGATGAGTGGGTATGAAGTCGATAGTTATCACACATCAGCCAGTTTCATTGATGCATTGAATAATAAGGAGTCTGTTCCTGATTTGGCGATTCTGGATGTTATGGTCGAGTCTATGGATGCCGGTCTGAAAACCTACATGGAATTGCATGAACGGTTCCCCGGTATGCAGGCTATTTTCATGACTTCACTGGGCGATATGATCCTGCCCTACTTTGCAGATAAATCACAGGAATGGGTTTGTATCATCGAAAAACCGGTAGAACCTGCTGTATTGCTATCGATTATTCGTGACCGGCTCGATCGCGACCCCAGCAAACTGCCTGGCTCTGCCTAGCGTGACTGGCGATGGCTGAAATCAATTTTTCCTGGGGCGATCGTAATCATCAGTTCGATATTACTGCCGCCAGGGAAAAAGGTCACAAACTCAGTAATGAGATACTGGTCGAAAACATTCGGTGGTTTATCATTTTCAGGTGGGCGGTGGTTGCCGGGCTTATTCTGCTGCAGATATTCTTTCTGACCGCATCAGAAACGCTTGCCTGGCTGGGAGTAAAGGAAAATCAGACCTGGCCACTCGCTATCAGCATTATTTTGAGTGGTGCAAATTTTGTCTATATTTATGCACTTGACTTCGGCGAACCTTCCCGTTACAACTCTCCATCAGTCAATCTGTGGGCGCAGATTATTGTTGACCTGATTTGTCTGTCGATTGTCGTGCACTATGTTGGCAGTACGGCCACTCCAGCACCATTTTTCTATATCCTGCATATTGCACTGGCATGTATCTTTTTTTCCGCGATCGAGAGTCTGATTGTTCTGGTGATTGTCGTGATGATGTACACCACCCTGCTCATCTCGGAAAGCGGCATGTTTATTTATGTTTATCAGTCCATCATGGTCGGTGCACAGGCAGTTCCGGATGAAAGCCTGAATAAGGGAAGAGTTCTACTATGGATGGCATCGCTGAATTCACTGTTTCTGATTGTCTGGTATGTGGTGTCACGTTTGTCGATTGTGGTACGTGCGCATGAACAGCATCTCAAGGAAGCGATGGAACAGGTGAAACAAGCGCAATTTAACAAGGACCAGTACGGCATGCTGGTAACGCATCAGCTCAAGGCGCCATTGGATGCCATCCGCAGCAAGATTAATCTGATCAATGGCGGCTACTGCGGAGAGGTGTCTGCAGATATTAAGGAAGTGCTGGCAAGAATCGATAAACGTGGGGCCAGCATGTCAAGACTGATCCTGGATATGCTCCGGTTAGAGCGATTAAAAGCATCTGTGCATACTCAGGAAAGGATGGAACAGATCAGCATGGCAGCAGTAATCACAAAAGCTATCGACAAGCTAGAACCAGTTGCAAGTACCAGAAATATCAAACTTAATCACGTCACTCAGGATTTTCTGGTAGCCGGCATCCCGGATCAGATCGAAATTATTCTGGAAAATATTATTTCAAATGCGGTTACCTATTCTCTTGACCATTCTTCTGTGGAAGTCATTTCGACAGTCAATTTTGAGGATAACGAGGGGAGTATCGCCATCACAGATCATGGTATTGGTATTGAAGAGAAAGACCTTCCCAATATTTTTAATGAATATTTTTATTCATCCAGAGCAGTGGTGCATAACAGTTCATCCAGCGGTATCGGACTGTCTCTGGTCAAGATAGCCGCCAGAAACAACAATATCAAGATACGAGCACTCAGTGTGCCCAATACAGGCACGACTTTCACCATTGTATTCCACAACATACTGCCTTGCAGTGGGCAGGCAGATTAACAGTCAGGACAGATTTTGCAGAACGTCAGGATGCTTCATCCGGTTCCGGATCTTCGGTCAGGATGGGTTGCTGATGGTCTCTGGCGACTGGATGGTGGTCGGCGATACTCGCCGGCACACGCGGGGTTTGACAAACAACATCCCTATTCTGTGCGCGATGTCGTAATGCATGATCCATCAATACCAGCGCGAGCATGGCTTCCACGATTGGTGTAGCACGAATACCAACACAGGGATCGTGACGGCCATGGGTCTGCACAATGGCAGGATGTCCATTCTTGTCGATGGAGCGTCGTTCCAGGCGAATGCTGGAAGTAGGTTTAACGGCGACATTGACGATGATTGATTGCCCGGTAGAAATACCGCCTAAAATACCGCCTGCATGATTGCTCACAAATCCGTCCGGGGTGATTTCATCGGAATGCTCAGTACCTTTCTGCGTAACGCACTCAAATCCTGCCCCAATTTCAACACCCTTGACAGCATTGATGCTCATCATGGCATGAGCAATTTCGGCGTCAAGTCGGTCGTATACCGGCTCACCCCAACCAACGGGTACCCCTTCAGCTACAGCCGTAATTCTGGCGCCAATCGAATCTCCCGATTTGCGCAGATCATCCATGAATACTTCCAGCTCTGCTACGCGCGAATTATCTGCTGCAAAAAAAGGATTCTGACTCACATCTTCCCAATCTTTAAAAGGTAAGCAAATGGGACCAAGTTGTGCCATGTAACCACGAATATTTACGCCATGGTGCTGGTTCAGCCATTTTTTTGCTATGGCCCCGGCGGCGACACGTACGGCAGTTTCACGCGCTGAAGCGCGACCACCGCCACGGTAATCGCGAATACCATACTTTTGCCAGTAGGTGTAGTCCGCATGACCAGGGCGGAAAACATCCATGATTTTGCTGTAATCCTTGCTGCGTTGATCAATGTTGCGAATCAGCAGGGCGATAGGCGTGCCCGTGGTGTGTCCTTCAAATACTCCAGAGAGAATCTCCACCTGATCGGTTTCATGGCGCTGTGTCACATGACGCGATGTGCCGGGTTTGCGCCGATCAAGCTCCAGTTGTATATCTTGCTCTGACAAGGCAAGCCCTGGCGGACATCCATCGACGACACAGCCAATTGCCGGTCCGTGGGATTCACCAAAAGATGTGACGCTGAAAAGTTTTCCAATCGAATTGCCTGACATTGTTTTTTCCTCAAAAGGTAACTTCAGAGTTTATCATGGGTATGAAAATCGCAGGTTGCGCCAATCGTGCGTAGAGTAGGACAAGATCATTCAGAATAACAAGGCTCGCAGGTAAAATGGCGAAGAATTTCATCAAGGAGAGAATATGAACAGCGGGGAAGTAAAAGCATATTTACTGGATTTGCAAAACCGGATCGTATCCGGACTGGAGGAAATGGATGGCAAAAAATTCCGGCGCGATAGCTGGGAGCGACCACAGGGTGGCGGCGGTACCAGTTGCGTAATCGAAGAAGGCAACATACTGGAACGTGGCGGTGTAAATTTTTCGCATGTTTATGGAAGCGGTCTTCCCGCTTCTGCAACGGCTGCGCGTCCGGAGCTGGCTGGCAGGGCATTTGAGGCTACAGGTGTTTCGCTTGTACTGCATCCACGCAATCCTTATGCACCTACCGTGCACATGAATGTACGCTTTTTCGAAGCAATTAAGGAAGGTGCTGAGCCGGTGTGGTGGTTCGGTGGGGGCATGGATTTGACCCCTTATTATGGTTTTGAGGAAGATGCCATACATTTTCATCAGACCTGCCAGCGTGCGCTCGATCCTACGGGTAGCGATTATTACCCGCGCTTCAAAAAATGGTGCGATGACTATTTTTACTTAAAACATCGCCAGGAGCCGCGTGGGATCGGTGGAATCTTTTTTGATGATTTTAACCAGCCGGATTTTACAACTTGCTTTCATCTCACCCAGAACGTCGGTGATCATTTTTTGGCCGCTTATGTGCCCATTGTACAGAAGCGTTGTGATATTACTTATGGCGAGCGCGAACGGGATTTCCAGGCATATCGTCGTGGACGCTACGTTGAATTTAACCTGGTATGGGATCGTGGTACGTTGTTCGGATTGCAGACCGGAGGGCGCACTGAATCCATCCTGATGTCACTGCCACCAATTGTCAAATGGCGCTACAACTGGTCACCCGAAGCAGGTACTCCCGAAGCCAGATTGTACAGCGACTTTCTAATTGGCAAGGATTGGCTGCAGACAACCTGATACCCCTCTAAAGAAACGATTTTTTGCGCCTACTTGAAAATAGCCTGGCCAGCCTTATATTCTTACTGAAGTTGATAGAACATCCTGATTGAAATACTGACTGTCCTGTAGAGATCAAGGAATTCGTTCCGTCAATATTCAGGTTCAGGTTGGCTGGGTATGTGGTTTCGCGGCAACCTGTTAGTGGATATTTTTTTCGATATGGAGGCTAACATGGCAATGACAAAATACGAACCCTGGGGTTTGTTGACACAGTTACAACGTGAATTGGAGCGGGTGCGCGATGATGCTGGCGGAGATGGTTCCTCGGCAACCGCAGAATGGGCGCCAGCTGTAGATATCAAGGAAGAAGCAGGCAAATTTGTACTGCATGCTGATTTACCGGGCGTTAAACCGGAGGAAATAGATGTCAGCATGGAAAACGGCGTATTGACTATTAAAGGTGAAAAACAAACAGAAGCAAAAACAGAGAAGGAAGGTTATAAACGCGTAGAACGAACTTATGGCTCATTCTATCGCCGCTTCAGCCTACCGGATACCGCCAACCCTGACGCTATCTCGGCAGCATCCAAACACGGTGTGCTGGAGATTACTATCCCCAAACGGGAATCCGTGCAACCTAAAAAGATTAGCGTGACTGCTTCTGAATAAACCAACGAAATCGGCATAGGGAGCCTCCATTCTTAGGAGGCACCCCTGCCACACCACCCGGTATGCGGGTCCGCACCGGGCGATCTCTGACGCACCCAGCACTTTCAATTCCCGATACATCGTCGCCTTGATCACGAGAGCTTCGTGGTCTCTTACTCGGTCGCCCTCACGCAGTTGCGCTTCACTTCGTTCGTTGTGATCAACTTACGGCGGGACTTACACCCGCAGAAGCGCGCCCATGCTGGGCACACAATAAAAACAGCCTGTTACTTTATTCAAATAACAGGCTGTGTACAAATAACAGCGATCTGATCGATGACCCGGTCGCCAACAACGCCAGAGAATATATCAGCGACTGAGCATCATTAAATTACACCATCCAGAGATGCGTGTTAACTACTTCCGCCTGCACAGTATCACCCAAAAGATCAAGCATGCTTGATGTCTGAACACCGGCATCAGTCGCATCTTCCAGAGACACATTGAAGTAAACATCTGTCATATCTACTGACTGGCCGTTTTGCAAGATAGCCTCGCTTCTCTCCAGATGAAGATTACCTTGTGCATCGACAAACGGCAATTCACTGAAGCTGGTGCTGAGGCTGGCGATGCCAGCGTTATTTAAACTGATCAATTCACCTTGATCGGTTTGATGGTCGCCATTCTTATCTTGCCAGACAAGCAGCCTGGCAAAGTCGGCATCGTTTGTATCTACCCAGCCATCGCCATTGGTATCGAATTCAGCCAGCCTGGCAAAGCCTTCACCCTGAGTCGTGCCACCAAACAACTCGGAAATATCATCGATTACACCATTGCCATTTCTGTCGATCGCAAGCAAACCATCCTCACCGGACACCCAACCGGAGTGAACACTTTTACCGTTACCAAACAAATCGAATACACCCTGTGAATCCGCACGCGCAATAGTTTTGATGCCATCACCGTTCAAATCGATCACGATTGGTGTGATAGCGGCATCCCAACGCATGTCATTCTCGCCAGATTCCAGGAATGTTTTCGCGGTGTAGGCGTAACGTGTGTAACTACCTGAATTATTGACATCCGAGTCTTTATTGTCGTCACTGCCGACATCTTTGGCACCCCATTTCCAGTTGTTCATATTGGCCCAACTGTTCCAGTAGCTATAATGCTTCACATCCGCTTTATCAAATCTCAGACTATAGGTACCTGGATCCAGATTACTGAACAAATAATTACCGGATGAATTGGTGGTGGTATTCGCAATAATGTTGCCATTGGCATCGAGGAGCGAAACTCTTATCCCCTTGATGTTGAATTCACCTTTGTCCTGAATACCATTGTGGTTGGAATCTTCCCATACTCGATCACCAATACTGGCCTTGCGATAAAGCCCTGCATCGACCGTCAGATTTTCCTGTCCGGCGGCAAGTGTATAAACACCCGTCATTCCACCGCTATTGACGTCAGAATCAAGCGCATCATTGCCGCCCTTATCCTGCTTGGTATAGTAGTACCCGGAAGGCGCGACTACCTGAACCTTATAGTCTCCCGCATCCAGACCATCAAAACGATACTGACCATCGTTACCGGTAGTGGTGGTAGCAATGACATTTCCCGCAGTATTCAGCAACTTGACCGCAACATTCTTGATCCCGCTTTCACCGGCATCCTGAATACCATTGAAGTTTTTGTCTTCCCAGACTCGATCACCAATACTCGCTTTTTCTGCGGGCGGATGACCACCTTCCGTACATACCACGAGCTGTTGAATCTTGAAGTAATCTTCAGGAGATGTATCCGTGGTGTCAGCCGCGATCACCAACACATTACCGGATAAATTTCCGGCATTAATATCGGCCCAACGTGCCGATGAAGATGTCGTGGTATTAACCTCTGTAAATCCAAGATTACTCAATACGGCATTACTCATATTGGTAAGTGGTGTTGCAGAAGATCCAATCCAGACCTGGATGTCGCTATCCCCGCTAACATAGCCCAGAAAAGCTTTATCAACGACGACATTCTCTGAAAACTGGTACACAACGAAGTTGTCACGGCCACCGACATTATCAACCGTATGTTTATTGCCGGACCCATCTCCTTCACTATTATCGGTCACACCATGACCACCATTGTATGCACCCAGATAGGCTTTACTCCAGGCGTCATTAGCTTTATCACGACTCCATGCAGTCGCCGTCACAGTCACGCCTTCCACGGTATAACTGCGACTGTTACCGTCAGACCCATCTGTCGGTGAACTGCCATTGAAGTTTTAGGTAAGACAGACTGAATGAGGAACCGCCTTGAGTCCCGCGTCAACGGTGCGGTTGTCATCGCCGGATTGCAGGGTGTAGGTGCCCGTTTTACCCGTGGCCGGATCAGCATCGCTGTCGCTGGCGTCCGCGCCACTGTCCTTGACGGTGAATTCAAAGCCCGATGGCGCAACAAATTCTACCGAATAGGTGCCCGGTATCAGATCGGTAAACAGGTAGTTGCCGTTGCTGTCCGTCGTTTGGGTGGCAACAATTGCGCCCGCATTGTTCAGCAGGTTAACGGTGACGCCGGATTTACCCGCTTCGCCGCCATCCTGCTGACCATTGCCGTTTTCATCCAGCCAGACACGGTCGCCCAGTTGAGCCAGGCGATACAGTCCCGCATCCAGCGTGTTGTTGGTCTCGCCTGCCGCTACCGTGACATTCGCGCTCATGTTCGTCGCAGGATCAATGTCGCTGTCAGCCGCATCATTACTGCCCTGGTCAAGCGGGGAAACAACATAGCCTGCAGGTGGTGTGATACCAATCGAGTAGGTGCCCGCCGTCACTTCAAAACTGTAGTTGCCGCTGCTGTCCGTGGTGGTGGTGCCGATGACGTTGCCTCCTGCATCTTTCAGCTGGATTGTGACGCCACTTATGCCGTCTTCTCCACTGTCCTGAATGCCATTGGCGTTCTTGTCTTCCCATACCCGGTCACCAATAAAAGCAGGTTGCGGAATCAGTTTGAGTCCCGCGTCAACGGTGCGGTTGTCATCGCCGGATTGCAGGGTGTAGGTGCCCGTTTTACCCGTGGCCGGATCAGCATCGCTGTCGCTGGCGTCCGCGCCACTGTCCTTGACGGTGAATTCAAAGCCCGATGGCGCAACAAATTCTACCGAATAGGTGCCCGGCACCAGATCGGTAAACAGGTAGTTGCCGTTGCTGTCCGTCGTTTGGGTGGCAACAATTGCGCCCGCATTGTTCAGCAGGTTAACGGTGACGCCGGATTTACCCGCTTCGCCGCCATCCTGCTGACCATTGCCGTTTTCATCCAGCCAGACACGGTCGCCCAGTTGAGCCAGGCGATACAGTCCCGCATCCAGCGTGTTGTTGGTCTCGCCTGCCGCTACCGTGACATTCGCGCTCATGTTCGTCGCAGGATCAATGTCGCTGTCAGCCGCATCATTACTGCCCTGGTCAAGCGGGGAAACAACATAGCCTGCAGGTGGTGTGATACCAATCGAGTAGGTGCCCGCCGTCACTTCAAAACTGTAGTTGCCGCTGCTGTCCGTGGTGGTGGTGCCGATGACGTTGCCTCCTGCATCTTTCAGCTGGATTGTGACGCCACTTATGCCGTCTTCCCCACTGTCCTGAATACCATTGGCGTTCTTGTCTTCCCATACCCGGTCACCAATAAAAGCAGGTTGCGGAATCAGTTTGAGTCCCGCGTCAACGGTGCGGTTGTCATCGCCGGATTGCAGGGTGTAGGTGCCCGTTTTACCCGTGGCCGGATCAGCATCGCTGTCGCTGGCGTCCGCGCCACTGTCCTTGACGGTGAATTCAAAGCCCGATGGCGCAACAAATTCTACCGAATAGGTGCCCGGCACCAGATCGGTAAACAGGTAGTTGCCGTTGCTGTCCGTCGTTTGGGTGGCAACAATTGCGCCCGCATTGTTCAGCAGGTTAACGGTGACGCCGGATTTACCCGCTTCGCCGCCATCCTGCTGACCATTGCCGTTTTCATCCAGCCAGACACGGTCGCCCAGTTGAGCCAGGCGATACAGTCCCGCATCCAGCGTGTTGTTGGTCTCGCCTGCCGCTACCGTGACATTCGCGCTCATGTTCGTCGCAGGATCAATGTCGCTGTCAGCCGCATCATTACTGCCCTGGTCAAGCGGGGAAACAACATAGCCTGCAGGTGGTGTGATACCAATCGAGTAGGTGCCCGCCGTCACTTCAAAACTGTAGTTGCCGCTGCTGTCCGTGGTGGTGGTGCCGATGACGTTGCCTCCTGCATCTTTCAGCTGGATTGTGACGCCACTTATGCCGTCTTCCCCACTGTCCTGAATACCATTGGCGTTCTTGTCTTCCCATACCCGGTCACCAATAAAAGCAGGTTGCGGAATCAGTTTGAGTCCCGCGTCAACGGTGCGGTTGTCATCGCCGGATTGCAGGGTGTAGGTGCCCGTTTTACCCGTGGCCGGATCAGCATCGCTGTCGCTGGCGTCCGCGCCACTGTCCTTGACGGTGAATTCAAAGCCCGATGGCGCAACAAATTCTACCGAATAGGTGCCCGGTATCAGATCGGTAAACAGGTAGTTGCCGTTGCTGTCCGTCGTTTGGGTGGCAACAATTGCGCCCGCATTGTTCAGCAGGTTAACGGTGACGCCGGATTTACCCGCTTCGCCGCCATCCTGCTGACCATTGCCGTTTTCATCCAGCCAGACACGGTCGCCCAGTTGAGCCAGGCGATACAGTCCCGCATCCAGCGTGTTGTTGGTCTCGCCTGCCGCTACCGTGACATTCGCGCTCATGTTCGTCGCAGGATCAATGTCGCTGTCAGCCGCATCATTACTGCCCTGGTCAAGCGGGGAAACAACATAGCCTGCAGGTGGTGTGATACCAATCGAGTAGGTGCCCGCCGTCACTTCAAAACTGTAGTTGCCGCTGCTGTCCGTGGTGGTGGTGCCGATGACGTTGCCTCCTGCATCTTTCAGCTGGATTGTGACGCCACTTATGCCGTCTTCCCCACTGTCCTGAATACCATTGGCGTTCTTGTCTTCCCATACCCGGTCACCAATAAAAGCAGGTTGCGGAATCAGTTTGAGTCCCGCGTCAACGGTGCGGTTGTCATCGCCGGATTGCAGGGTGTAGGTGCCCGTTTTACCCGTGGCCGGATCAGCATCGCTGTCGCTGGCGTCCGCGCCACTGTCCTTGACGGTGAATTCAAAGCCCGATGGCGCAACAAATTCTACCGAATAGGTGCCCGGTATCAGATCGGTAAACAGGTAGTTGCCGTTGCTGTCCGTCGTTTGGGTGGCAACAATTGCGCCCGCATTGTTCAGCAGGTTAACGGTGACGCCGGATTTACCCGCTTCGCCGCCATCCTGCTGACCATTGCCGTTTTCATCCAGCCAGACACGGTCGCCCAGTTGAGCCAGGCGATACAGTCCCGCATCCAGCGTGTTGTTGGTCTCGCCTGCCGCTACCGTGACATTCGCGCTCATGTTCGTCGCAGGATCAATGTCGCTGTCAGCCGCATCATTACTGCCCTGGTCAAGCGGGGAAACAACATAGCCTGCAGGTGGTGTGATACCAATCGAGTAGGTGCCCGCCGTCACTTCAAAACTGTAGTTGCCGCTGCTGTCCGTGGTGGTGGTGCCGATGACGTTGCCTCCTGCATCTTTCAGCTGGATTGTGACGCCACTTATGCCGTCTTCCCCACTGTCCTGAATACCATTGGCGTTCTTGTCTTCCCATACCCGGTCACCAATAAAAGCAGGTTGCGGAATCAGTTTGAGTCCCGCGTCAACGGTGCGGTTGTCATCGCCGGATTGCAGGGTGTAGGTGCCCGTTTTACCCGTGGCCGGATCAGCATCGCTGTCGCTGGCGTCCGCGCCACTGTCCTTGACGGTGAATTCAAAGCCCGATGGCGCAACAAATTCTACCGAATAGGTGCCCGGCACCAGATTGGTAAACAGGTAGTTGCCGTTGCTGTCCGTCGTTTGGGTGGC
Source organism: Nitrosomonas sp. (assembly GCA_016703745.1). Classification (NCBI taxonomy): domain Bacteria; kingdom Pseudomonadati; phylum Pseudomonadota; class Betaproteobacteria; order Nitrosomonadales; family Nitrosomonadaceae; genus Nitrosomonas; species Nitrosomonas sp. The sequence goes on along the minus strand of JADJBK010000006.1, from coordinate 378,197 downwards.
AACAATTGCGCCCGCATTGTTCAGCAGGTTAACGGTGACGCCGGATTTACCCGCTTCGCCGCCATCCTGCTGACCATTGCCGTTTTCATCCAGCCAGACACGGTCGCCCAGTTGAGCCAGGCGATACAGTCCCGCATCCAGCGTGTTGTTGGTCTCGCCTGCCGCTACCGTGACATTCGCGCTCATGTTCGTCGCAGGATCAATGTCGCTGTCAGCCGCATCATTACTGCCCTGGTCAAGCGGGAAACAACATAGCCTGCAGGTGGTGTGATACCAATCGAGTAGGTGCCCGCCGTCACTTCAAAACTGTAGTTGCCACTGCTGTCCGTGGTGGTGGTGCCGATGACGTTGCCTCCTGCATCTTTCAGCTGGATTGTGACGCCACTTATGCCGTCTTCCCCACTGTCCTGAATGCCATTGGCGTTCTTGTCTTCCCATACCCGGTCACCAATAATCGCTTTGTCATTGGGTGGTACGGCAGGATCATAAAATCCATAGTCTACCGTCAGATTCGAGTCACCAGAATTTAAACTAATTGCCTGGGTTGGATCATTACTATCCAGCGTAATATCATTGCCCTGGTTTACTCCTGTTGCAACGAATCCTTCCAGCGCCCCATCTGCTGCAAAGTTGCTTGCATCCACGCTAACCTGGTAGGAACCAGGAGCTAATCCGGAAAACAGATAACTGCCATCTGAATTGGTTGTGGTTGTCAGCGTCACCGCCTGACCACCGTTAGTTGTCCCCGTCAATGTTAATTTAACGCCACCGATACCCACTTCATTATTATTCTGGATGCCATCCTGGTTACCGTCAAACCAGATGAAATTACCTAACGATGCCTGTTTATAAAATCCGGAGTCAATCGATTTATTCCACTCTCCAGCAGACAGAACGACGATATCAGACAAAGCACCATCACTATCCAGGCTGGTATCTGCACCCTGTTGACGAGGGCTTGCAGCGTCAAAACCGGCAGGCGTAAAAAACTGCACCTGATAGTTCAGGCCCGGAGTCAAGCCAGTGAATTTATATTGCCCATTCGAGTCTGTTGTCGTGGTTTGCAATACCTCATCATCCGTGATAGTGCCGTCATTATTATGATCACGCGCCAATCGAACGATCGCACCGGCTATACCCACTTCATTTGTATCCTGGATACCATCGCCATCCGTGTCGTGCCACACATAATCACCGAGTGCAGCAGATTTAACCTGAACAACAGTAGGCTGCTGCGGTGTCCCGTCGGCTTTAAATGGCGCAATCATTAACAACGTAAAATCGTTGGTATTGTCGTTATCGGTAATATCCGGTTTGAATCCGCTGCCATTGGTGTTAGCCAGATTGATCAGTTCCTGTATCTTGACAGGATCAACCGTTCCGATAGACGTACTGCCCACATAGGAATCGCCCACCAGCTCCCATATTGCCGCCTGAACTTCACCAAAGGTATAGCCTTGCGTGCTGAAATGCTGATTCAACAGCCAGTTGACCTTATCAAGGTTTTGTGGAATCTCAAGAGTAGGAAAAGCCGATATACCGGAACCAAGCTCGTAAATAGAATACACGCTGGCCTTAAGCGTAGCAGTGCCTCCCTGTGTATCCAGACTGATGTCACGATCAATACACCAGCCATCATATGAACTGGCGCCAAAAACATCTTGAAAAAAAGTATCCAGAAAATTGATATCGAAGTAACTCGGAATATTGGCAGGACCCGTGTATTGAAACTTGATGTCGGCTATCGGTGCGGGATTAGTAGTCATGATTGATCTCCAGAAAATGAAAGTTTTGTTTGACGTTACAGGCGGCTAAATTCTGTAATACGGGTGGCATACTAATTTTTCTCCCGCACTCATATTTTTTATTAGTTCTATCCTCGATACCTATACAGATACCAAAGTATCCAGTTTCAGGAGCAGTATCCAAATACCACCCTGAAAACGATCACAGCGTAAGTTTTCAGACAAAAACACGCAAGAAGACCGCAAAACCAGAAATCGAGTACATTGGGGATAGGCCGGTGCGCGGAAGCGCACCGGTAGCAGATTATTATTTTCTACGTTTAGCCATGACCAGACCAGCAACACCAGCAGCCAACAACGCCATGATTCCTGGTTCTGGAATTTCATTAACTTCGGCAAAGGCAGGAGCAGCAGCTAAAGCAAGGATCAGAAAAGAAAGCAATTTACGCATATTTTTACCCTATTAGGATTATTTTTGTTGATAAAAAAACCGAATACAAATTTTGATATTGCAATCTGCCCAGGAAAGAAACTGGTCAAGCAGCTACTTTAACCATTTTCCATGCCAGCAACCCATCATTGGCGAATAATAAAACCACCGCTAATTTTAGAGTTTTCTGAACAGAATATGGACAAAAGCGGAATACCCTCATCCACGGGGAAGAAATGTACTAGAAGCGGAAATAACTGTCAAACACCCCGATACTCAACTCATCACCTTACTCATATCGGGTGTAATGATATTTTGTAATCCGGCAAATCTGACTATCAAATTACGTAAGGAATGGCGCGAGAAGCAGCAATTGCTGATATAAAATTTATGCTATCGGAGAGCTGTGATTTATTGCCAGTAAAAACTGGCAATAATCAAACCAAAGAAGGGAGAAAGAGAATTTTGAGAGACTTGGCAACTTTTGACCGGGAAAATTTTTTGTCAGCGTTGCCAACAATCCGCAACCGTACCCCCTGCGCTTTTCACTCCAGTGTGGGTCAATGTCAGAGTGCCGCACGCATCACCTGTCATCGTACCAGCTGGCACCGCGCCCAGGGTGTAAGTGGTTTGCGTGGGACCCGCTGAAAACTGAATCGTATATTTAGCCGCGCCCGTTCTGGGAGATTGCGCCACGGGCAATGTAAACGCATTACCTGCACTATTCTGGTCATAGCGGTTGGCTTCGGTAAAATTACGCTCTAGCGATTGCGCTATTTCCAGCAGGATGCCACGTGCTTCCGCCCGGTTACCGCGCTGCACGCTATCAACATAGGACGGATAAGCAACCGAAGCCAGAATGCCGGCAATCGCCACGACAATCATCAGTTCAACCAGCGTAAAACCACGAGTATTGATTAGTAATTGCTTCATTTTAAATCCTCTTTTTCGAATAAACAGGTCGATACTTTACTGAATCTGTTTCCACGAACGGCGTGGTGGTGGCGCATCATTTTTGATAGTAATATTTTCCACTGCACCAGTGGTCGTAGCTGCAATCAAATGAATCAGGCTGCCGGCACTGATCGCCACCGATTCACTGCGAATCCCGTCTGAATTGATGCCAGCGATGATACGATCCTGGCTATTGATTTTGCCATCGCCGTTGGTATCAAACTCCGCGCCCGTCATCATGCCACCTGTCTGCGCATCCAACAGCATCAGCCAGTTGCGTCCACCCGCCTCACAGGGATCATTCGAAGGAATCAGCGTGGTGAAGATAATCCGTCCGAAACTGAGCATCGGCGTAACTACCGAACGCTCTCCTTGTGCGACTCCTGGTGTGGGCGGCTGCAGCAGGTCGATATACCAGCCACGTTTGCTTGCCCAGTTGATCGAATTAGTGCTGACCGTGCGTTCAAACGGCGGCAATAGCGTTTCGCTCACAATGGTTTGTTGCTGCAGCACGCTGCGATCCGTGGCGGTAATGTGACTACTGCCGTTATCCCAGATACCATAGAAACTCTGTACCCTGGTATCGGTATTGTCGCCCGAGGCGATGAATTGGCCCGTACCGAAGAAAATCACATGACCCCCGTTTTTATGAAAACCGATTTCCAATGGAGAGGTGATCGGTTGCACCTGGTTACTGGCATTTCTGGCGGTAAACAGGGGCATGTTATTACTGCCGGTTTTATAGGCCACTCCCCATTGGGAGGTATTCGAGTGGGAGAGGTCAAACTTCCAGACATTACCCTGTAAATCACCGGCATAAACCGTATCGATCATTTTATCGTTGTCGGTATCGACCAGCGCAGGGCTGGATAACCCGTTACTGGTGCTGTTATTGGTCGCAATTTTCTTGATGAGTGCACCAGTCTGCAAATTGACGATAAACAGATACGCCTTGTCGCTGCCGCTGTTATAACCATTACTGATGATGGCCGCCCAATCACCACTTTTCAGACGCGCAATTTTGGCCTGTCCATGTACAAATCCGAGATCAGGATCGGTAAATTCCCACAAGATATCCGGGGCCGAGAAGTTGACTGGATCGGTAATATCGAGTGCAAAAATACTTTTTCCACCCCCGCCAAGCGCGCCCAGCAAAACTGTCTTCCACGAGGAATCAATATAAGCATCGCCCGCATAAGTATTCCCATCGACAAAATAACGATGCGCATAATCGGCTGCCGTCAGCTTGCTCAGATTGGGATAAACCGCAGCAGGAACATAGGCAAACAACTCCTGACCGGTATCTGCATTCAGCGCATGCAGCATACCGTCGTTGGCGCCGGTGTAGACAACCGGCAAGCGATTTTTGTTGGCGAGCACATAGGCTTGGTAACTCTCCTGGCCTGGTGTACCCACAGGCATGGAATTATAATTAAAATTCAATGCCTTGACGTACAACAAATCTGAATTAATGATATCGCCGAGCAATCCGCTGTTGCGGTTGCGGAAGGTGCCGCCCATTGCCATTTCGCTGCTTCTGTCCCCACGCAGCCAGTTGAGCCGCAACATCCCCTTGCCGTCATCGACACCGAGGATATTCCTGTTTAACGCCGTTTGCTGCGCCGTGGACAATGATGAAAAACTGGCAGCAGTAAGCGCCAGCCCGGTTGAGCCGTTATGCGTAAAAATCTTGCGACTGGCGTGCCCCGGCAACTGGCTGGAAGCTTCCCATTGCACTGCGCCGAGTGATCCGTCCGGTTGCAGATTAAATGCAAACAATTGTCCGCTCCAGTCGGCGCTGTTAAATTTGGCCTGATAAATCTGCGCGCCGGTGTTCAGCCGGCTGGTATTGGTCGTGACTGCCGCCGCCGAGCTGGTTCTTGAAGTAATGTTTACCAGTACATTGCTCAATCCGCTGGCAAAAGCAGCGGGCTCCTGCGCGCTGAAGAATTCTCCCCGGCTGTTGACCGCCGCATGCCATAAGTCATCAATTTTATGAAGGGAACTCACTGCGGGGTCTGGCCAGCCACTTGCGCTGGCAGGCAGTTCGCTTAACGAGCCGCTCACGCCCAATCCAACGGTAAAATTCACCATGTGTTGCCAGAAAGCAGGGTCTTTAGCATTGGTCGGCACTTTGTTGTTCAAATCGGGCCGCAGATCATTTTTCCAGTAATGCATTGCCACATCCGCCAGGGTGTTGCTGTGGTTATCCGCATAAGGTGGCGCCGGTGAATATTGGTAGCTGGCCGGAGAGGCATTCGGAAAATGGTTAACGTGCGTGCTGCCCGCAGTATTATCCGAATTATCTATGCCGGAAGGATCCGATCCGCTCCAGGTGCCATCGGTCATTAGAATATGGTAGTTTTGCCGACAAACCGGCTGGGTGCCGCCATTTTCTCCGGGAGTCGTGCTCCACGGCCCCTTCTCATCGGTACGTTTCAGATAGTCACCGATACTTTGCGTGGCCTTGCGCAATGGCGTACCCGCTGCTGGAATGGTATGTCCGTAGAGCTTTGCGAAAAAATCATCCCGGTTCGCACCCGCAAACTGCCTGACTCCGGTAATCAGGGTGGGGGTCGAGATGCCATCTATGGTGCTGCTGTTTTTGTTGATCGCGCCAAACCCCACCCGCATATTGTTGCCCTGCAGGGTAAAGGCGCGCCCCACTCCCGCACGTGAAAGCAATATCCGGGAACGGTAGTAACTATACCAGTTGGCGAAATTCTGGATTTCTTCCGCGTAAGTACAAATTGGCGCGGCAGTGCAATCGGTACGCTCCGCGCTGCCATCATAACTGCTGACGCTGGATTTGATTTCGATCCGGGTATAACTGCTGGTGGAGTTGACTGCGCCGCTGTTGTAGCGGAAATAGACGGCGGGATAAAATGTTCTGTCCTCAAAATCAGTTACTACTCCCTCCTTCTGTAACCAGCGTGCATTCTGGGTATTGTTCAGCGTCAGATCACGACAACCTTTGGCAGTGTTGAACGGATTATGGGGCGCGCAAGTCGGCGAAACATTCGCCATCAAGGTGCCATCCGCATTGCTCCACGGCAGATAACGCACCGCCGGGTTGTAATAAATTTTGTTGACATCGCTGGAGCGTAATGATGCGCTGCGCCAGTTATCGGCATCAAATCCCACTACCCGATTCTGATAGTCAGTGCTGCCGTAAATACCATCAGCACGGGGAAAAACATATCTTGTATCACTGATTATCAGCTCATCCGGCATGATTTCGAACTGCATCGAGCCGGAATCGTCCAGCGTGAAAATCACGTTGGGATCAACCGCCGTCGTTAGAAAAAGGGGCACATCCGACAAAGCCAGGGCTGCCTGCGCCCGTATCGGCGCCCAAACCAGCGCCAGCAGACATAACAAAACACTGATTCCTGGCAGGGAGTAAATCGTTCTCATCTTGCGCTCCTTGTTGTTCATTAACGGCGATACGTGCTTTGCAGGATCACGACTGCGCTTGCCGTCCCTCCCACGCCGCGTGCAATAATGCGAAACATCTCGTCATCGGGGGATGTTCCGGATTGCTGCGCGCTTCCTTTGTTGCCTTGCTGCGGAACATTCGCCAGTTGCTCAATAATGTAGCGTGGCTGGCTGGCAACGCCATCCATGCTGCTGCCCGCCGCAAGCCCAATGGATTCCCAGCTACTCCAGTTTTTGGGATCTGGCGCAGCCGTGGCGTCACTGGCATAGTGATAAAGCCCATCTGAACCTGCAAATACTGGAAGCGTGACCTGCTCCAGAAAAATTTCGCCTGAACGTAACGCCGCTTCCGCTGCCTGCAGGGCGAGCGTCTCGTCGCGCAGATTGCCGGCCATTTTCTCTTCCAGCACGGTGCCCTGCAGCGCAGTCGTCCCCAATAACGTCAGAATGACGAGAAAAATCAGCCCGGTGACGAGTACCACGCCACGCTGCTGTTTTGTTGATGTCGGCATTTTTTGGTCTCCAGTGATCAAGAAGTACGATTACGCAATGCAATAACCGTCGAATAGGTTTTTCGCAGGCGGCGATCAGCCGGTGTGGTCACGGTGCCATTAAAGGTATACGTCTGGGGCTGGCTGGTAATGTTGTCTTCCGTTGATTGCATCAGCAGATTGATGCGGACACTGACAACATTTTCCCAGTCAACCACCAGGTCAGCGGTTTGGTAGACATCAGCCGCCCGGTTACCATCCGTATCCACGCCATAATCAATCTGCATCTCTTCGACACCTTCCACCAACTCTTCGGCGGCGGTATTTCCCTGCCTCCAGTAAAGCGCAGCATTGCCGTTGGGATTGGTGCGCACGTAGTAGCTGCGCGTGGATATTCTGACGACCTCCCCGCCCTCAAAGGATTGCCCCAGATTTTTGGTTGCATTCCCTGGCACGCCAGTACCGGTGTCATGCACGATGTTATCCTGCACGGCGGACGTGCTGATATTCGTAATCTGGAAAACGGCCGCTGCCAGGCAATCCGTTACCAGCACGATGTCATTATCTTGCAGGCCACTGCCAGCCGTTACCTTGAGATTAGCCGAGCCCGGCCCGTCAACACCGCCTCCTGGATGCGAAATGACACGGGTATCCGACCCATCCACCCCGCGCAGTATCAGAATATCGCGCCCACTCAGCGGGCTGGTAATTTCTGTTGGCAGTGCGGGCATCCAGCTACTGTCAGTGGCTTCATATCCCTGGATCGGCTGACCGAAATTCCATAAATAATCGGTTGAATTGTTCAGAGTGTTAACCGGCACGGTACCCTCGCCCACGCACCCCATGTAGCCCGCCATTCGGATATCCCGGCTCAGCAACTGAAAAGCAAAGCGTGAGTTTTCCTGGATGCGCGCCAGCGCTTCGTTGACCCGGTAGGTTTGCTGGCTGGATACCAGAATGGTGATGACACCACCCAGCAAGACCATACCGATTGTCAGCGCCACCATAATTTCCACCAGCGTCAGGCCCTGCTGCTGGCGGGGATAAGCCATTTTTGCCGATAGGGTTATCATGATGCTTACAGTTGGGTAGTCATGACAAACTGTTGCGCGGGCAAGACGCCCCGGCTGTCATCCCACTGAATGGTGATAGTTACTTTGCCGCTGGCATCGGTGACGATCGCCCCGGTTCCATCGGGCAAGGCCATTGCCAGTTCATTCAGCCAGTTGTTTACGTCCTGACTGGTGTCCTGACTGGTCATGGTGCTTCCTCCAGCCGGCGTGACGCCCAGCCCAATATCGTAGGCACCCCCTTCAGCGACCACCTTGTTTGCCCGCATACTGTCCAGCAGGCCATAAGCAAGCATTGAAGCAGAGGAACGGGAGTTAGCACTCTGATTGTGCGTGAGTCCGGCTGATTGCAGCCCGGCCAGCCCCAGTAGACCAACTGACAAAATCATGATCGCAACCAGTACTTCAATCATGCTGACACCGGTTTGTTGATGGCAGTGACTGCTTTTTTTCGTGATTAACATGTAGACACCTTTTGTACGCTTGGACGGCCCGCATTATTCAGCGTGATCGTGCGGCCCTGGTTATGATTACAAAGACTGAAGGTTCCATTGGACAGACCGCCGCTTCCCTGGCTGCGTCCATTTGATTGATAAGAAAGCCAGTTACTATAGTTTCCCCCGCCTCCCAGCGTACTGCCAGCCAGCGCAGGGAAAACCCGTAATATTTCATCCGTTCCGTCGATGGATCCGGCCACGCCGCCATCGCTGAAGATCAGCCAGCCATTCTGCCATCCGCTGCCATTGGTGCAATTCGTCCCGCTACTGCTGGTGCAGATGGTGACGCGCGCTCCACGTTTTACTGCTTCGGAGCGGGCATAATAAAGTGACGTGACCAATTCATTTGCCTGCGCGGTCAAGCGGGATTGCGCCATTGTTGACTGATAGCTGGGCACCGCCACGGATGCCAGAATGGCGGCAATGCTGAGTGTGATCATCAGCTCCAGCAGGGTAAACCCTTTGTGAGTCGCTATTTTCTTCACTCTCTCCATTCCTGTGATTAACGGACTATTCAAGCTCGTCTGTACGAATGCGCTAACGGCTGATATGTCCACAAACTTTAGAGGTGCCCTTTAGTTTTTTGAAGGGAGTGAAAAACAGATGTGAGTGAGTGAGCCAGTCAATCCTGACTCACAGGAGATGATACGAAGCGGTAATACTGCACTACATGGGGGATTGACATCAACGACGCATGGCGCGCCGCTTTTCCAGTTGCTCAAAAATGGCCATGCCAGCCAGCATGGCCATCACAAAAATGATTCCTTCCGTATATCCTGACCCAGCAAGCACCAGCGCAGGCCCAGGGCAGATGCCAGCGACCCCCCAACCCACGCCAAACAGTACGCTGCCCAAGATCAAACGTACATCGATCGCGTTGTTGTCCGGCAGATAAAGGGGCGTTGCCAGCCATGTTTTTCCACGTTTTTTTGCCATCCTGAATGCGAAAAATCCGATACTGATCGCACCTGCCATCACAAAAATCAGCGAGGGATCCCATTGCCCGGCAATATCCAGAAACCCCAGTACCTTGGCCGGGTTGAACATACCGGATACGATCAGTCCGATACCAAAAATGATGCCCGAGATGAGTGCGGTTGCGAGCTGAATAATCATGATTTTTGCTTTCTCAAAATGTGACATGACGGATAACGTAGGTCGTTGCCATCGCAGTAGTAATAAAAATAATGGTGGCCACGATTGAACGCGGCGACAGACGCGAAAGTCCACACACGCCATGTCCGCTGGTACACCCCGAACCATAACGGGTACCTATTCCCACGATCAAACCTGCCAGCACAAGCAGACCATAGCTGGTACGGATTTCAACGGGTGGCAGCACCGCTATCCAACGATAAATCCATGGGGCCATTAATAACCCGGCAATAAAAGCAATGCGCCAACCCCTGTCTCCTTGCGACAATCTGAACAACCCGCCAACTATCCCGGAAATACCGGCAACACGGCCCGTTACGATCAGCAGCGCAGTGGTCGCCAGACCAATGATCACCCCGCCAAGCATGGCGCTAAGTGGTGTAAAAGCTGGCCAGTCAATTATCAGCATATTGGTCATAACAATTTAACAGAAAATGAAATATTAAATTATATATTATTGTGATTTGATATTTCAATGTATAAAGTTAGATCGCGCGAGGAACGAGTGGCGATTGAATTGTTCGTTGGACGAGCCCGGTAGTTCATCTGACCCTGGTTTTCCCCTTGTAGAAGGGTTGGGGCAAATTCAGGTGATCCTGGCATTGTTATGTTTTTCACATTTGTGCCACTGGCGGGCTATATCTTTTGGTGTAAGCATGTGTTTAATTTTGCGCCGGACATGTTGGCAGCAGGTACGGCAGAAAGGAAGTCATCAACAATTTCACCATCCCATCAAATCAGGTATGGTCACAGTTGCTGGAAAGCCCAGCGCGGATGTCCCGCCTGGAACGCTTATCAATGTTTTAAAACAAGCGGAGTTTAAGCAGTAGAGGTTTATATGCGTTATATGGTTATTATCGAAGAAGGCCCCACAGGTTTCGGTGCCTATGTACCTGACCTTCCGGGCTGCATAGCTGTGGGCGAATCATCACAAGAAGCCCTGCAACTTATTCAGGAAGCTATCGAGTTCCACATTGAAGGGCTTAAAGAAGAAGGTCAACATATCCCGATGCCCCATTCCTCAACCTCGTTTGTTGAGGTTAATACCTGAAACAAATCCGATTAGATCGCGCGAGGAGAGAGCCGCGATCCAATCGTTTGCCGGATGAATCCAGCCACTGAAATCAAGGCATATTCAGCGCGGACCGCAACAGGCCGGCTGCCGCTGAGCCTCCGGTAGATTCAAGGGAACGAGTGATGATCGGAATGAATTGTCCAATCATATCCGGCGACAGGTTTAACTGTTGAAAAGCAGACGCCAGCCCCGCCACACTTCCTAATTGACTGTTACTCCCCAGTATCGAGGAGACGCCTCCCGGAAGACCCGTAGCAGGCAACGCTGGAGCCGCTGCCAATAAATCATCCATACCGGGAATCGATTGCGCCACCGTTTCAAATGCTTGTGGTGTCATATTCTCACGGGCCGTTCGGAATATCGAACCCGCACCACCGGCTGCCTGATTTGGCGAGATGCCTAACTGGTTTGCCAAAAGCTGGACGATTCCACCTTGTCCACCAGTAATCGTATTCACGGCTCCCATTCCGCCACCAAGCGATTGACCGGCACCCTGAATTACCTGATTGGTCTGATTTGCGGATGCGATACTTTCGTTCAGCGGATTATGAATGATTCCACCACCTCCGTTAGACGCACAGCCTGCAATCATCAATGTACACAACATAACCGGTATGTTCATTTTTTGAAAATTTTTCATAGAATCTCCTTTGTTTGCAGAATATTGCTGTTGCATGATAAACCAGAACGACTCCACTGATTACAAGTAAAATGAGCACCCTCTCGACAAATCATTACCTGTAGACAAAGGTATCATCAGTCAGGCCTTGCCGATAGGTTGGACGCTATTTAATGAAAAGACTGCTAAAAACAATTAATTTCATTCCGACTCCGGCAACCGGAATTCGCTACCATCTGCTCTGACTTTGCCAAAATCAACTCAACCAGGACCTTCATGCCAAAACAAATCCACTTGATTGCCGGGGCACGCCCCAATTTCATGAAAATTGCGCCGATCGTGCGTGCTTTGCAGCATCAAGACAAACTATCCTACAAAATTGTGCATACCGGTCAGCACTATGACAAGGAAATGAATGATGTTTTTTTTGATGAGCTGGGTATTCCCACGCCCGACATTTTTATGGCGGCCGGTGGCGGCAGTCATTCGCAACAAACAGCCAAAATCATGCTGGCATTTGAGGAGTACTGCCTGGATAGCCGCCCGGATGCTGTGCTGGTCGTGGGTGACGTTAATTCAACTCTGGCATGTTCGATCGTTGCCCAGAAACTGCACATTCCAGTTGCGCATGTTGAAGCGGGATTACGAAGCGGCGATATGCGCATGCCGGAAGAAATTAACCGTTTAGTCACCGATAGCATCACCAACTGGTTTTTTGTAACGGAGCCCAGCGGGCTGGAAAATCTTTTGCGGGAAGGCAAGCCAGCCTCCGCGATTCATCATGTCGGACACGTCATGGTCGATAATCTGCTTTACCAGGCCGACAAGCTCGCCCGTGCCGATACCAGCCACTTTGAAACGCATGGCATCAAACATGCGTTATCAGGGCAGGCTTATGGTGTCATCACGCTGCATCGACCCAGTAACGTGGATGATGCGGAGATTTTTATCCGTCTTGGCAAGGCGCTCAAAGAAATTGCCGAAAGCCTGCCACTGGTTTTTCCGGTCCATCCGCGCACCCGCGCCAATCTACAGAAATTTGCGATTGATTTGGGTCCGAACATTACGCTCATTGGCCCACAGGCCTATATGTCTTTTCTCCATCTGTGGAAAGATGCGGCGGTCGTCCTCACCGACAGTGGCGGGCTTCAGGAGGAAACGACTGCGCTGGGCATTCCGTGCATCACCCTCCGCGAAAATACTGAACGCCCTGTCACGGTGGAGGAAGGCACCAACACTCTGGTGGGTACTGACCCCGCGCAAATCGTGGCGGAAGTCAATAAAATCCGGCAAGGTCAGGGCAAAACCGGACGCAGACCGCATCTATGGGATGGCAGAGCGGCCGAACGCATTGTCGATATTCTGACTGACGAGCTGAAAGATATTTAAATTTTAAGTAAACACCGCTTCCTTTATCAGTAAATAAGATTAGACATGAAACCATCACTCGTTCCCGTCATTCTCTCCGGTGGCTCCGGTACTCGTCTGTGGCCGTTATCACGCGAACAATATCCCAAACAGCTGCTGCCGCTGACTAATGAGGAATCATTGCTGCAGGCGACCTCGCGTCGTCTGGATGGGCTGGAAAATATTGCGGTGCAATCACCTATCATCATCAGCAACGAAGAATACCGATTTGTCATCGCAGAACAATTGCGCGTTATCCATAAAAAAAGCACCATCATCCTGGAACCATGCGGACGAAATACGGCCCCGGCTTTAACCATCGCAGCGCTGGCCGCCAGCAGCGACGAACGTGATCCGATTTTGCTGGTCATGCCTTCCGATCACACAATTACCGATATCACAGCCTTCCAATCCGCTGTCAGCAAGGGCATATCATTAGCTGACAGCAATATGCTGGTTACCTTTGGCGTTCACCCAGACACCCCTGAAACCGGTTTTGGCTATATTCAAACAGGTGCGGCACTCGCGGAATTGAATGCTTTACAACTGATTCGCTTCGTGGAGAAACCAGATCAGGCAACTGCGCAGACTTATCTGCAGGCAGGGAATTATTTATGGAATAGCGGCATGTTCATGATGCGTGCTTCTGTCTGGTTATCCGCTATCGGCCAATGTCATCCTGACATGCTTGAAGCCTGCCGTGCCGCCTGGGAGCATGCCACCATTGACGGGGATTTTCATCGGCTGGACGCATCCGATTTCGCCGCCTGCCCGAGTGATTCCATAGATTATGCGGTGATGGAGCGGTTTGCAGCCGATAATCCTGCTCTGCCTTCTGGTGCAATCGTTCCGCTGTCTGCCGGCTGGTCGGACATTGGCGCATGGGATGCATTGTGGCGCACGCTTCCCAAAAATGAATCCGGTAATGTCGTGCGTGGTGATGCGCTGTTGCATTCCTGCCGCAATACGCTGGCATTTTCCGAACACCGGCTGGTTGCCTGCGTGGGAATTGATGATATGGTGATCGTTGAGACATCGGATGCCATTCTGGTAGTGCATCAGAAAAATACTCAGGACGTCAAGAAAATTGTCGATCTGCTCAAACTCCGGTCACGCCCTGAGATTCGGTCGCATCGCAAAATCTATCGCCCCTGGGGCTGGTACGATGCCATTGACGCAGGCGAGCGTTTCCAGGTCAAACGTATTGTGGTCAATCCCGGAGCGGCATTGTCGCTGCAAATGCACCACCATCGGGCGGAACACTGGATCGTGGTGCGTGGTACCGCTCAGGTTACACGTGCTGATAAAACCTACCTGGTCAGTGAGAACGAATCCACCTACATTCCATTGGGTACATCACATCGCCTGGAAAACCCGGGCCGGGTACCGCTGGAAATCATCGAGGTGCAGTCTGGCACTTATCTTGGCGAAGATGATATTGTTCGTTTTGAAGACAGATATGGCAGAAAGCAGGATGCCGCATCGGTTGCCAAAGATTCGTGAACTCACTCACCCAACCCTGTTTTCCGGGTAGTTTTAATTTGTGGCAACCGCGTATAGCCACCATTACTATCATCGTGCGCACAAGCAGGTACGCTGATGGTTCAGTATAATGCCTGTTTGTTTCTGTGAATTTAATTACTGGAGTAAGAATGCCAATTTACGAATATGTTTGCCATGCTTGCGGATTCGCAAAAGAGCATTTCCAAAAAATGAGTGATGCGCCGGTGCCGTATTGCCCGGCGTGTAACAGTAGCGAGTACATCAAAAAAGTCTCTGCAGCAGGGTTCAGGCTAAAAGGAAGTGGCTGGTATGCCACTGATTTTAAAGATAAAAAAGTAAACAAACCGGATTCAGCCAGCCAGAATGAAAAAAAAGCTGAAACAGTTCAAACAGATGCGGGAACAAAGGTAAGCAGCGCTGAATCAACACCTGCGTCAACCGCCACTACCGCCACTCCTGCTGAAAGCTGACGCTTGACCCTGACATTGTCAAGAAATACACCATTTTTCTATTCCTAAAAATTACTTCTTATGCGTACTGATTATTGCGGCGCCATCAACAAAAGTTTTCTGGATAAAACCGTAACCTTATACGGATGGGTGCATCGTCGGCGTGATCATGGTGGAGTCATTTTTATCGACCTGCGTGATCGTGCTGGTATCGTGCAGATCGTATTTGATCCTGATAATAAAACTGCTTTCCATATTGCCGAAATTATTCGCAGCGAATTTGTTATTAAAGTAAACGGCCGCGTACGTCATCGTCCAGAAGGCACTATCAATACGGGAATTTTTTCTGGTGATATAGAAGTGCTGGCGGATCAGGTAGAGATTCTCAATGCCTCTCTCACGCCCCCTTTCCAGATCGATGATGAACATCTGAGTGAAGCGATACGGCTTGAATACCGCTATCTTGATCTGCGTCGTCCGGCAATGCAGCGTAATCTGCTGCTACGACACAAAGTCAGTATGGCGGCACGAGTTTTTCTGGACCAGCACGGTTTTATCGATATCGAAACACCGATGTTGACCAAATCCACTCCAGAGGGTGCACGCGATTATCTCGTTCCTTCACGCGTCAATGCCTGCCATTTCTTTGCGCTGCCACAATCCCCCCAGTTGTTCAAGCAACTGCTGATGGTGTCCGGGTTTGATCGCTACTATCAGATCACGCGATGTTTCCGTGACGAAGACTTACGCGCGGATCGCCAGCCGGAATTTACGCAGATCGATATTGAGACGTCCTTTCTGTCGGAAGATGAAATCACGGAGCTGATGGAACACATGATGCGGCAATTGTTTGCTGACGTCATGGCTGTGACGCTGGCAGACCCCTTCCCCAGAATCACTTACGCTGATGCCATGTTCTATTACGGCTCGGACAAGCCGGATTTACGTATCCCGCTGGTGTTGACCGAATTGACCGATCTGATGCAGACCGTTACCTTCAAGGTTTTTCTTGACGCCGCACAAACTCCCGGTGGCCGGGTAGCTGCATTATGTATTCCTAATGGCGCGGAATTATCCCGCAAGGAAATTGAAGATTACACTCGATTTGTCGCAATTTATGGTGCGGGAGGGCTGGCCTATATCAAGGTCAATGATTTAGAAAAAGGGCTGGAAGGACTGCAATCGCCCATTCTGAAATTTCTGCCTGAGCAGATCATTCAGGAAATTCTCAAACGTACCAGTGCAAAATCGGGAGATCTGATCTTCTTTGGCGCGGACAAAGCCAAAATTGTCAATGATGCGCTAGGCGCACTACGTATCAAAATCGGCCATGAACGCGGTTTTGCGGAAAATACCTGGAAACCATTATGGGTAGTGGATTTCCCGATGTTTGAGTGGAACGAGGAAGAAAACCGCTGGCAGGCATTGCACCACCCCTTCACTTCTCCCAAACCAGGCCATGAAGATCTTCTGACTTCCGATCCGGGCAAGGCGTTGTCGCGCGCCTATGATATGGTGCTAAATGGCGTAGAAATCGGAGGAGGCTCTGTGCGGATTCATCAACAAACCGTGCAAAGCAAAGTATTTCAAGCATTGAATATCTCAGATGAAGAAGCGCAGGAAAAGTTTGGTTTTCTGCTTGACGCTCTTCAGTACGGCGCGCCGCCGCATGGTGGCATTGCCTTTGGTCTGGATCGTATCGTGGCAATGATGACGGGTACGGACTCGATACGCGATGTTATCGCCTTCCCCAAAACGCAGCGCGCCCAGTGCATGCTGACTCACGCACCCAGCACTGTTGCAGAAAAACAGCTACAGGAATTACACATAAGACTGCGGAAAAGCGATCAAACTACCAGCTAGCTACTTTCGATGATGATCCAGTTGCCCATCTGTACGCGATATGCCTCCATCGTCGACTGAAGGGTCACATTTCAAGCACCCTGTATCCGTACTGGTGGTCATTCACACGCTTGATTTGCAAATACTGCTCCTGGAACGCGCAGACCACCCCGGCTACTGGCAATCCGTTACCGGCAGCCAGGAACCGGGTGAAACCTTATTAGAAACAGCCGCCCGGGAAATCAAGGAAGAAACAGGGCTGAACAGTAATGACTACCCGCTAACTGATTGGCAAACGAGCAATCGGTATGCAATTTATCCCGAGTGGCGATGGCGCTACGCCCCGGGCATCACCCACAACACCGAACATGTTTTTAGCCTGATTTTGCCGGGAATCTGTCCAATCGATATTTCCACACGGGAACATCTGGGTTATTGCTGGCTTCCCTGGCAAGAAGCAGAATCCAAGGTATTTTCACCGAGTAATGCACAAGCAATACGATTGACTGCTTGCCAGGAAACGTCGTGAAACAAGAATTAAAGTAGTCAATGGGACGTTATCGCATGCGAAACAACATGCTGAAATTCCGTAGCGTGCGGTTTGACCGTGCAAGACGGTCACCATGACTCTTTTAGCGTAACGACGTACCCTCAATATTTAAAAAACCTGATATATTTTTGGTTTGGGTAAGTCTGTTTTATCCTTACCTGCTGGCTTACCGGGCGCATAAAAAAGCCATATCATGATGGGGTTATCATAACAGCCCATTAACATCAACGCAGTGAATCCAGATAAAATTTCGGTAGAGGTGAAACGGTTGTTTACAGGCAGGCTTTGATCATCCTGGCGCTAAATGCAAATTGCCTTCTACAAGACAGAGGATCATGAGTAGTCAAGTTTCAACCAGGTTTTTGCCGGTTCAAGATTACCCTGTCAAACCGGAAAACTCTGGTAGGCGCGATTGGACTCGAACCAACGACCCCCACCATGTCAAGGTGGTGCTCTAACCAGCTGAGCTACGCGCCTATTACTACGACTACAACAGAGCCGAGATTCTAACTGAAATATAACACTGCTTCAAATTAATCTTGACTATTACCGGGCAACTCAATGTTCACTTCCCCTACCCTGGTCAATTTCATCGGGGCTGACCAGGCTGCCAAAATTTCCCCAAGCGTTACGAATATAGGAAATTACCTGTGAAATCTCGATGTCACGAATGATGTGCTGGTAGGGTGGCATGCCATACGGTCTTGGATTTCCAGCGGTAACGGGTGCGTATCCGCCATATAACACACTGCGTATCACATTTCGTGGAGAGCTCATCATGACAGCACGATTTCCCGCAAGTGGTGGATAAATACCTGGCGCACCTTGCCCAAATTTTCCATGACAATCCTGGCAATGTTTCTCATAAATACTCTCGCCCCGCGCCAGATATTGGCGGACAACCTCGGGCATCGGTGGAATTTTGTGTTTGGGCTGTGGATTCTTATCCTGCTCTCCAAGCGACTTAAGATAAACTGCCATAGCACGCTGATCCTCAGCTGTCAGGTATTGCAGGCTCTGCCGGACGATAGTCGCCATAGGGCCAGATGTGACTGCGTGCTGATTGATGCCAGTGGATAACAACTCGACGATGTCCTCTATTGACCAGTGGCCCACACCGGCTTGCTGTATTGAAATCAGAGAAGGCGCATACCAGCGTGAACCAATGATTTCACCACCAAGTGGTTGATTATCCTTGCTGGCACCCCAGACATTGCGTGCGGTATGACAGGCATTGCAGTGCCCCAGTCCTTCAACCAGATAAGCACCACGATTCCATTCCTGGCTTTTAGTGCTATCCGGCTGATAGACACCCTCCTTGAAATACCAGGCACGCCACAAAAATAACAAAAACTGCTTATCGTAAGGTGCGTGGATATTGTGCTCAGGATTTATCTGCCTGACTGGCGCCACTGATTGCAAATAGCTGAAAATGGCATCTGCATCCTGCCGCGAAATCCTGGTGTACTCGGTATAGGGAAAAGCAGGATATAAATAACGCCCATCCTTCGATTTACCATGATGCAGTGCCTGCCAGAAATCTTCCTCACTCCATCGCCCTAATCCAGTTTCGGCATCCGGTGTAATATTTGACGTTACAAACTCCCCAAAGGGGGTGTTCAGTATGCGCCCACCTGCGTAGGCCGCTCCGCCCCGGGCAGTATGACAACCCGCACAATTAGCCACTCGCGTCAAATAAGCACCTCGCTGCTGTTTTGTTTCCATCACATTTGCAGTCGCCCCAACCGTAGCAAAGAACAGAATACCGAACAGCCAGCCAGAGAATAACCACACAAGCTGCAATCGGTTAACGCATCGAACAGAGGTAAGTTCAATCATGGTGTAATTATTCTTCCCATTGAAAAAATCGATTTGCAACGTTCAGCTGCTCCCTCTACAAGCGCATCCTGTTCAGCCGGTTCTCCACTTACTGCCTGCGCCGGTAGCCACAAAGTCAATGCATTTACCTCCTCCTGCGATAATTTTTTAGCAATTTCTGACATGCAATCTGGAGTCTGACCACGCATGATACCGCCATTGCGCCAGCCGCCGAACTGCGCCGCCAGATAAGCAGAAGGCAATCCCAGCAATCCGGGAATAAAAGGCTTGATTCCCATCAAATCAGCTCCATGGCATGCACTGCATGCTGGAAGATCACGTGTAGCATCACCAGAATCAATGAGTACCTGTATTTCCTGTACGGTTGTCGGCAGCAAGGCATGTGACCGGGGTAACGGATAATCGTATGGCTGAGCAGCAAAATATTCTGCCATCTCCTGCAAGTATTCATCCGTCAGATTTTCCAGCAATATGGCCATGGGTTGATAGTAACGTTTACCATCACGAAAATTAACCAGTTGATTAAGAAGATAACCTGCTGGTTTACCGGTGATACGTGGGTAATAGGCGTCCAGGCCGGTTTTGTCCTGATCACCATGACACAGCATGCAGGATTTAACCCGTTCTGCCATCGTGTCAGCCACCTCTACAGGCGCATCGGCAGCCACTACCGATGTAAAAAACAGCATTCCAGAAACTATCAGTAATCGCATAGGGTTATGTATGTAAAAGAGTAGCGCTCAAGCCTCATCCGCAACAATTATCTTTTTCAGTTTCAATAATTCCGGCTGGTTCAGCGTTTCGGTTTTCAGTAATTTTTCCGCAGCCTGTTCAAGCTGTGCTCGGTTTCTGTTCAATATGTTGATTGCGCGTTCAAGGGCACCATCAACCAGGGCACGCACTGCGTGATCCACCTTGTTGGCGGTATCTTCGCTGTATTCACGACTCTGCGGCATGGGGATCCCAGGTTCCAGAAATGCGGAACGCTCACGATCATAGGTAACATTCCCCAAGGCATCGCTCATACCGTAACGCAAAACCATCGCGCGCGCCATATCGGTTGCGCGAGCCAGATCATCCGATGCACCAGTCGAAACCTCCCCAAAAATAACCTGCTCGGCTGCACGTCCGCCCAATAATACCGCCATTTTATTTTCCAGCTCCTTACGCGTCATCAGAAACCGATCTTCCGTTGGACGCTGGATGGTATAACCCAACGCTCCTACCCCTCGTGGAATAATCGAAACCTTGTGCACTTCATCACTCCCCGGCAACGATAACGCAACGATTGCATGCCCCAGTTCATGATAAGCCACCGTTTTTCTCTCCACCGGGTTCAGCAAACGATTACGCTTCTCCAATCCAGCGACAATACGCTCGACAGCATTATTGAAATCATCCATCGATACCGCAGTCGCTTTGCGGCGTGTAGCCAGCAGCGCGGCTTCATTGATCAGATTCGCCAAATCAGCTCCCGTGAAACCAGGCGTCAAGGCCGCGATTTTTTCAACTTCTACATCTTGATCCAGCTTGATCTTGGGAATATGCACCGCAAGAATTTGCTCACGACCTTTTTTATCCGGACGATCCACCAAAACCTGCCGATCAAAACGTCCGGCGCGTAGCAGCGCCGCATCAAGAATCTCCGGCCGGTTTGTTGCCGCCAGCAACACAATCCCGCCGGAAGGATCAAAACCATCGAGTTCCGCCAGCAATTGATTCAGCGTTTGCTCTTTTTCATCATGACCACCCAACCCGGTTGCACCACGTGCGCGCCCAAGCGAATCCAGTTCATCAATAAAAATAATGGCTGGCGCCATCTGCCGTGCCTGCTCAAACAAATCCCGCACCCGTGCTGCCCCCACACCGACAAACATTTCCACAAATTCAGAACCGGAAATTGAGAAAAATGGGACACCCGCTTCTCCGGCAACCGCTCTTGCCAGCAATGTTTTACCTGTTCCCGGCGGCCCCACCAGCAAAATCCCTTTGGGCGCGCGTCCGCCCAGTCGGCTGTAATCTACCGGATTTTTCAGAAAATTGACAATCTCGATCAACTCATCCTTCGCTTCATCCACACCGGCCACATCAGCAAAGGTCACCTTGGTTTCTTTTTCCACATAAACCTTGGCGCGGCTTTTGCCAATCGACATCATGCCACCGCCACCCATCATGCTTTGACTCATGCGCCGGATAATAAACAACCAGATGCCAATAAAAATCGCCACCGGTAAAATCCATGAAAGAATGTCACGAAACCAGGTGCTGCGAATAATGCCCGTATAAACCACGCCATGCCTGTCCAGCATCTCAGCCAGATCAGGCTCCACCCGGGTAGTGACAAACTCCGCGAAGCCCTCACTGGCAGTTGACCGCAGTTTGCCATAAATATGGTTCTCGCTGATCGCCACCTCCTCAATCTGTCCCTTGTCCAGCAATATCTGGAAACGGCTATAAGGAATGGGCTCAACGCGTGTATATTCGTTATAGAGATTCTGAATAAACAGGATCGCCAGTATTGCGGTCAGGATATACCAGAAATTAATCTGGGCTTTTTTGTCTAT
Source organism: Nitrosomonas sp. (assembly GCA_016703745.1). NCBI lineage: Bacteria > Pseudomonadati > Pseudomonadota > Betaproteobacteria > Nitrosomonadales > Nitrosomonadaceae > Nitrosomonas > Nitrosomonas sp. The sequence continues at coordinate 356,569 of JADJBK010000006.1, read as the reverse complement.
GGGTGGATTGCTCATATTGATTGATTCCAGCTATATTCACATCGGCATGCATTATGGTACGACAAAACCATCAGACAAAAATGATAAAAATTTGGTAAAAAATTCGCTAAGAACCCATATACATCCCTCCTGATTTGCATCAGCACATCCCTGAATACAAGCTTGACGAACCCGTCATATTCCTAATTACCATTAAAAATATAATTAATTATCAATTAGCTACAACAATTTTACTAAAAAATAGCAATAAATAGATACCAACCGGAACAGGATTAACAGACAGGCAATCCAACCTTCTTTACAGACTATAAAAAATGCCATTTTTCATAATAATGATACCGATGCAGTTCAGGCTAAACCCAACGATCCGCCCGCCGTTATCACACCATGCAATCAAGGAAAGTGATATGAGTGCCGATCAAAAATATGGCTTAAAATCATTAGCTCGCTGGTTACTGACTACTTTGGTGACAATCTCCTCACCTATGGTTACAGCGCAGTCAGCAGTGGTGACCAGATCAGATCATCTTGGCGAGCAGAACAAGTCTTACCGCAATATTGGTAATGCCGGATTATCAGATCCCCTTTCCAGGTTTATGACGCTGCCAGTTGATACCTGCGCGATTGTTGACCACATTGAGCGAATTAGCATAACCAATGAAGTTAACAGCAATCCGGATGCTCGCATCATGGGAACGATTGTTCAGCCGACGGGACGCCATGCCAATAAGGCGTTTTATACCAGTGTCGATATTCCGGCAAATCAGGGATATTACCCACCGCAGCGCAACATTGCCAAAACCGACCATTTCCGCATTTCCCTCACCACGCTCGACGGCGATTTACATATCGTTACCCAGCCGACCTCGCCTCGGTTCATGCCCGGAGATACTGTTTTGTTCCGAAATTCAGGGACACTCGAAACAGCAGATTGCGCGCGCCAACCCTCATCAAAATAAATCTTTCTAAATCAGCTAATTACATTGTTTGTAGGAATTCTTCCTACAGCAATTCCCGTCTTATACTTACGCCGCCTATGGCAAGCCAGCTCTTTACTCTTCAGCTACTAAAGTTAAAAATGCACCTATCTTGTTAATCAACAAGCGGGACTCAACTTTGAATAGGGAGTATCAGCATGGAAAAAAATCAAATTCTGGATGAAATTAGAGAACTTAATTTGAGTTATCTGTTACTGGCGCAACAAATGTTGCGTGAAGATAAAATTGCTGCAATGTACCGCCTGGGTATTGATGAAGATATTGCTAATATTCTGGAAAAACTATCAAATAGCCAATTACTGAAAATGGCCGGCTCCAACATGCTGCTTTGCCGTTTCCGCTTTGATGACAGTCTGATCGCAGAAATTCTTACCAGCCATAAACAGGATCGCTCACTGACACAATCGCATGCAGCCATTTTGATGGCTGGACAACCTGCAGAATCCATATCCTGATCTTAAAATTTATTTCCAAAGGGGAACATCATGAAAATTAAAAGCATTTTATCTGAAGGAAAACAGATTCAACTGGCAACCGAGCTAGTGGGTCTGGGTGCCAGATTACAGGTTCTAGAAGCCTCAACCACACTTAGTCGCGAGCGGCTCGTAAAATTATATAAAGAAGTGAAAGGCGTTTCCCCTCCCAAAGGGATGTTGCCTTACTCAGAGGACTGGTTTATGGGATGGCAACCCAATATGCACGCATCACTTTTTATCAATATATTTAAATATCTTACTGAATACACGAGTATTCGCGGCATAGATGCGACTATTAAAAGTTATCAGCTCTATCTTGAGCATGTCGAAGCCAATAATCTACAGCGTATTTTAAGCTTCACACGTGCATGGACATTGAATCGCTTTATCGACAGCAAGGTATTAACCATGACTTCCTGCGTGGAATGCAAGGGGAATTACATTGCACATAGCCTTGATATCCAGTCCAACCATGTTTGTGGACTTTGTCACGTTCCTTCACGCGCAGGCAAAACCAAGCAGGCTGCAATCGAGGCCAAAGCCAGAGTACAATGCGCAGCATAAAATACAGGAACACATTCAAAACTTGGGCCAGCAAAGATATTGGCGATTATTTTGCCACGGCAGAAACAGACACCCCGCTTACCCAAGTTTGAATTTACAAAAACCCGGCTACATTACCCGCGAGAATACCAGACAGCTCTTCAGCAGCAGCATCAAGTCGGTCGTTTCCCTATCCTTACCTTGATTTTCTGCTCCATACCATTACGCAGAATGGTGAGTCTCGCGACTTCTCCGGGCGGCAATCCTGCAACAAGATTCAACATTTCGGATGAGTTCGTTACTTTTCCATCATTCACCGCAAGCAGAACATCCCCTGGTTTAATGCCAGCCTCATCAGCAGGTCCATTTTTCAGCACTCCTGCAATCAAAGCACCTGACAGATTTTTTAATCCAAAGGACTCGGCCAGTTCGGGTGTCATATCCTGCATACTGACACCTAACCATCCACGTGTAACCGAACCTGTTTCAATTATTTGCTGCATGATCTGCTTCGCTACACTGATCGGAATAGCAAAACCAATTCCGAGCGAACCCCCTGTGCGTGAATAGATTGCCGTATTGATACCAATTATATTGCCTGCAGTATCGGTCAAGGCACCACCTGAGTTTCCCGGGTTAATAGCGGCATCAGTCTGAATAAAATTTTCGAAAGTATTAATCCCCACTTGCGAACGTCCCAATGCACCAATAATTCCCATAGTGACAGTTTGTCCTACGCCAAAGGGATTACCGATAGCCAGTACAATATCGCCTACCTGCGCCTTATCAGATTCTCCAAATCTGATGCTGGGCAGTTGATCCATATCGATCTTAAGCACCGCGATATCGCTCTCGGGATCAGAGCCGATGATTCGCGCACGCGCATTCCTTCCATCTATCAACGCCACCTGGATTTCGCTGGCAGCTTCCACCACATGGTGGTTTGTGAGAATATAGCCTTCCGGGCTGACGATGACCCCGGAACCCAGGCTGGAAGTCCGCTGTGTTCTGGGATTAAACCGTTCACCAAAAAATTTCTGAAAAAAAGGATCATCCATCAAAGGGTGTGATGGCACGTTAACTTCTTTGCTGGTAAATATATTGACCACGGAAGGCATGGCCTGTTTCGCAGCTCCATGAAAACTACCCATATTCAGCCCAGTCTGCGCACCACTCGCGTCTGGACTGACCACTTCCTTGATTGTTGCCACCTTGCCGCGCGGGGTCCATGGCAACAGCTCCGGGCGTAATGTAGAAACAACAAAAAAAATAGCAAGCAATATAGTTGCGGTTTGTGCAAAAATTAACCAGAGTCTGTACATGGTAAGAGTCAATTTAATGTGTTTCAAAGAATTATCGTAAGTACTGATAGCAGTTGATATCCAACATTTCATGCAATCCCGGACAATTATGCATCAAAAAACCCTGGAAGATTATCTGAATACCATGCTCGAGATTGCTCGCTTCCGAGACTATTGCCCCAACGGATTGCAGGTTGAAGGACGCGCGCAAATCCAAACTATCGTAACCGGTGTGACAGCTTCCCAGGCATTGATATCACGCGCCATCGAGCTCCAGGCAGATGCCATTATCGTGCATCATGGCTATTTCTGGCGAGGGGAAAATGCCTGTCTGCGCGGAATAAAACGTCAGCGAATTGCCGCGCTGATCAAGCATGATATCAATCTGTTTGCTTATCACTTACCGCTCGATGCTCACATCGAGTTAGGCAATAATGCGCAATTAGCCAAGAAACTGAATATTGCTGTCGAAGGTAGTTTTGGCGAGCAGGCGCTCGCCCTGCAAGGGTCTTTTGAAACACCCCTTACTTTGGGCGAGTTAAACACCGAGCTGACTCAGTTGCTTGCTCGTCAGCCACTCATTATTGGCGATTTATCCAAATCGATTCGCCGAATTGCCTGGTGTAGCGGCGCCGCTCAGGATATGTTTGAGGCAGCCACTAATCTGGAAATTGATGCCTATCTTACTGGAGAAATTTCGGAGCAAAACGTTCACACTGCCCGAGAAACAGGTATTGCCTTCATCTCTGCCGGTCATCATGCCACCGAACGCTACGGAATTCAGGCGCTCGGCAAGCATATTGCAGAGCAGTTTAACCTCTGTCACTATTTTGTTGATGTGGAAAATCCGGTTTAGAGCGCTACCTATTTACATTAACAGCTTACTCAGACTCCCTGTCCTTATTAATTTCTTCAACTGAATGATCATTTTTTTTCTTTTTTGGCAGCGTCCACCAAATAATGAACAGAAGTAATCCCAACGCCAGTCCTGCTTCCAGAGCCAATACCCACATAGTAGTTTGTATTCAGAATTAATAACCAAGAATGCCTCACTTTAACTGAATTTTTATGAAAACCCAATCGATATTGTTGCTGACCGTCTTGATTACTGGACTCATCAGTTGCAAATCAGACGCGCCCAATCGTAAGGAAACCCATGACAAAGAACAACAGGCAGAAGCAGCACAAATACAGGTTCTTCCTGAAAAACCCTTGTCATCCTCCCAGGAATCAATGCCCGTCATATCCACAACCCCGGATAAGGAGCAATCAGCATCTGTCTGGACTAATTTACCTGAATGGCAGCATCAGCCACTATTACCTGCCTGGCATGCATTTCTCAAAAGCTGCAAACCTCTGCAACAAAAACCCGACTGGCAAATCATCTGTGATCGCGCCTTACGTTTGATGCACCCTGATGAAACCATCATTAGAGAATTCCTCGAAATTCACTTCACCCCACAGCAGGTAACTACCAGGGACGGCAACGACATTGGCCTGATTACGGGATACTACGAACCTTTACTCAAAGGCAGCCGTCAACCTTCTGAACGTTTTCGTTACCCTATTTATGCACAACCCGATAATTTATTGAAAATTGATCTGGGTATTTTGCCATCGGAGAACAAATTTCCACCAGATCGTGGCCGACTGGAAGGAAGAAAAGTCGTCCCCTACTATACCCGTGCAGAAATTGAAAACAATCAACATCTGCTTCGGAACCATGCGTTTCTATGGGTGGAAGACAAGGTTGAATTATTCTTTCTGCAAATCCAGGGATCGGGCAGAATTATGCTGGACAACGGTGAGATAGTAAAAATCGGGTTTGCTGATCATAACGGCTATCCCTATCATTCAATTGGAAAACTTTTAATCGAACAACGTGAGCTCAATCCCCAGCAGGCTTCCATGCAACACATCAAGCAATGGGGCAAAAAAAATCCTCATAAGCTGGATAACCTGCTGCAGCAAAATACGCGTTTTATTTTTTTTCGTGAACTGCCCGCAAACATATCCGGACCCATTGGCGCCATGGGTATACCTCTGACAGCAGGAATAAGTATTGCCATTGATCCAGAAAGTATCCCGCTAGGAGCGCCGGTTTATTTATCCACCACCTGGCCAAATACCGAAAAACCGCTAAACCGACTCATGGTGGCGCAAGACACAGGCAACGCCATCAAAGGTAAAATTCGAGCTGATTTTTTTTGGGGCTATGGTGAAGAAGCCACGCTACAGGCTGGAAAAATGAAACAGCCCGTCAGAATGTGGGTATTGTTACCCAAAAAGGATTAGATGAATCTGCCTGAGCCGTGGGTGTTACACAAGGCAAAGCAAGAACAAAAAATATTGACGCAGCATGGGATCGTTCTGTCAGCGCATAGTAGAGCTATAATCTGTCACGGCATGCCACTGTGATGCTGAAAAAATGATGAATAGTTAATAATGTATTACTACAAGGAGTAGCTTAGTAATGAAAAAAAATAACACACTCAATCTGTCGTGCCTGATAGCGATTTTGGTTTTGCTGTTATCAGCCTGCTCAACCACACAAAAAGTCACCCATTCCGCCAGAACGGCAACGGAACAATTGCTAATCAGTGAAGCAGTGGCGCGCAGTCTTCCCAAGCAGATTGATCTGCCTTTTCCAATCCCGCGAGGTGCCGTCGTTCAACTCGATGTCACTGGATTAACTGCGGATAAGGATATGGCCAAAGGCGTGATTGCAGGCTGGCTAGGCATGCTCGGATACACGACCCAGGATGGACCGGAAAATGCCACTCACCGCATTAATATCGTATTAGATTCTCTGGGAACAGAAGCGGGCGGAACTTTCTTTGGCATTCCTCCCGTCCAGGCTTCTCTGATACCGATTTCCTTACCTGAGTTAGCATTTTTCAAAGCGGAGTATCAAAGTGGTTATGCGAGATTCCATCTGGATGTATTTGAAATGCCATCCGGTCGATTTGTAGGATCATCCTCACCATTTATTGCCGATACTTTTTATAATGGCTATACCGTGCTGTTTTTATTTAATTTCAACAGAACTGATTTGACTTCCCCGCCACAGATAGGGACATTTCGCAAACCGTTGATGTAAGCATATCCATTTAGCGCCTGAAGCTATACGGGTTACGCAAGTACACCCAAATATCCTGGCATGACTCCAGTCGCATCAAGCGTCTTCTTGCGGCTGGATCACCTTTATTTCAGAAAACGCTTACTTCCCCCACACAAGTTCTATGCGCGAATGCCGCGCAAATTAGACGGTAACTGTTTGCTATCCGTCACCAGCAGATCCCACTCAAAATGAAAAACGCAGCTCAGTATATACGCGATCGTTATTCGCAAAACGTCCAAACAAGCCAGTAGCCGGTCCCTCAAATATATCAGCACCCATTGCCAGTCTCCAGTCTCGCGTAAAATTCCAGGTAATACGGGGGCGCAGCATCCACTCACTTCGGTTAAGACTGTGGATGAGCAGCACCTGCGCTTCAATATTCCGCCAGAGACCACTCTGTAAAAAAATACTGCCACCACTTTCGCGTCGGTCTGCAAAAATATCCCGATCATAATTCAGAAATACTCGCTGAAAGAATTGCAAATTAAGGCGAATATCGCGTGGCAGGGTAAAATCCAGCCCTAGTGCGTAGTCAATGACATCCTGTCTCGTCAGACCGTTTGGTGCCGTTGGGCGAGTTACATTGAAGCGCCGGCCATCGGTATAAACCAGCTCACCTTTGAGTACGGCATACCCCAGGTCTTTGGTAAGCGTGCTGCCGACCTGGTCAATGATTTCGTGACGCGCCTGAAAGGTTAGCGGCTCACTCTGCTGACTAACAAGATGAAAGGTTGGTGCGGCGTCACGACTATGGTAATAGAACGCGGCCAAGTCCCACCCGCCAATCAATTGGGATAAACGTAAGCCATAATTGCTGTTATGTGGATTCAAGCCAGATCGATCCTCGCGCAAAAAATTTACGGGTTGATTGCCTGGTAGTGCAAATGGATAGAATTCCGCACCGGGACGACCGCTCTTGTCCAGACTGGCAAAGGGAATCCAGATAAAATCTGCGTGAAAGTCATTTTTCGAGTATTCAGTGCGAATGGCCCATTGCGGAATACGCAGCAAGTCAAAATCCTGTAACACGAATTCACGCATATCCTTTGCAGAAACCACATCCGCAAAAAACAGGCCGACCATTTCCCCCCAGATAATGTGTTGACGGCCAATACGCACATCAAAATCTCCGGCTGATACATCCAGGTAGTTCTCCCGCAAAAGAAACTCGAAACGCTGATCCCGGCGCACATCACGTGGATAGAAATTTGAAATATCATGGATAGCATCATAGTCAAGGCGCGCACTCAACTTCCATTTTATGTTAGGACTTAACTGGCCAAGGTTAGCCAGTTCAGAGCGTAACCGTAATTTTGAAGCATGTTCAGGGTTAGCATAAGTGTGGGCAAACTCCAGCTGGGAAAATCCACGCCAGGTAGCAGTGGGCCGAAACATACGGTCAGACGGGTTTGCAACCGCTGGAGCGCTGTCATTAAATAAACCCTCCAGCGTAGGATTTTGTGCTAATCGAACCGGGCTATCTTTTTTCTGGCTCAGGCCGTCAGGCTGAGCATGCAATCCTTCCCAACTGGATAACCATAATGACAACAACAGAATCAGATAGCCGAATAAACTATAGGAAAATCTCATACCTTCTTTAAAAGCAGATTGATCAATCATCAAGCATGCACAGCGGCATTTTCATGGATAAGTTGACCATCTTCGATTCGTATCAATCGTTCAGCCATGGCCATCACCTTGGCATCATGCGTTGAAAAGACGAAAGTAGTACCGTTATCCTCGTTGATCTCTTTCATCAACTGCAATATACCTTCTCCGGTTTTATGATCAAGATTGGCGGTCGGTTCATCTGCCAGTATTACGCTTGGGTGTGTGGCCAGTGCGCGGGCAATCGCCACACGCTGGCGTTGACCACCGCTGAGCTGATTGGGGCGATGACGCGCAAATTTGGATAAACCAACGATCTCCAGAAACCTGGAGACTCGCTCACCACGCTGGGCAGCAGTGAGTTCCTTGAACTGCAGCAGCGGGTATTCCACATTTTCTTCTGCTGACAATACGGAGAAAAGATTAAATGTCTGAAAGATAAAGCCGATAGTTCTAGCTCTAAGCGCCGATAACTGATTGGGTGTTTGCCCGCTGGTATCCATATTATTAATATAGATTTTGCCGGAAGAAGGAATGTCGATACAACCAATCAAATTCAACAGTGTGGATTTTCCACTGCCAGAGGGTCCGGCAATTGCCAGAAATTCGCCCTCTTTGATTTGCAAATCAATATCCTTAAGTGCCTGGATATGATCCGCACCCAGCATATATTCTTTGCAGACTTTTTCAAAACGGACAATATACATTTGTTTTATCCTGTACAACTGTTTCAGGGATTAATGAGCCAGACAGGCTAAACTCAGGAGATTAAACATGATATTACGAATAGGCTTACTGCCAATCATAGCGGTATTATTGTTGTTATTTCAGACACAGGCACGATCAACAGCGTCAACAGAACCTGCCAGCCAGGAAGCAACGGCAAAAAGTATACTGGAAAAAGCAGATGAAATTCGCTTCCCGCGTGAGAGTTTTCAGGTAGAAGTCGCTATCCGTACTACTTCACCCGGCCAGACTGACGAGGTGCGTCAATACCGGGTGCTCTCCAAAGGCAATGAAAATAGCATCGTTCTCACTACTGAACCAGCTGCTGAACGCGGACAGGCTATTTTGATGAAAGGACGTGATCTTTGGGTCTTCATGCCAAGCGTTTCGCAGCCGATCCGGCTGTCACTCTCACAACGGTTGACTGGTCAGGTTGCCAATGGCGATATTGCCCGCGCTAATTTCTCCGGTGATTATTATCCAAAGCTGTTGCGCAGCGAAACAATAGATGGTGAAAATTATCATGTGCTTGAACTGACCGGTGTTGATCGTTCGGTGACGTATCAGCGGGTATTGTTGTGGGTCAATCAGGCAAATGACCAGCCGTACCAGGCTGAGTTTTATTCGCTTTCCGGTCGCCTGCTCAAAACCAGCCATTATGCAAACTTTGAGATGATTCTTGGCAAATTACGCCCAACCCAAATGATCATGGAAGATGCGCTCAAACAGGGTGAGATTTCGGTATTGGACTATTCCGGAATGCAGCTGCGCGACTTGCCTGACAAGCTGTTTACCAAAAATTACTTGAAAAGACTTGAATAATTGATTTGTCACTGGACCAGGACTAATCCAGACAGACATGCTCGACCCAGATGAGGTAACACTATGTTTTCGAAGGAACAGAATCTAGGCACATCTTTCAAACAATACTTTGAGATTGTACCGGCACTCAACGAATTACTTAAAGCGGAAGCATACCGTGTACGTCATGCTGTTTATTGTGAGGATCTGGGATTCGAACCGGCGCGAACCGATAAACTGGAAACCGACCAATATGATCACAGTGCGATCCATTTGCTGATCCGTGATGTTCGAAAACATACGTTTATCGGCTGCACTCGCATCATTCGTCCCACTCTGGATACCGATCATGGTTTGTTGCCATTTGAACGCACTTGCGCCAACACGCTGGATCGCGCCATTATCGATCCAGCAAAACTACCGCGTGACAAAATTGGCGAAGTTTCCCGCCTGGCTGTGGTGGCCTCTTTTCGACGACGCAAGGGAGAAGCTACACAACCGATCAATCTTTCGGAAGACGATTATCGTGAAGCCCCCCTGCCGCGCTTTCCCTATATTCCCCTGGGACTATATATTGGCACCGTCGAATTGGCCCGGTTGAATGGTATTAGAATATTGTTCATGCTAACGGAGGAACGACTGGCAAATCATTTCGGCAGACTGGGCGCCCAGCCCGAATTCATCGGGGAATCAATCGAGCATCGAGGCGCACGCTTTCCATCAATGGTAGATATTGACAGAATTGTCAGTAATATGCGGCCAATCTTTCGCCCTCTTTATCGTTGTATTGCCGAAGATATCCGAGCAGGACTGGTACATGACCAACAAAACCGCAGACAAGCAGCTAATACAGGTTCAAGATGAATAGAGAGGGCTATCGGGCAAATTCAGTTTGAGTACCAGCCGCTGGCCCACTGATAAGCGGGTACTGCCATTGTTCCAGGATAGGATAGCTTTGACATTGATTCCATAACGCTTCGCAATGCCGTGGAGCGTCTCCCCTTTTCTGACAATATGAATTAACTGTCCACTTCCGGCATTACCGGAAACAGTACTATCCGACCCGTATGCCAGATAAGTTCTCTCCCGCGTGCCGCGACCGTCACGCGGCACCAGCAAAAGTTGCCCATCTTTTAATACCGACTGTAAACGCAGGCCATTTATTCCCGCTAATTTTGATACGTCGATGCGATAACGTTGCGCCAGTTCCGGCAGGGATTCTTTCTCTTTCACCTCATGGATTCGCCATGAAACGAGTTCCTTGTCATAGTTCTCTATATTTTTGACAAAGTTCATCACATTGGAAACCGGCAGCAGCAGTCGACGTGGCGCATTACTGATACGAATAACTGGCCGGTTATAAGCTGGATTCAGCGCGTTGAATTCTTTTTCGGAAATCCCCGCCAGTCTCGCTACCAGATGCACATCAATCTGTTCTGTCAATTCAATCTGCTCGAAATAGGGACGGTTGAAAATGGGGCTCAGTCTGACTCCATAGCGCCTGGGATGCGAAATGATATTGCGGATAGCAAGTAATTTTGCAACATACTGGCGTGTTTCTGTTGGCATACGAATAGCAGCAAAATTGACTGATTTCTCACCACCATGATCATCAGCAATGACTTTTAATAATGCACCCTGCCCCCAGTTGTAAGCGGCCAATGCCAGCTGCCAATTACCAAACATGCGATGCAGCATTTGCAGATAATCCAGCGCAGCATCGGTTGCTGCTACGATATCGCGACGCTCATCATGCCACCAGTTTTGTTCCAGACCGAACGCTTTCCCGGTTGCGGGAACAAACTGCCATAATCCGGCGGCATGTTTGTGTGAATAGGCATCCGGATCGAATGCACTTTCGACAATCGGTAGAAGCGCAATTTCTGCTGGCATACCGCGACGCTCGACTTCACCCAAAATGTAGTAAAGGTAGCGCTGGCTGCGCTCGACTATCTGATTGATAAACCGCTGGTTGCTAAATCTTTTTTCGTATCCTTCTATTTCCAGGCCCGGAGGATTACCGAGGGAAAACCCGGTACGCATGCGCACCCATAAGTCATCCTGCTGTTCATACGCTTCCGCTCGAACTGCTTCACGAACGACGATATTCCGGTGATTGCTCGCCAGAGTCTCGGCCATCAAAGCTGTCACCGATATCACGATCAGAGCAAAAGTACTCGCTGCCAGGATCATCCATCGCATCATGTTCTGGTTGCTATTTTTCATACTCTTATAAATTCCAAATGGTCAGGTGGGCGCTACACGCTGATGATCCGGCATTCAGCACCAGATCATCTCCGTACCAACTTATTAATTTATATAGAAATTATTTTCGCAAACTAGTCATGCAAAAACCCCTATCAGTCCCAGTGTAACACACCTCCGGTTTGATACTCGGTCACGCGGGTTTCAAAAAAGTTCTTCTCTTTTTTCAAATCGATCATTTCCGACATCCAGGGGAAAGGATTGCTCACCTCGGAGAAAATAGGATCCAGACCAATCTGGTGACAACGGCGATTGGCGATAAAACGCAGATATTCCTTGAACATGGCTGCATTCAACCCCAGCACACCGCGTGGCATCGTATCTTCGGCGTAACGGTATTCCAGCATCACTGCCTGTTGCATGAGCGCCACGATTTCCTCACGAAATTCCCTGGTCCACAGCTGCGGATTTTCCAGTTTAATCTGGTTGATGACATCGATACCAAAGTTGCAATGCATCGATTCATCACGCAGGATGTATTGGTACTGTTCAGCGGCACCCGTCATCTTGTTTTGTCTGCCCAGCGCCAGAATCTGCACAAAACCCACATAGAAAAACAGTCCCTCCATAATGCAGGCAAACACGATCAGGCTTTTAAGCAACTGCTGATCGGTTTCCAGCGTACCCGTCTGAAATGACTGATCAGTCAGCGTGTCGATAAAAGGAATCAGGAATTCATCCTTCTCACGAATCGAATCGACTTCATGATAAGCATTGAAAATCTCGCCCTCATCCAGCCCGAGTGATTCGACAATATATTGGTAGGCATGGGTATGAATCGCTTCTTCAAATGCCTGGCGCAACAAATATTGACGGCATTCTGGATTAGTAATATGCCGATAAGTGCCCAGCACGATATTATTGGCCGCCAGCGAATCAGCCGTCACGAAAAACCCCAAATTACGCTTGACGACACGCCGCTCATCCTCGCTCAACCCATTACTGTCTTTCCATAACGCAATATCACGGCTCATATTGATTTCCTGTGGCATCCAATGATTCGCGCAAGCCGACAGGTATTTCTCCCATGCCCACTTATATTTGAATGGCACCAGCTGATTGACATCCGCATGGCAGTTGATGATACGTTTATCTTCTACCGACACACGGCGATGATTGGTGGGCAGGTCAGCCTGATCTTTACTCTCAACACTCGTTTCATCATTCAGGTTGTTGCGTGCATGGGCATGTAAAACCGTATCGCATGACAGAACACCATTATTACCTGCAGAATTTTCTTCATCTTCAAACGTCAACATAGTCTGATTCTCCAATTTTGATTTTTTTCATTCGGGTTTACTGGCACGCTTCACAATCCGGATCATCGATCACACATTGTTTGGCAACTGTCTCGGCTGGCTCATGGTACGCCGCAACCGCATTCAACACGCCCGTATGCACGGTAGATTTTTCGGCTGCTGTTGCTCCCAGCGTGCGTAAATAATAGGTTGTCTTGAGGCCGCGCAACCACGCAAGCTTATAGAGTGCATCGATTTTCTTGCCGGATGCGTTGGCCAGATACAGATTGAGCGATTGCGCCTGATCGATCCACTTCTGCCGTCTGGCTGCCGCCTCCACCAGCCAGGCAGGATCAATTTCAAATGCCGTAGCATACAATGCGCGCAGCTCCTGGGGAATCCGGTCTATTTTGCTGACCGCACCATCATAGTGCTTGAGATCAGCAATCATCACTTCATCCCACAGCTTTCTCTGTTTGAGATCATTGACCAACCATTGATTCGCAATCGTAAATTCACCAGAAAGATTCGACTTGACGTATAAATTCTGGTAAGTCGGTTCGATACTGGCAGATACGCCAACGATATTGGAGATCGTGGCCGTGGGTGCAATCGCCAGACAATTGGAATTACGCATACCCCATTGTCTGATTCTGGTGCGCAGAGCTTCCCAGTCAAGTGTGACCGTGGTATCGACTTCCACCTGTCCGCCGCGTTCCTCGCTCAGCAATGCCAGCGTATCCTGCGGCAGAATGCCGCGATCCCACAGGCTGCCCGCATAAGTCGCGTAAACTCCACGCTCCTCCGCAAGCCTGGTAGAGGCCCAGTAAGCATGATAGGCAACGGCTTCCATCGAACGATCGGCAAATTCGACCGCTTCCTGCGAAGCATAGGCTATCCCCAGCTTGTGCAGGCAATCCTGAAATCCCATAATGCCCAGCCCCACCGGGCGGTGGCGCAAATTAGCGTTACGCGCTTTGGCAACGGCATAAAAATTGATGTCGATCACATTGTCCAGCATCCGCATGGCGGTACTGACCGTTTGCTTCAATTTATCGTGATCCAGCTTGCCATCCACGATATGCGCCGCCAGATTAACAGAGCCAAGATTGCATACCGCGATTTCCTTGTCATTGGTATTGAGCGTGATCTCGGTGCAGAGATTCGAGCTATGCACCACGCCCACATGGTTTTGCGGTGAACGCACATTGCACGGATCCTTGAATGTGATCCACGGATGGCCGGTTTCAAACAACATGGTCAGCATCTTGCGCCACAATTGCCGGGCAGGAATGCGCTTGTACAAACCCAGCTCATTACGTGTTGCCCGGTCTTCATAGCCCAGATAAGCCGCCTCAAAGGATTTCCCGTATTTTTCGTGCAGATCCGGCACATCGGAGGATGAAAACAGCGTCCAGCTTCCATCTTCCATCACCCGTTTCATGAACAGATCCGGCACCCAGACTGCGGTATTCATATCGTGGGTACGACGGCGATCATCGCCCGTATTTTTGCGCAGCTCGACAAATTCCTCGATATCGAGATGCCAGCATTCCAGATAGGCACACACCGCCCCCTTGCGCTTGCCGCCCTGATTGACCGCGACTGCCGTATCAGAGACGACCTTGAGGAAAGGCACCACCCCCTGAGACTTGCCGTTGGTACCCTTGATGCGTGCACCCATTGCCCGTACCGCTGTCCAGTCATTACCCAGCCCACCGGCAAATTTGGATAGCAATGCATTTTCCTTGATGGCCTCATAAATACCATCGAGACTGTCTGGCACCGTGGTCAGATAGCAGGAAGACAACTGGGGTCGCTTGCCACCGGAATTGAACAACGTGGGCGTCGAACTCATGAAATCGAATGTTGACAGCAAATGATAAAACTCGATGGCGCGCGCTTCACGATCAATCTCATTTAATGCCAGCCCCATTGCCACCCGCATGAAAAATGCCTGCGGCAGCTCGATGCGCCGTTCCTGGATGTGTAGAAAATAGCGGTCGTACAACGTTTGCAAGCCCAGATAACCAAACTGCAGGTCACGCTCCGCCACCAGCGCTTTAGCCAGCGATGGCAGGTCAAAGTGGGCCAGGCGCTCATCCAGCAAATCCGCCTCGATTCCCTGCTGGATGAAGTCGCTAAAATAATCAGCATAGCGCAATTGCATCGCCTCATGCGTCACCTCTTCCCCGAGCACCTCGTAGCGAATATTGTCCAGCAGCAATCTTGCGGTGACAAAATTATAGGCGGGGTCTTTCTCAATCAGCGCGCGCGCCGATAACACCGCAGATTTCCGGATTTCATCCGCCTGAACCCCATCGTACAAATCCCGCAGCATGGCTTTGAGAATGACGGCAGGATCAACTGCCGCGCCGATATCCCGGCAGGCCGACGCAATCCGCGCGGTTAACCGATCCCTGTCAAGCGGCACACGCTGTCCATTTTCCACCATATGCAGCACAACAGCCTGGTCGGTCTGTTTCCTGGCTGCCCGCTCACGCGCACGGGCTTCCCGGTACAGCACGTAAGCGCGCGCCACATCATGTTCTCCAGCGCGCATTAACCCCAGCTCAACCTGATCCTGAATATCCTCGATATGAAACGTACCCCCGTCCGGCCGGCGGCGCGTCAATGCACCAACTACTTCTTCCGTCATGTGTGACACAATCTCACGCACACGGGATGACACAGCACTTTGCCCACCTTCCACTGCAATGAATGCCTTGGTCATCGCGACCGAAATCTTGCCCGGTTCAAAGGCCACAACCGCGCCATTACGGCGTATCACCTTGTACTGCAAATAATTTTGTTTCTCGACCGACGGGTTATGTTCTGAAAAACTGTCGCGGTAAACCGCACCAGTAACAGGGTTGTCCGTAGTAGGTTGCATAGCTGTTTTCTCCTGTGGGATGCCAGTGATTGCCAGGTGGCGCATGTCAAAAGAATGTTGATGCGTTAACTGCTTGAAACACAATATATTGTGCTGTGAAGCTATATATAACCATACCTATAGCGTATTGGCATTCTAATCGATCCAATAAAAATGGCAAGTTTTTTAAATTGCCGGGCGATACCTACCCTCCCATTTTTCCGGCATACGCTTATAATTTCAGCATCTATCCCCAACAAGGCACACCATCATGCACCCCAGCCAATGGAACTTGCTCACCAGCAGACGTTTTCTACCTTTTTTCGTCACCCAGTTTCTGGGTGCCTTCAATGACAACGTATTCAAAAACGCGCTGGTTATTCTGATCACTTACGCCGCCATGGGCAGCAGCGGCCTGAGTCCGCAGATCATGGTGACACTGGCAGCCGGTATTTTTATCCTGCCTTTTTTCCTTTTTTCCGCCACGGCTGGTCAATTCGCGGATAAATGGGACAAGGCACAGCTCATCAAACGCATCAAGTTCGTCGAAATTGTGTTGATGATTGGCGCAGCGGCAGGTTTTTATCTGGACAGCATGCTGCTTCTGCTGTGCATTCTGTTCCTGATGGGCGCACAGTCCGCTTTTTTTGGCCCGCTGAAATACGGCATCCTGCCTGATCAGCTGGAAGCGCATGAACTGATCGGCGGCAATGCACTCGTCAGCGCGGGTACATTCATCGCAATTCTGCTGGGAACAATCGCCGGAGGCTTGCTGATTCTGACCGAACAAGGCAGCAACGTCGTATCTGGCATGGTCATCAGCGCCGCACTGGCCGGCTGGCTGTTCAGCCTGTTTATTCCGGCGACACGACCTGCCTCACCGGATATCACCATCCGTTACGCGCTGCTACAGGAAACGCGCGCGATCATTCACCAGATTCGCGAACACCGCCCTATCTTTCGCGCCATCCTCGGCATTTCCTGGTTCTGGCTATTTGGCGCAACTTTCCTGTCGCAATTTCCGACGTTTGCCAAAACCGTGATTGGCGGCAACGAAGAAGTGGTTACTCTATTTCTCACCGTGTTCTCAGTGGGGGTCGGCCTGGGTGCGCTGCTGTGTAACCGCTTTCTCAAGGGAGAGATTGCTGCAACCTATGTGCCACTGGGCATTCTCGGCATGACCGCATTTACCATCGACCTCTATTTTGCCAGCACCGCCCTCCCACCGCTTGCACAGGAAGAACTGATCGGCGCAGCGGCTTTCCTCTCCTCCCTGACACACTGGCGCATTCTGTTCGACATGCTGGCGATTTCCGTCAGCGGCGGTTTGTACATCGTGCCGCTTTATGCCCTTGTCCAGAGTCAGGCTGAGGATTCCCATCGCGCACGCACCATCGCCGGCAACAACATCATGAACGCGCTGTTCATGGTAATTTCCGCACTCGGCATCAGCCTGATGCTTGCACTCGACTTCACCGTGCCCGAAGTGTTCCTGACCATCGCACTGATCAATGGCGTGGTCGCCATCTATATTTCAAGCCTGCTGCCCTACGCCCTGGTCAAATCCATTCTGCAATGGCTGTTTCATACGGTCTACCGGCTGGAAATCAACGGCGCGGAACATTATCGGCAGGCTGGCAGCCGCGTGCTCATCATCGCCAATCATCTATCATTTCTGGATGCCGCGCTGATCAGCGTCAGCCTGCCGGAGCGGCTATGCTTTGCCATCCATTCCAGGGTTGCCCGGCAATGGTGGGTGCGACCGTTTCTGTTTCTCGCCGATACGGTTGCCATCGACCCCACCAATCCGATGTCCACCCGCCTGCTGATCGAGCGCATCCGAAAGGGCGATAAGGTCGTGATTTTTCCGGAAGGTCGGCTGACGCTCACCGGCTCCCTGATGAAAATCTATGACGGACCCGCCATGATTGCAGACAAATCCGGCGCCATGCTGCTGCCCATCAGTCTCAAGGGGCCACAGTACACGCCTTTTTCCAGGCTGAAAGGGAAAGTCCGCCTGCGCTGGTTTCCTAAAATCAGCGTTGAAATCATGCCGCCGACCACACTCGATCTGCCCAACACGCTACGCGGCAAACAACGGCGGCAAATGGCGAGCCTCAAACTTTACGACCTCATGACCGAGACCCTGTTTCACAGTCAGATTCTGCGCGAAACCCTGTTTCAGTCACTGCTCGATGCCAGCGCCACGCACGGCAAGCAACACATTATTGCCGAAGACGTTGAGCGCAAGCCGCTTTCCTATTTTCAACTGATCATGCGCAGCTTCATCCTTGGCCGGGTACTCCGCCGGATGATTCCCCATTTCAGCAGCCGGCCCCATATCGGCATCCTGCTGCCCAACATGGTCAGCAGCCTGATCTGTTTCTTCGCCTTGCAGGCATTCGGGCGCGTCCCCGCCATGCTTAATTTTTCCAGCAGCAGCAAAAACCTGCTGCTCACCTGCGAAAGCGCGCAGATTCAAACCATCATCACCGCGCGTGGATTTATCGACAAGGCCAAACTGAGTAACCTGATCACCGACTTGCAGCAACAGGGCATCCTGCTGTGCTATCTGGAAGATATCCCCGAAAAGATTCACTGGTGGGACAAACTGATGGGCTGGCTGTCGGCATCCCTCCCCCGGCTGGCGTACCGTTTCACGGATTCACGGCAAAATCCGGATGAAGCAGCCGTGATTCTATTCACCTCCGGCTCAGAAGGCGCGCCCAAGGGAGTGGTGCTCAGCCACTCGAACCTGCAGGCCAACCGTTATCAGGTAACTTCCCGCATCGATTTTGGCCCAGGCGATATTGTTTTCAATGTCCTGCCGATTTTTCATGCATTTGGACTGACGGGCGGCACCTTGCTGCCGGTATTAAGTGGTATTCGCACCTTTCTCTACCCTTCCCCCCTGCACTACCGCATCATTCCCGAGCTGGTCTACGACACCAATGCCACCCTGCTGTTCGGCACCGATACCTTCCTGACCGGGTACGCCCGCTACGCCAACGCCTATGATTTTTACAGCGTGCGCTACGTCTTTGCCGGGGCGGAAAAACTACGTGAAACCACACGCCAACGCTGGTCGGAAAAATTTGGCGTGCGTATTTTTGAAGGCTATGGCGCGACCGAAACCTCCCCCATCCTCAGCCTCAACACCCCGATGCACAATCGCGCCGGATCCGTGGGGCGCCTGCTGCCAGCCATCCGGCACCAGCTGGAACCGGTGCCAGGCGTTGAACAAGGCGGTAAACTGCGGGTAAATGGCCCCAACATTATGCAGGGCTATTATCTGGCGAATACGCCCGGCAAAATCGTGCCGCCAGCGGATAACGGGTACGATACCGGCGACATCGTCACCATCGACGACGAAGGTTATGTGTTCATCAAGGGTCGCGTCAAACGCTTTGCCAAAATAGGAGGCGAAATGGTTTCACTGACCGCCATCGAAGAAGCCGTCAACCCGCTCTGGCCGGATCACGCGCATGCCGCCCTGCAATCATCCGACGAAAAAAAAGGTGAAAAAATCATCCTCATCACCACGTACCCGCATGCCAGCCAGACCGACCTCATCGCTCATTTCCGCAAAAACAACCTGGGGGAACTGGGTATTCCCAAAACCATCCTCACCCTCGACCACCTGCCCATTCTGGCGAGTGGCAAAACGGACTACGTCACCCTGCGGGAATGGATGGAACAACAGCTCGCGTCATGACACGAAAACCTTCCGGGTGATAAAGTGGCCCCCGCCAACCCTTTTTATTTCATCAAAAAAAGACTAAAGTTTGTCCACACCCTGACGTAATCACCCCTGCAACAGGTAATATTGCAAATTAATTCACACCAATTCATTTTTTACACCCAGAAAGGAGAAACAACCCATGCAAGTTAATCAAAAAGGTTTTACCTTAATCGAGTTGATGATCGTCGTCGCCATTATTGGTATTTTGGCGGCAGTGGCTATTCCGGCTTATCAAAACTATACGGCAAAGGCCAGATTCACTGAAGTTGTTAATGCAACCTCGCCAATTAAGACAGCTGTCGAATTATGCGTTCAATCCGGGAATTGCCTGACTGCTGCCGGAGCTATTGCTGTTCCTGCGACAGGTGCAGCACGTGCCAACATAGAAGTTCCCAATGACATTGGTGCGCAAGGAATTGTAACATCAGTAACAATAGGTGCAAATGGCGCAATAACGGCTATACCTGTTGCCGGTCAGGGTTTGGCTGCTGCTGATACTTATATACTAACCCCTACTCGAACAGCCGGCACAGGCGGAGTAACATGGGCAGTAGGTGGCGGATGTCTGGCCGCTGCAAGTGGCGCGGGCAAAATCTGCTAATGTAATCACCGCGTACCCGCGATAAACTCGCGTAGCCCGCGTAGCCCGCGTAGCCCGCGTAGCCCGCGTAGCCCGCGTAGGCCCGATTAGCGTAGCGTAATCGGGCTTATTGCATAATCGGGTCCATCCCCATCGGGCCTATTTGCACAAGGCTTATTTACATTCCGGCAACACCCCGTTTATTTGCATTTCGGCAATACCCCGCCCGATTACGCTACGCTAATCGGGCCTACCCATTCTTGCCATCCCTGCCGGTTCTGGCCATTACATCACGACCCTTCACCGCTTCCTCATCACACACCACCGCCAACTGTCTCGCGTCAACTATCTTGACCGCTTTGGCGACAACTATGATGGCCGGTTGACTGCGTACCCGCGATAAACTCGCATAATCGGGCCTATTCGCACAAGGCTTATTTACATTCCGGCAACACCCCGTTTATTTGCATTCCGGCAATACCCCGCCCGATTACGCTACGCTAATCGGGCCTACCCATTCTTGCCATCCCTGCCGGTTCTGGCCATTACATCACGACCCTTCACCGCTTCCTCATCACACACCACCGCCAACTGTCTCGCGTCAATTATCTTGACCGCTTTGGCGACAACTATGATGGCCGGTTGACTGCGTACCCGCGATAAACTCGCATAATCGGGCCTATTCGCACAAGGCTTATTTACATTCCGGCAACACCCCGTTTATTTGCATTCCGGCAATACCCCGCCCGATTACGCTACGCTAATCGGGCCTACCCATTCTTGCCATCCCTGCCGGTTCTGGCCATTACATCACGACCCTTTACCGCTTCCTCATCACACACCACCGCCAACTGTCTCGCGTCAATTATCTTGACCGCTTTGGCGACAATTATGATGGCCGGTTGACTGCGTACCCGCGATAAACTCGCATAATCGGGCCTATTCGCACAAGGCTTATTTACATTCCGGCAACACCCCGTTTATTTGCATTTCGGCGATACCCCGCCCGATTACGCTACGCTAATCGGGCCTACCCATTCTTGCCATCCCTGCCGGTTCTGGCCATTACATCACGACCCTTCACCGCTTCCTCATCACACACCACCGCCAACTGTCTCGCGTCAATTATCTTGACCGCTTTGGCGACAATTATGATGGCCGGTTGACTGCGTACCCGCGATAAACTCGCATAATCGGGCCTATTCGCACAAGGCTTATTTACATTCCGGCAACACCCCGTTTATTTGCATTTCGGCAATACCCCGCCCGATTACGCTACGCTAATCGGGCCTACCCATTCTTGCCATCCCCTGCCGGTTCTGGCCATTACATCACGACCCTTCACCGCTTCCTCATCACACACCACCGCCAACTGTCTCGCGTCAACTATCTTGACCGCTTTGGCGACAATTATGATGGCCGGTTGACTGCGTACCCGCGATAAACTCGCATAATCGGGCCTATTCGCACAAGGCTTATTTACATTCTGGCAACACCCCGTTTATTTGCATTTCGGCGATACCCCGCCCGATTACGCGATGCTAATCGGGCCTACCCATTCTTGCCATCCCTGCCGGTTCTGGCCATTACATCACGACCCTTCACCGCTTCCTCATCACACACCACCGCCAACTGTCTCGCGTCAATTATCTTGACCGCTTTGGCGACAATTATGATGGCCGGTTGACTGCGTACCCGCGATAAACTCGCATAATCGGGCCTATTCGCACAAGGCTTATTTACATTCCGGCGATACCCCGTTTGTTTGCATTTATTCCGGTGATACCCCCGCCCGATTACGCTACGCTAATCGGGCCTACCCATTTTCGCCATTCCCGGTCATTGCATCGCCCCCCCATCATGCACCGCCGCCAACCGTGGCGCTGGCGTCGCCGCACCAATCCACTGGATAAATGCCTCTCGCAACATATCGATGGAATGTGGAATATGGCCAATCGGCCACGCGCCTGACATGCCCATGCTTCAAAGGATTCACATGCACATAATCCACATGGCGTTGATAATCGGTATCGTCACGGATGACGTGCTCCCAATAACGCCGTTGCCATATGCCGCGCTCCCCGGCCGCCTTGCGAACATTCGACCGGTATTCGGTCCTGGGTAATGCGCGCGAAAACGCGCTTTTGATCAAACGCCACCGCGTACTGAAATCGGCATCACCCGGCGGCAACGTCCACACGCAATGCAAATGCTCCGGCAAAACCACCCAGGCATCGATTTGAAAAGGGTAGCGTTTACGCACCCGTTGTACCGTTTCGCGCAGCAAGTCAATTTCACGAACGAGCAAGTCGTTGTGATGCCGCTGCAGCAGATTCACCGTGAAAAACCAGGTACCTCCCGGTATGAATGCGCGCCGGTAGTGGGACATATTTTCCCCTGCTTTGGAAAATATCAATGTTAATTGACATTCGATTAAAACAACATGCGTCCTACATGGATTGTTTGTCGTTTTAAGTTTGTAAGTGCTAAACTTTTACGTAAATTATTCCAGAGAGAAACGAACATGAGTGAAAGCAGTGAAAATCTTGTTTTGGAACACCTTCGACCTATCCGGGGGCGTGTCGATCTCATAGCCGATGACATGAAGGAGGTAAAGCTCAGGCTTTCATCATTGGAGAGCAGTCTGTCGCTGGTGCGCCGGGAAATTATTGCCGGTGATGAAACCGGTGCTCGCCAACAAGCTTCCATCGACCGGATCATGGAACGTCTGGAAAGAATCGAGCATCGCCTCGACTTGCGAAATGAAACATAAACCTGCGTAAGGCACAATAACCAACGGGCATTGCGCCCTACCTGCACTCACCCCCCCGCTTAACCATCCGGTGCAGCCCGCGTAGGCCCGATTAGCGTAGCGTAATCGGGCTTATTGCATAACCGGGCCTATTCGCACAAGGCTTATTTACATTCCGGCAACACCCCGTTTATTTGCATTTCGGTGATACCCCGCCCGATTACGCGATGCTAATCGGGCCTACCCATTTTCGCCATTCCCGGTCATTGCATCGACTCCCATCATGCACCACCGTCAACCGTGGCGCTGGCGTCGCCGCATCAATCCACTGGATAAATGCCGCTCGCAACCTATCGATGGAATGTGGAATACGGCCATGAAATCGGCATCACCCGGCGGCAACGTCCACACGCAATACAAATGCTCCGGCAAAACCACCCAGGCATCGATTCGAAAAGGATTATTAGACGGGGTTGAAGCCATTACTCAATAGAGGATTTCCACATTATTCACCCCCAAAGTTTCCGCCAGCGTTTCAATCAAAGTTTCCTGTAGACGAACACGCCATTGATCTCCAAGATTGATTTCACAGCTTGCCTGAGCATTTCTGAATTGAATCGTAACCGGACACGCCGGCACAGCAACCGTACCGGGCAAAGCTGCTGGTGGGCGGTGAACGATAAGTATTTCCTGTAATTTTGTACAATCCGGTAACTCTGATCCATGGATGGTCAGTTTTAACTTTTTTGCGTAACTCGAACGAATATCAACAAAATCTGTAATTTCTTTTACTACGATACGTGGTTCACCTCCATCGTGCCCATTCTTGCTGACCACTACTCTGGCTATCAATAGTTCATCCGTTTTCAGGCGAGCAGCGTGTTCACTCAGTAGATCGTTGTAAACGACGACTTCCACACGTGCTGAACCATCATCAAGCAGCACAATTGCGATTTTTCCGCGTCGTGTCATTTGCGTGCGGATGGCAAAAATGATGCCGGTAATGAGTTGGAGATCACGTCCCGGGCTGAGCTGATTGAGCCGAGTTGAAATAAATCGTTTCAGTTCTGCAGCATAACTGTTGAACGGATGACCGCTCAAATAGAATCCCAGCGCAATTTTCTCTTGCTGCAGACGCATTCTTTCCGGCCAGACAGGTACAGCAGCCAGAGCAGGCGGCTGGTTGACAATCTCATCATCACCAAACAAACTCAACTGTCTGGCTGTCTGGCTACGTTGATCGGCATATTCGATTGCAATGCCGACAGAAGCCATTAACGCTGCCCGGTTGGTGTCGAGACAATCGAGTGCACCCGCACGTATCAGCGCTTCTACAACGCGACGATTGATGATGCGCCGGTCAGCACGCTGACATAAATCAAACAAATTGGTGAACGCTCCTTTGCTTTGCCGTGCCTGCACAATTGCATTGATCGCCGCTTCTCCCGTTCCTTTGATTGCACCCAAACCATAGCGTATTGTTCGAGCATCGATTGGTACAAAACGGTAAACAGACTGGTTGATGTCCGGTGGTAACAGCGTAATGCCATTAAGTCTGCAATCCTCATAAAATACATTGACTTTATCCGTATCGTCCATGTCCCCTGAAAGGCAGGCGGCCAGCAATTCAGCAGGGTAATGTGTCTTGAGATAGGCCGTCTGGTAGGCAATCAGCGCGTAGGCAGCGGCATGGGATTTGTTGAATCCATATCCGGCAAATTTTTCCATCAGATTAAACAGCAGGATAGCATTCTGTTCACTGACGCCGTTCTTGATGGCGCCCTTGACGAAAATAGCCCGTTGTTGCGCCATTTCTTCAACTTTCTTTTTGCCCATGGCGCGTCGAAGCAGATCGGCGCTGCCCAGGCTGTAACCCCCCATTACCTGGGCGATCTGCATGACTTGTTCCTGGTAGATCATAATGCCGTAGGTTGCACCCAGTATAGGCTCCAGCCTTGGGTCAGGATAATCTACCCGTTTGCCATGTTTGCGTTCAATAAAATCAGGAATCAGGTCCATCGGGCCAGGCCGGTAGAGTGCCACCAGGGCAATCAGATCTTCAAACCGGTCGGGTTTGGCTTTCTGTAACAGATCTTTCATCCCGCGTGATTCAAACTGAAAGATACCGACAGTATTGCCTTTGGCCATCAGATTAAATGTGGCGTTATCCTGCAAGGAAATGGCGTCCAGCGAAAAAGAGGAGGAAGTCAACTCTCCTGCCACAGCCTTGCTAATGTGACGGATATCATCAACTGCCCGGTCCAGAATCGTCAGTGTGCGCAGCCCCAGAAAGTCAAATTTAACGAGTCCAATTTTTTCGACATCGTCCTTATCGAATTGGCTGACCACTGCGTCACCAGAATTTGCGCAATAAATCGGGCAAAAATCGGAGATCTCTCCAGGTGCAATCAGGACGCCTCCGGCATGCATGCCAACATTGCGCGTTAAACCTTCAAGACGTTCCGCGAGTTCAAGCAGATTTCGCACGTCTTCCTCAGCAGCGGCACGCTGATTCAGCACAGGCTCAAGCTCGCGGGCTTTGCGTAAGGTCATGCCCAGCTCAAATGGGATCAGTTTCGCCAGTTGATCAACAAAGTTATACGGCAGATCCAGTACCCGGCCTACATCACGCACGACTGCCTTGGCTGCCATCGTGCCAAAGGTGATGATTTGCGCTACGCTGTCCGCACCGTAGCGATTACGCACATATTCAATTACCCGTTCACGCCGATCCTGACAGAAATCAATATCGAAATCAGGCATGGATACACGTTCCGGATTGAGAAAGCGCTCAAACAGTAAATCGTAACGTAGTGGATCCAGATCGGTAATCCCTAGTGAATAAGCGACCAGGGAACCCGCTCCGGAACCTCGTCCCGGGCCAACCGGCACATCGTGACGCTTTGCCCAGTTGATGAAATCAGCCACAATCAGGAAATAGCCCGGAAACCCCATCTGTATGATCGTATCCACCTCAAAATTCAAGCGTGACTGATACGGCGGTTTTTTACTGTCACGAATTTCCGGCTGCGGGAAAAGTTGTTTAAGACGAATCTCAAGACCAGTCTGCGCCTGCTCTCTTAAATATTGTTCAATGCTCACACCTGCTGGCGTGGGAAAAGTGGGTAGCCGGGTAACATTCAAATCCAGCAGCAGCGAGCAACGTCGTGCAATCTCTACACTATTGGTCAGGGCAGTCGGAATGTCATTGAACAATTCAGCCATTTGTGACTGAGTTTTAAAATATTGTTCTCCGGTGAATTCCTTTGGGCGACGCTGATCACCAAGAACATGTCCCTGCGTAATACAAACGCGGGCATCATGCGCCTTGTAATCATCAGGCTGCATAAATTGCACCGGGTGCGTTGCTACTACCGGCAATTCCAATCTGGCAGCAAGATGCAAGGTTGCCCGTACCCAGGATTCCTCATTGGATTGGCCACAGCGCTGAACTTCCAGATAAAATCTGTCTGGAAAAAGACGCGCCCAGTCGCGGGCAGCTGCTTCTGCTGCCGGGGTATCAGCCAGTAAAAGCTTCCGGGTAACTTCCCCCGATATTCCTCCGGATAAAGCGATCAGACCTTCGTTGCCGATAGCTTCCGTCTCAAACCAGCATTTTTTGAGCTCTGCACGACCATGCTGATTATTCAGGCGATAAGCTTGTGACAACAACTGGCACAGGCGAAGATAGCCAGATAACGACTGACACAGCAGCAAGGTGCGATAAGGTTTGTCCGGCTCGTGATCATTACTGATCCAAACATCACAGCCAGCAATTGGTTTGATACCTGCCCGGCAAGCTGACTGGTAAAATTTGACCAACCCGAACACATTGGACAAATCAGTCAATGCCAGTGCAGGCATGGCGTCTTCGTGCGCCGCAGCCACGGCTTCATCAATACGCACGATACCATCAACGATGGAATATTCGCTATGCAGGCGCAAGTGAACAAAAGCTGGGTTTACTGCCATGATGATACAATTCCGGGAATTTGACAGATAAGGATAATACGTCGAGCAAACCGGAGCAGGAAGTCTGACGGATTCGAGGATGATCTCTGATTCTAAACTACCCCACGGTTAACCTCGGCATTTTACACTATGATGAAAACCCCTGAATTGCTCTTACCTGCTGGTTCTCTGGAAAAGATGCGCGCCGCTTTTGCGTTTGGTGCAGATGCGGTCTACGCAGGGCAGCCACGCTATTCCCTGCGCGCACGCAACAATGAATTCTCATTACCGCAGATTCATGCCGGCATCACTGAAGCTCATCAGCTGGGGAAAAAGTTCTTTGTCACCAGCAACCTGATGCCACATAATGCCAAGGTCAAGACTTATCTGGCTGATATGGAAACGGTGATTGCCTTGCAGCCTGATGCGCTGATCATGGCAGACCCCGGTTTGATCATGCTGGTTAGGGAAAAGTGGCCGGAAATACCCGTTCATCTCTCGGTTCAGGCCAACACGGTTAATTATGCAGCAGTAAGATTCTGGCAATCCCTGGGGTTGACGCGCGTGATTCTGTCACGTGAATTATCTCTTGAAGAGATTCGTGAAATTCGTGAACTTTGCCCGGATATGGAACTGGAAGTTTTCGTGCATGGTGCCTTGTGCATCGCCTATTCCGGACGCTGCCTGCTTTCTGGTTATTTCAATCATCGTGACCCCAATCAGGGCACCTGTACCAATTCGTGTCGCTGGGATTATAAAGTTAAGGATGCCGTCGAAAGTGCCAGTGGCGACGTTGAACCGGTTGAACAGATTGATTTTGATTTCAATCAGGCGCTGTCAACTGCAAACTCAGCATTAATGGATGGCAACCTTTCCATTCCCCGGCATCCTGCTGCGGACAAAGTCTATCTAATCGAGGAAACGCAACGGCCAGGCCAGTTGATGCCAATCATGGAAGATGAACATGGTACCTACATCATGAATTCCAAGGATCTGCGCGCAGTAGAGCATGTTGCTCAGCTGACTGAAATCGGTATTGATTCGCTCAAAGTGGAGGGACGCACCAAATCGGCTTATTACGTTGCACGCACTGCACAGGTCTATCGCCAGGCAATCAATGATGCCGTCCAGCAACGTCCATTTGATCCCTCACTGCTGGCACAACTGGAAGGGCTCGCCAATCGAGGCTATACAGATGGTTTTTACCAGCGGCATCATAGCCAGGAAACACAGAACTATCTGCGCGGGCATTCCGAATCCGCCCGCAGTCAGTATGTGGGTGATATAGAACAAGTTGATACGGTTAATGGCATGGTTGAAGTAGCGGTCAAGAACCGCTTTGTGGTTGGTGATCGCCTTGAAATTGTGCATCCGGAGGGTAATCGCGTCATCCAGCTGGAAACTATGGAAGATTTACGCGGCAATCCAATCACGGCTGCTCCCGGAAGTGGACACCGGGTCAGAATTCCGTTGACGGGTAACGTTGAAAAAGCTTTTGTCGCTCGCTTTCTTTAAGCATTTCTGAAAGTGCGTTTTATTCTCCTACTGCCGCTGTTCTTTATTTTGGCTGCCTGTGCCAGCGTGAAGGAGCAGGAGATTCCGGTTCCTGGTTCTACGGACTGGATGGAACAAGTTGATATCGCTGCTAAATCACAAGGGAGCCAGGTTATTGATGCCGAAATCGGTAGTCATGAATGGCTGCAGGCAATCAGTCATCAGTATGCGATTAACGACAGGGATGGACATGGACCCGACCCTGGATCAGATGAATGGATCAACGCACTGCACTATAAAATTTTCAGCGAGCAATTATTCGCCATAGCGGATAAAGTCTATATTTCTATTGATGGCGAGCGTCTGGCAGTTTTCTTTGATGAGACTGCCGAAACCGCTACCATTCTTTTCTCTGGCCGCAAAGTCTTGTTACCTCAATCAGTTGCCGCATCAGGCGTGCGATTCAACCGGGATGAGAATGAAGTTTTCTGGATAAAAGGTAGCGCTGCCACTTATTGGCAACAAGGTAAAAAGGTTTTTGAAGGTGCTGAGGAATGTCGCTAAGCGCCTGCCAGGTTCGCATAATTGCTGTAAATTTATGGGATAGGATATTGTTATCCGCCCCCTTCTTTGAAGATTAAAACATGCAACGCGGCAATTCCTCTACTAGCGCCAGGCATGACAACAGACTGCCCATTGGCAACATTATTCTCATTGGCCTGATGGGCGCAGGTAAGACGACGATCGGTAAATTACTGGCAAGCAGTATGGGTAGAACCTTTATTGATTCGGATCACGAAATTCAGCAGCGTACCGGTGTGAATATTCCGGTAATTTTCGAGTTTGAAGGAGAAGCAGGATTCCGTAAACGGGAAACGGAAGTACTGCAGGCAGTGGTGCTGCTACCCGATATCGTATTGGCAACAGGTGGGGGTGCGGTGTTACGCGAAGAAAATCGTGAACTGTTACGAAAAAATGGAACCGTTATTTATTTACGTGTACCGGTCAATGAACTGAAACGGCGTACCCGTTTCGATAAAAACCGTCCCTTGCTGCAAACCGATAATCCACAGGCGAGATTGATTGAATTATTCAACCAGCGTGATCCACTCTACCGAGAAACCGCCCATATCATCCTTGATAGTGGTCGACAAAGTGCACGTGCACTGGTGCAGACTCTAATAAAAAAGCTGGAGGAGTTCCGCTTATCACAACCGATCATGCCATCGAATGATTAAGAACAATTTCTGCATTATGGGATAGTTACAACGCCTGTTTCTTTGCAGTCGATCTTCCTGACCCTGACTGATTTACCCGCGACGCTACTGCCGGGAAAAATCCTGCAGGCGAAATCCCAATAACCACAGGCAGGTCCCATAAATCCCGCCACCCAACAAAACAACCCAACTGAGTTTGATCGCACGTTCGGCTGCTGTAGCGGCAAGCCATCCGGCACCATCACCAGCGGCAATTGCTATCCCGATCCCCATCAACACAACGGCCAGCATAATCTTGAACAAAAAAACCATCCATCCAGGCTGAGGCTGATAGATACGATGGGCGTGCAATTTGTAATACAAAAGACCCGCATTCAGGCAGGCGCCCAGACCAATGGCAAGCGCCAGCCCGGTATGCTGCAATGGCAGGATAAATACTAGATTCATCAGCTGTGTGGCAGTAAACGTAATGACAGCAATTTTTACCGGCGTTTTGATATTCTGGCGTGCGTAAAAGCCCGGCGCCAGCACCTTAACCAGAATCAGGCCAAGTAATCCAAAACTATAGGCGATCAGCGCTTCGCGCGTCATCCAGACATCCTGTGCGGTAAAAGCACCGTAATAAAAAAGCGTTGTAATCAGTGGCGTGGATAAAATTGCCAACGCAACCGCTGCAGGTAGCGTTAACAAAAAGGTTAACCTAAGTCCCCAATCAAGTAAGCGCGAGAACTCCTCCGTTCCATTTTGGGCATAGTGACGGGAAAGGGACGGCAAAATCACGGTTCCTAATGCCACACCCAGCAATCCTGCCGGAAACTCCATCAAACGGTCTGCGTAATAAAGCCACGAGACACTGCCTGTCACAAGTAGAGAAGCAAAAATAGTATTAAGCAACATGCTGACTTGCCCGACAGATACTCCGAATACCGCCGGTCCCATCAGCATCAACACACGCCATGCACCACTTTGACGAAATCTGAAACGGCGCAGTCGCGGCATTTTCTTGAGACGCAACAGAAAAGGAATCTGGAATGCCAGCTGCAACCCACCGCCGATAAATACCGCCCAGGCAAGTGCCATTACCGGGGGATTCATCAATGGCGCCAGCCACAGGGCACAGGCGATGAAGGATAAATTAAGCAATACCGGCGTGAATGCCGGAACTGAAAAATAACTGTAGGTGTTAAGAATCCCGCCTGCCAATGCCACCAGTGAAATAAACAGAATATAAGGAAAAGTAATCCGGAGTAATTCTACTGTCAGCAGAAATTTATCAGCATCCTCCGCAAATCCCGGTGCACTGATATAAATAATGAAGGGTGCGGCCAGTATCCCCAGTAACGTAACAACAAATAAAGAAATCACCAGCAGGGTCGCCACCTGGTCGATCAGTTCCCGGGTAGCTTCGCTGGATTGTGTATTTTTGTATTCTGACAGAATAGGAACAAATGCTTGGGAAAATGCACCTTCCGCAAACAGGCGTCGCAACAGATTCGGAATACGAAAAGCCACAAAAAATGCATCTGCCGCCATACCGGCGCCAAACAGCCTGGCAATGAGCAAATCACGGACAAATCCAAGAATGCGCGACAGCAGCGTCATACTGCTGACCGTGGCAAGCGCCTTAAGCAGATTCAATTGATAACACTCCCGGAGTTCTAATATGGATCAGATTTAAAATGAGGAAGAATGAATCGCCCCGGTTTTTCCGGAGACTATTTACCTTGAGTCAAGCTGCAAGGGCTGACTCTCTTGGTTGGCGATAATAGGCCATTTCAAATTCTGCCGGCGGAATATTTCCAATCGGCTCCAACAATCGGCGATTATTGAACCAATCTACCCATTCCAAGGTTGCAAACTCAACATCGTCGATATTGCGCCAGGGCCGCGGTGCCGTATGACCTCGGTCTTGTATAATCCGTTAATTGTTTCGGCGAGTGCATTGTCATAAGAATCACCAACACTGCCAACAGAAGCATCAATATTGGCTTGTATCAAGCGTTCCGTATAGCGGATCGACAAGTATTGGCTACCGTGGTCGCTATGATGGACTAATCCCTTAATTTCGCGCCGTGCACACAATGCCTGTTCCCATGCGTCAAGCACCAGATCGGTATGTAATGACCGGCTGACTCGCCAACCAACAATATACCGGGCAAAAACATCGGTAATAAAAGCTACATAAACAAATCCCATCCACGTTGCAACAAAGGTAATTCCGCTACCCACAATTGATTGGGCCGGGTCGCCACAAATTGTCGGTTAACCTTATCTGTTGGGCAGGCAAGTAGCTAATAAACTCAACCGGCCATCATAATTTTGCTTATCATCCTGTAATGCCATGGCTTATCCTCCTGTAAGGTAATGCAGAGGAGAATAATCCAGAAAATTGTGATTGCGTAGATGGGAGCGTTGGACGGTTACGCCAGACGCGCCCAATCGTCGCACTTATTTCTTCACGGCATTCAGCCCAGCGCAACACGGTAATTGATTTGCCCCAGGGATTGCTCCACTTGGTCAACCAGAATAAGGCACAATTCGCCGTCTTCCAGGTTTGATAGCGCGATATCGATTGCTATTGCCTCACCAACAATTTCGCTGACTTTCTGAGTGCGCCTGGCATTTCCCAAACCTTCCCGCAACAACATCAATACTTCCCCGTCTGCACGTCCCCGTTGACATTGATCTTGGTATAACAAGACTTCATCAAAGGCATCACCAAGAATTCTGGTTTGCTGACGAATATCCTCATCACGACGATCGCCAGCAGCACTGATCACAACCGAACGTTTTTTTGAGGGCATATTATCAATCGCGCTGACAAGCGCCTGGATGGCATCCGGGTTATGACCATAGTCAGCTATCAAGGTCGCATTGCGATAATTGAATAAATTAAAACGGCCGGGCGCTGTCTGCACGTTGTTAACAAAAGTTGCCAAGCCTGCGCGAATAACCGACCAATCCAGCCCCAACGCCCAACCTGCTCCAACAGCAGCCATCACATTGTCAATTTGGAAAGAAATGCTACCATTTTTCGTGAGTGGAATTTCACTCAAGGGGATCCGGTGCTCACCATTTTCATCCACAGCAACAATGCTATGATTTTCGACGTAAATAACAGATTTATGCTGAGCGCGATGCATGACCAGAATAGGATGGTGAGCGTCCTGCGCAAAGAAAATAACTGATCCAGGGCAATGATCGGCCATGCTTACAACAAGCGCATCTGCTGCATTCAGTACGGCACAACCGCTGGAGGCGACGTTCTGTACAACGATTTGTTTAACGACGGACAATTCTTCTACGGTATTCACATACGCCATACCCAAATGATCACCCATGCCGATATTGGTAACGACAGCCACATCACAGCGATCAAAACCCAAACCTTCACGTAGTAATCCACCTCGTGCTGTTTCAAGAACCGCTACATCGACATCCGGATGAAACAGAATATTTCTTGCACTTTTAGGCCCGCTACAATCGCCAGTATCCACACATTGGTCATTTACATACACCCCTTCCGTACAGGCAAGCCCTACGCGTTTCTTGTCTTTCTCGAAAATATTAGCAATCAAACGGGTGGTGGTCGTTTTACCGTTTGTACCAGTCACCGCAATGATGGGAATACGCGCATCATCTCCCCCGGGAAACATATTATCGATAACCGCTTCACCTACAGCGCGACTTTTGCCAAAAGAGGGTTGCAAATGCATGCGCAAGCCGGGAGCAGCATTGATTTCGATAATGCCTCCCGCCTGTTCCTCTAACGAAAGCGCCACATTCCTGCAAACTACGTCAATGCCACAGATATCCAGACCCACCACTTTGGCTGCAGCAATTACGCGCTCTGCCAACTCAGGATGAACGTCATCGGTAACATCAGTCGCCGTTCCTCCAGTCGATAAATTGGCGTTACTGCGTAATACCACGCGCACACCTTTTTCTGGAATGGATTCAGCCGATAATCCTTGCGAGGCCAGATGTGATAAGGAAATCTCATCCAGAGGAATTTTAGTCAATGAAGCAACATGACCTTCGCCACGCTTGGGGTCCAGGTTGACCTGGCCGACCAATTGACGAATGCTGTGTATGCCATCACCCGTAATTTGCGGTGGGTCGCGCCGCGCAGCGGCAACCAATTGATTACCAACCACGAGCATACGAAAATCATACCCGGGGACATACCGCTCAACCAGAACATCGTCACTAAACCCGGCTGCCATGATGTAAGCCGCTTTTATCTGCCTGGCGTCCACAAGATTAACCGTAACACCTTTTCCCTGATTGCTATCGAGGGGCTTGACGACCACGGGTGTGCCTATTTCACACGCCGCCACCCATGCGTCTTCGGCACTGTCTACATTTCTACCCTGAGGAACCGGGATGCCTGCCGCATGAAGCAGAGTTTTAGTCAGTTCTTTGTCTTGCGCAATGGATTCTGCGACAGCACTGGTTAGATCACTTTCAGATGCCTGAATACGCCGTTGCTTACTTCCCCAGCCAAACTGCACCAAACTCCCTTCGGTTAGGCGACGAAACGGGATGCCGCGAGCAACGGCAGCCTGAACAATCGAATCTGTACTCGGTCCCAGACGTATCTCTTCATTGAGTTCACGTAATTGAAGCAACGCGCCATTCAAATCAAAAGAAGTATTTTCTGCAACGGCTATACATAATGATCGCGCCAATTCAAACGCAAGCCTACCAACTTTTTCTTCACTGTACCCGGCAACCACACAGTAGGTATTTGCTTCGGATGTCTTGACGGTACGGCTAAAAGTAACCGGGCAGCCCGCCTGGACCTGCAGCTCCAACGCAGCGAATCCAAGCACATGAGCGATGGTAACCGTCTCGTGATGACTCGTGGAGCGAAACAAAGGAATTTCCGGGAAATACTCACGTACTCTCGCGTCAAAACCGGATATATCATTGATATTGGTTTCAAATTCACTACAAAGAACAGCAGCTTCAATGGAAGTATGCTGACTCCATAAATTTGGTCCACGTAATGCTCGAATACGTAATATTTTCATAATTTAATCCCTTGAGTTTGTAAAACCGAGTGGGAAATCCTGATTTCCCGGTTTGTAGTTTTCTTGAGCAAATCCAAAAGACTCGATACCTGTCCGTATGATGTTGGACTCAATGCCTAGCGCCCATGCAGCGCCAACAGCAGCCAGAATATTTTCTTCCATTTGCCGCGAACCAGGGTCGGCGGTATCAGAAGTGATCCCGGCTAATTTCATTAGCGATAATTCATCAGAACCAGTGACTAGCGTAATCACGCCATTACGCACAATTACCGCACGCTTACCCTGAGTGGAGCCTGTTCCTTGAGCACAATGCCGGGTAATAATCGGTGAATCCGGATCCATGCTAAAGAAAATGACTTCGCCATGGCACAGCTCGGATATCTCGACCAGCATTTCATCATTAGCGTTGAGAACTGCGGCGCCAATAGGCAACTGGATATCTTTTTCGACATCGTCAATCGCTGCAGCTGTCGGAGTGACGACATCAACCTGGGTACGCAGTACGTTAAAAACCTGCTTGAGGGTTTCAATTCCCTGTTGACCCAAATGATGATTAGGATCGATATTTGTAATCACACCTACATAGCAACTATCGTAAGCCAGCCCCTGATTCAAGAGTGTGTCAAAGCCATTCTCAAATACCGCAGCTTCCACAGTTGGATTCGTCAAGATGCGGTTTGCCGCTGCCCAGTTTGCGCTGTTGTTTTTATCTATTTTCCGATAATCCAGATAAAGTCCGTCACTACAGGCCAACCCTGTTTGCTTGCCGGAGAGAATCAGCAACCTTGCAATCAGATATGCGACAGCTGTTTTGCCATAACTCCCTGTGATGCCAACAATGGGAATACGACCATTGTTTTGATCGGGGAATAGATGATTGATGATGGCTTTGCCTACGGGCCGGGGAGTGCCCACCGCCGGTTTGATATGCATCAGCAAACTTGGGCCAGCATTCACCTCAACGATCGCCCCTCCTTGCTCGTTCAGTGGCCGAGAAATATCGCTCGTCACTAAATCGATACCTGCAATATCCAGTCCGACAACACGGGCGGCGAGTGACGCAAGCACCGCGGTACTGGAATGAATTTGATCCGTTACATCGAATGCATGATTACCGTTACGCTGAACCAGAACCTTGGCACCACTTGGCACAACGGAGCTACTGCAGTAGCCTTGGCGAGCAATTTCAATTCTCGCTGCGCTATCAAGGCGAATCATATTCAACGGATGATCTTCGGTTGTTCCCCGGCGCGGATCGGAGTTGATTTGAGATTCAATTAATTCGGTGATCGTTGAAAAACCATCTCCAGTAACCGATACCGAGTCTCCCAATGTCGCCGCTACAAGCTGCCCACCCACAATCAATAATCGGTGTTCGGTGCCCGCAATATATTGCTCAACCAGTACACCTGTACCTTCTTTGTGCGCCACCTGGTAAGCCGATTCAATTTCTTCGCGGTAGCTTAGCTCAATAAAAACGCCCCGACCATGATTACCATCGCAGGGTTTTATGACGACTGGCAGACCAATTTTATTGGCAGCTTCCCAAGCTTCTTCCTCACTTTCGACCATGCATCCTTCAGGAACAGGAATGCCACAGGATCGCAATAACGCTTTTGTCAGATCTTTGTCGCGGGAAATACTTTCCGCAATGGCGGGAGTGCGATCTGTTTCTGCTGTCCAGATATGACGGCAACGTGCACCATAACCAAGCTGTACGAGGTTTCCCTTGGCAACGAGCCGGGTGGCCGGAATATTCCGTGCTATGGCAGCATCCACGATACAGGCTGTGGAAGGTCCAAGCCAGAGGGAATCCACCAATTCACGAAGATTCTCAATCGCGCTATCGACGTCATACGAAGGGCTCGGCAACTGCTCAAAGTTCATAGCAGCCAGCACCAATTCGCGCGCCGAGTGCAGCGCAGCCCGAGTAATCTCCTCGTGCCATGCGCTTAATGCAACTTTATATACGCCACGTACCGATGTTTCGCGCGCCCTACCAAAACCACCACGCATCCCAGCGAGATTCTGCAACTCCAATGTCACATGTTCCAGAATATGACACGGCCACGTACCTTCCTTAACCCGGCGCAAAAAACCACCTCGTTCTTCATAGCTACAACGATGCTCAATGAGCGAAGGCAACCATTCAGATAAACGGTCATAAAATCCGGGAATCGCATCAGAAGGAAAATCTTCAAGAGCGCCAATGTCGACAGTTGCTTCCAGTGCCGGATAATAAGTCCACAGATTGGGGCCGTTCAAGTACTTGATTTCAAGAAATATGATGTCCTTTACAGGATTACTATTTGATATAGGCATGCATCCGAGTAGAGTAGAAGTCATGAAACCATTAACGCAGACTTAACCAATCGGTTTACAGGATAAGAAAAATAATTCTCAACTACATTATAGAAAATGATCCAACAAGCTACGGCTATGACGATCAAGAGACAAACGATCACGAATAAGAAAATGGATACCATGACTATCCACAATCATCAGTGAAGAAGCGGTTAAGCGACGAATATCTTCTTCACCTTTGAGAACAAAGAAAGTGTCTCCACGATCCGTCTCGACGTTCCAGGTACTCGGTGTGATAAAACTGGATACATTGCACAGACGCTTTATTTCCGGCATAAATTCTCGACTCGATAACTCCTCTTCAATGAGACTTCGATAGTCTTGGGGTAAATCGGACAGGCTTGCTATCCACACTAACTCATGACCCTGGGAATCGACTATTGCAATGCCTTGATTCGGATCGGCAATCGGAAAAGATCTCACCGGAATGACGTTTTCTTGTGCCATACCCGACTGATCCCTATAAACCAGCCGCCCAAAAGCATTGCGGGTTAACTGGGAAGCTAATGTACGACTCATTTATGCTCCCCTGCAGCGCTATGTTCGACAACAGGAACAAATCCCCGCTCTTCAGTATCAACATTGCGCGCCTGAGCCTGGTACAGGCGGTAATAATGCTCTTCTCGCGACATTAATTCCGCATGATT
Organism: Nitrosomonas sp.; assembly: GCA_016703745.1. Taxonomy (NCBI): domain Bacteria; kingdom Pseudomonadati; phylum Pseudomonadota; class Betaproteobacteria; order Nitrosomonadales; family Nitrosomonadaceae; genus Nitrosomonas; species Nitrosomonas sp. The sequence goes on along the minus strand of JADJBK010000006.1, from coordinate 318,837 downwards.
GCCGATTTCAACAATTTTGCCTCGATCCAGAACAATCAGGCGATTGGCTTCACGCAAGGTCGATAAACGATGCGCGATCGCAATGGTAGTTCGGCCACGCACCAGATTATCCAACGCCTTCTGGATATCTTTCTCGGTAGTCGTATCCACCGATGAAGTAGCCTCATCCAATATCAAAATTCGTGGATTAATTAGTAGCGCGCGGGCAATCGAAATACGCTGACGCTCACCACCAGAGAGCGCCTGCCCACGTTCCCCGACCAGCGAATCGTACCCATACGGCAGGCGCAATATAAACTCATGAGCATGGGCAGCGCGAGCGGCCGATATGATATCGGAATGCGTTGCATCCGGTCTACCATATGCGATATTTTCTGCAATGGTGCCATAAAACAGAAAAGGTTCTTGAAGTACCAAACCGATATGCTTACGATACTCAGCAATCGGTAGCGAGCGGATATCATGCCCGTCCACTAAAATCGCCCCTTCCGTGACATCATAGAAACGGCAAATCAGATTCACCAGAGTACTTTTACCTGAGCCACTATGCCCAACCAAACCGATCATTTCACCGGGCTGGATAACAAGATCAATGTTGCGCGTAATACTGCGAGTTCCATAGCGAAAGCCCACATTGCGAAGCTCGATCTGGCCGTGTACGGTGGACAAATGAACAGGATTGGGAGATTCCGGAACGCTGGAGACATGATCCAGAATATCAAAAATCCGCTTCGTTCCAGCGGCAGCTTTCTGTGTGAGGGAGACAATACGGCTCATCGAATCCAGTCTGATATAAAACCGGCCAATATAAGCAAGGAAAGCCGTAAGAACTCCGACTGTAATTTCATCCTTCGATATTTGCCAAATGCCAAATACCCATACCACCAGCAGCCCTACCTCAGTTAACAATGTGACAGTTGGTGTAAATAATGACCAAACCCTGTTGACTCGATCATTGATTTGCAGATTGCGCTGATTGGCCGCATGAAAACGCGCTGCCTCTCTCTTTTCCTGCGCAAAAGCCTTGACCACTCGAATACCTGGGATAGTATCGGCAAGCACATTATTCACTTCCGCCCAGATGCGGTCTACTTTCTCAAACCCAATCCGCAGCCGGTCGCGAACCAGATGGATCAACCAGGCAATAATGGGTAGAGGAACCAGTGTGACCAATGCCAACCAGGGATTAATTGATATCAGGATTAATGCTGTCATAAAAATCATGATGACATCCGTCGCAAAATCGAGTAAATGCAATGAAATGAAGATATTAATCCGGTCAGTTTCAGCACCAATACGTGCCATTAAATCACCGGTACGCTTACCCCCAAAATATTCCTGTGAAAGATGCAGCAAATGCTCATATGTCGTTGTGCGCAGGTCTACGCCAATACGTTCTGAAACCAATGCCAACAGGTAAGTACGCCCCCAACCCAGTATCCAGGCAAGAATTGCAGCAACCAATAATCCGGAAAGATAGAGCGTTACCAGATCGGTATTGATCGGTTGACCATTCTGATAAGGAATCAACACATTATCCATTAACGGCATAATCAAATAAGGTGGAACCAGTGTTGCGGCCGTACTGCATAGCGTCAACAAAAAACCAAATAACAAACGCCCTTTATAGGGTTTTGCAAAACGCCATAAACGTAATAGGGTCCATGTGGAAGGGGGGATATGAATTTGTTTCTCACACGCCGGACATTCTTCCTGATCGACGGGAAAAACGATGCCACAGCTCAGACATTGGACGTGTGCCTGAGCAGGCATAGCAATATTACCGGTTACTTGATAATCGAGCTGCCGCATAAAACACTCAATCAATCGATTAACTGTTAACTCATTGCCTAATCGATAACGCCAATACGCCAAGCGTGAGTGGGAATCAAATAATTCGAGACACCCCACACCCGCATGGTCTCGCTGCATCATTGACAGGCCTGGCTGGTACATCCATTCCCGCCACGCTTCATTGCTTGACATTTTGGCCAGCAAGCGCTGATCGGTCACCACAAGGATACTAGCAGCAAAATGAAGCCGGGTATCAAGATCAATTTCGAGCCAGCCAAGCACATTCTCACCAGCACGTAATTGTGCGGAAAGTGCTTCGCCCCACATGGACGGGAGATTATTAAGGAGTAAAGGATGGATTTGCTGCATTTGCCAAGCTGCAAAAATTGACCAATAAAAATAATTAAGAAGACGTAAAGAGGAGTTTTGCTGGTTGATTTCGTACTCTTCCAATCTTTCCAGCAAACGTTTTTCAGGCGATCAATACAAAATACAAAATAAAGCAGGCAGAGAAACACAGTTTATGCAAGATTCAGGACACTTAATGCCTGTTTTTTAACACCGCAATAACAACGCAGGTAACTTTTATGTGGTTTGCCGGATCCTGTCAGAATCACTCACACCCATATTCCTAGAAATCCACGAATTCCAGTACGTCACCTGTGATAAAAATTATTTGTTAGGATCCAACCATTCATCAAACTCATTACCAATACGAGTATCAGTCGGTAGTTCATCAACCCGTTCAGGTTCATCATTACTAGCAGCATCTGTCGCCGTAATATCATTCGCCAGCTCAGACTCACTATCAATACGCTTATCCACCGATACATCATCAATTAGTTGGAGCACATCGTCGATATAAGTATCCATTGATAAATCGCCATCCAACTCAGGCTCATTATTAATATAAGTATCTGATGGCAAATCATCAACCAGTATCGTGGTATCGGTATTTATAGCTGACTTATTTTTCTTCAGGAATTGCCAATGTGTTGTGGAAACCAGCGTAAAAACAAATAATGCTATCACCAGTAATAGCAGTTTCCCGGTTTTGGAATATCCATCATGCCCACCGTAAACCGAAGTTCCATTACCAGAATTAATAACCTCTGTTGTAGGTTGGCAATTTTCCAGGGCTTTTCGGCGAGCAGATTGCAACCGATACAACGTACTCTGCTTAATAGTCTCATTGGCACCGATATCCAGACATCTGGCAATCTCTTCACCCAACTTCTGCTCGTTCATAATTTCACCCCTTTCTCTCTGAGAATTGCCGCCAACGCATGGACCGCCCGCGAGCAATGGGTTTTTACACTCCCTTCCGAACATCTCATAATTTCAGCCGTCTCCGCCAAACTCATCTCTTCCCAATAACGCAGCAAGAAGGCTTCGCGTTGACGTGGCGGAAGAGTTTCCATCGCTTTCTCTATTAAACCAATCAGTTGCACTCTCTCCAGCTGAGCGTCAGGTTCTTTTGTAAAATCGGATTCCTGCTTTACCTGCAAAGATTCTAGAATATCGAAGTCTTCCTGGTTCTTTTCCTGATCATTGGACGTCATACCTGAAAACAGGGTAGTCCATAATGAACGAATCTTTTGTCGTCGATAATAATCTCGGATAGTATTCTGCAGGATACGCTGAAACAAAAGTGGCAGCTCTTCTGTCGGCTTAGAAGCGTATTTCAGTGCAAGCTTCATCATAGAATCTTGAACGATATCTAATGCCACATGATCATCACGAACCGCAAATATTGCTTGTTTATATGCACGCTTCTCGGATTTAGCCAGAAAATCTGAGAGTTCTTGTCGAGTAGCCAGAATTACCAACCCTAAAATATTTATTTAATTAAACGTCATTGGAAAAATCAAAGCTAACTTATGTAAAGTTTTTTATAACACGCTGAAAAACACCACCACAGCTGAAACAATATTAAATTCTTGGTAACTACCTGCCCTACACGTTATGCACTCCTCCTGCAAAAGTGGTTTAAATAGCGACAAACGGATTGTATCTTCTATTGGCCATATTGTTTGGCCTTGGATAGTCTCAAGTCTCACTCTACTCAATTACTGGTGAACGAAACTTATCATTCCGAAGGCAAGTAGTTACCTAATTTCAAGCATGGCCAACAAACCGCAGGCTACGATGCCTGCAGGCAACAGGATATGCACTTGCTTGGTTACGGGGCGTGCCTCAAGCCAGTTACAAAGTAAAATTCCCGCACCAATACTGGCACACATCGTCAATAGTAAACCGCATAATTGAATTTCAGGCTGATGTGGCATAAATCTGAAAAATACAGCATTGATGATCAGCAATACCGGGAAATGAATGAGAAAAATGGAATAGGAAGCGCGTCCAAGATAGATCAAACAACCGGGAATATATCTATTTTGTAACGCATTAAAATACTGTGCCAAACCCAATAGCAGCATAACAACAGCTGCGACTGCGATGCGCAAACGAAAATCTATTAACAGTGCAGCAGAAACCAGCGCAATCAGCACGATGAGCCAAAATACCTGGCGTTCACTAACCGATGTCCAATAAACCAGAATACCAATACCATAAGATCCAAAAAAATATAAAGCCGTTTCATCCCAGTAATGATCCCTGTTAAAAAAGAATAAAGACGCGATAGTTAAGCTGAGGATTAAAATCGCGCCAAGCCTTTTCAGTGGCACATATCGATTCTGAATGTGATGAGCAGTCCACAATACCAAAATTGTGAACGTATATAATTGAAAATCAATGGCGACGTACCAGATACCCGCCGACAAAACCTCCTGATTCAGCAGATCATGCAATAACAAGATATGCGCAAGCAGTTGAAATAAATTGGGTGCGCCGGGTGTCGATTCGTCCTGCATCCAGATTCTGGCCAACGCAGCCGCACCAATCGCAAGAATTAATGCCGCGAAATAAGGTGTAACCAATCGCACATAGCGCTGCCGGATAAGCTTGATTGGATTGGAGACAAATGACAAACCCTGTGGCGCAAGTTTTGCAGCAGCAAGAAAACCGGCGACGACAAAAAATACTTGTACCGCAAGTCTTCCGTGCTCACGTAACCAATTGAGCAGTTTTGGCAATAACGGATAAGCAATTTCCGGCATAGGACCGTAAATAGCCAAATGATGCGCAACAATCAACAAACAGCAGACTGCTTTTAAAGCATCAATAAAAGACATCCTTGCACGAAGACCAGCCTGCATCGCCAATTAAAATATTAAGAAACGCAAAAAAGCTACCCCCATGATGGCGTAAACGGCGTACCGATAAAGCCGAACGAGATATACCTGACTTCGCAATAACCGTTGGGGGATATCTTCTCCGGTGAGACAGGATACCACCCATAGCCAATAGAGGATACAACCCGCTAATCGCCATTTGAATGACTTTGGTGGGAAAAATTCATAAGGCATAGGGGGGCAGTCGCGTGCAAACAAAAACCAAATGACTGCAGCGAGTTAATCAAAAAAAACGACGTACCAGAACCGCGTACGCCGTCTCTCAAAATACTGCCTGATTAGCTACAATATTCGAACGTCCGGTAACGGAAAGCCATTGAAGGTGGTGGCATAAGAAGTCGTATAGGCGCCGGTATTCGGAATAAAGATAAAATCATTTTCCTGGAGATCATCCGGCAGCATTTCTTCATGCATCAGCACATCGACAGAATCACAGGTCGGGCCAGCGACCGACCAGGGTACGGGCGAGCCTTTCCGCTCCGTATGGATTTCGTAGCGAAGCCCTTCGCTGACTTCG